>CAYYXF010000162.1:0-1625 GCA_964475545.1 uncultured Candidatus Bathyarchaeia archaeon | reverse complement strand
AGTGAAGCAAAGTCTGAAGCAGATAGCGCTACCAGAACGGTCCGAGTTTTGCCTCGGTCTTCAATACAGCACACGCTGTGCAAATACATGATCTGCGTGCACTGTTATGCTAAGCTATGTTCTTTCTTGGGTCTGGCCAAGATGAAGGCCACTGCTGAAATTGCCGCTATGGTCGAGTAGAGCGTTATTGACTTTGCAGCTGCGGGGCTATTTCTGAAATCAGAGTAACCTCCTACTGGTGATATGGAGTGTAGGATTTTTGTTTCGGCTGTTGTGTCAGTTTCTGGTGTCGCTCCCGGCGCGTACACCGTCAGCGTTACGTAGTATATTCCTACTTGTTTGTAGGCGTGTTATATGATTGGCGTACTCACGGTTAATTCGCTTCCATCTCCGCGCGCGCTGTAATTGCTGTTCTCATGGTCATCTTGGCTCTGGCAGCGGTAAAACTGTCATCATATGTCAAAACGTTTGGAAAGACGCGCGCGAATTTTTGGGCCATCGTAACACAAGGCTTTGCTCAGACAAGCACTGTTCATCTTCGTCTTTGGTTCTGGAATTTAGCATGCTTTTTCTATGGGCCTTTCTTTCCATAGTCCTTGCATACATATGCCACGTCTTTCACGTCCACTTTTCCATCTCCGTTAAGGTCACTTGCAAGCAGAGGTTTGACACTGTAGCTGTATTTTTGGCTCCGCAGGCTTCCAACGTCAAAACAGGCTGTTATGAAGAACTCCACGCTCCTCGAATCATTACGCTGGCCAGGAATCTGCGTCGTCCAAAGGCTTGTCGTTGAGTTGTACTTCATCGACGTGTTCCACCAGTCTCCACCATCAACCCTGTATGAGAACATCATTGATACATTATAGTCATCGAGTGGCTCACTGAAGTTTGCGGTGATCCGAGTTGGCTCATCAGCTCTCGTAATGTTGGAAGGCACATATGGAATGGGACACGCTGGCTTCCATTCAATCATAAATCGGACGCTAGGAAGCATGGTGTAGCGGCAGTTAACGTTTTTGGACTCGTTCATAGGTATGAAATTGTCGTCCTTGTTATCCAGGTGGCAGTTGCCTAGCGTCAAGTTGCACTCAAGCTGGTTGAATCTGTTTTGTTTTATGGCTCTGAAATTTATCCTTGCTATTGAGCCTGTTCCGTTTGGAAACGACGTCTGATCCCAGTAACCACTACTGTTTGGATAAATCAAACCGCTCGCCAGAGCGTAAGATCCTGATCCATCAGATACGAATGCGCCGGAAAACGATGTTCCGTAGAGGTTCCATGCAGGGTCTCGGAAGAAGAGCCCTTCTGATATACCTAGGGGTTCTAGAAGCGTGCTATTGTAGTACAGCTTAAACTCGGCAGCTACGACGAACAGGCATGCGTCCAAGCCTGAAGGCGGTGGCCCAGTTATGTTGACGTCAACAGTGAATTCTGTACCATTTGCTGGTCCAGGTCCAAGCGTCACGTTTGAAGGTGCCACTTCAAACTTGGGAGAACCATTCGGAACTTGCAGCCTGCCATTTGTTTTTTTCAGGTCGTAAGGATGGTCTCTATCCCCGTACCAATTGGCTCCATCAGGGGTCCAGAAGGTATCATAATTGTTGATGCCAAATAGAAGATAATCG
>CAYYXF010000161.1:0-1641 GCA_964475545.1 uncultured Candidatus Bathyarchaeia archaeon | reverse complement strand
GCCAAGCAGCAGCTAGACCAGACAGAGCATACTTGAGATCCAAATCAACCACTTTATGCACAAACTGATCTACCTCTTTCTCGAAAGTGAAATAATCCAAGAACCTGTTTACGCGATCATATTGATTATAAGAAGCCCAGCGCCTCAGCAGCTTTAACGGATCAATCAGGAGAATCCGATTCTGCTCGTTTCTAGCGGCAGAGCCAAGCTCAATCAAGTTTTTGCAGACATAATGAGCCAAACCATTGGAGACACCGGCCTCATGTGCAAGTTGTCTCTCGTCCCAGTCTCTACCATAGTTTGTTAATAGGACCCGCAAAACCCTCGAGGATTTGGGAGCAAATGTGTTTTTGACTGCATACATAGAGTTGCCTTCGTTAAGCAATTCATTAAATATCTTGCTCAATGAGGTATATAAATGCTCAATGTTATTGAGCAAAAGCCTCTGCTCAGCGACATTTATAAATGCTCAACAGTATTGAGCGAACTATAGACTCACTTGGACTAGGCGAGTACTATAAGCCTCAACAATAACAGTGTAAGAAGATGTTGAAGGTTATTGAAGAGAATATTAGAATAAAGGAAGCCCAGGTAGAATTAAAGGAAAATCTGGGGAAGCATTCGAAAAGAACCGGCAAAATAACAATCGGTGGAACAGGGTGGCACAGCAAACGGAGAGTGTTATGGTCTGAGAAACTAGGTATTTGGTGGACGACCTATTCCCTGAACAATCGTTATGAGAACGCCTTTGGCGTAGAGGAGCCTAGATGGAACACACGATATGGACATTCCATCCTAAGTGTCGTTGACGTACCATTCCACGGAATCAATCGACGAATTGGCGGTGTGCCCGCAGTTGACGAGAACAACAAGCTATACCTGTTACATAGAGGCCGAATCGGAGGGGGAAGAAAGGGCATTGGTAAGACTCTGTTCCTTGCCAACTACAGAGGAAAATGGGTAGCAGTCCAAGACGGAGATTCAGTCTCAAGACTGGCACTGGTCGCTGCTTTGGACAGCGAAAGATTCCCGTACCAAATTGCCAATTTCGTGCATAAACTTCAAAGGATAAAGCAAGAAGTTATTGTTGAAACCAAACCTAGCGTCACACTGACAGACACTTTTGAAGAGGAATTTTCAGGCACAAAGGAATAAATACTCACCTCAATGTTGGACCGGCAACACTTCATGTTCTTCCAGACAAGAAAACATGTAGACCAAGCAACACTCCGACGCCAGCTTCCACCACTTCCAAACCCCCAGATCATCTGGAACATGTGAACAACTAACATCGACGCCTAAGTGCGGCCACTCCTGACCCATCACACCTGCTGCAGGGAAAGCCATCACTCACAAGCAGGCCTAAGAAGCCATGAGCGCGCGCTTGGAAAGGTTGAGATAAGAAGGAAACGCGAAAGCGACAAAATCACAAATAGCGATTCCTGATAGCATGAACGGGGGCATACATACGAACCGCAAAGGGGTACCCCTTCTAGCAGCTGGCTGCGTAATCCTTTTCGCTACAGCCCTTGACGAATTCATCATTACTCTGCTTCAGTATGCGGACTTCTGGGGGTTGTTGGGAGGAATGACTCTCTCAGGTTCTGTCATCTTCAACCACGTCATCATAGACGCCTTCAG
>CAYYXF010000160.1:0-1690 GCA_964475545.1 uncultured Candidatus Bathyarchaeia archaeon | reverse complement strand
GCTGCGCCTCCGTGGATGACTATTTCGTTTCTTTCCTTGTGTTTGGCGACTGCTGGGCATGCTAGGGCAATGGCGATGTCTTTTTCGCTGCAGGAACCAAGGTCCAGCTGCTTCGCATCGTAGAACACGAAGGTGCCCGGCCTTACCTCGTCTACGCCGGTGAAGTCTTCTGCCACGCTGCAGGTTGGGGTGTCACCAACAGATATCTCAACATTTGAGAAGCTTTTCGCTGTCAACACGTCTCGAAGCTTCTGCATCTTGAAGATGGAATCAGCATATATTCTTCTGATTTCGCTGGTGGATTTCGCCTCGTATGAATGCCCCGCGTGGGTTAGGATGCCTGCAAAAGCAAGGTTCTTCGACCCTGCGATTTTCTTTGCGAGCCCCGCAACTTCGCGTGTGCTGCTCCAAGGAATGCCTGTCCTGTTGTATCCGACGTCAATGTCAATCCAGACGTTAACGTTTGACTTCAGGTTTTTCCCCAAGAAATCGATCGTTTCTCTTGACTCGACCAGTAGGCCCAGCCTCATCTTTTCAGCTAGCGCATTTATTTTTGTTATTGCTCGAATATTCGTGGGGAAAGCTATTGTGATGTCTTTCCAGCCGTGCGAAGAGAAGTATGCGGCCATGTCGACCGACGAGACTGTGATGGATTTGACGCCAAACGGCTTGAACCATTCTCCTATTTGGGCAGACTGGTGGGTCTTGAAGTGCGGTCTGAATCTGACTCCAGACGCTTTGGCTTTTTTGGCCATTTTCTCTATGTTTCTCAGAGCCCTCTTTTTGTTCAGCAAAAGTGTTGGCCGCTCAATGTGCAACTTCACTCGTTTATGATGCCTAGTGTTAGGGCTTCTGGGGCGCACACTATAGTGTGTCAACGATTCACCCAGACAGTAAAAGTAAGTAGGACACTTAAGAATAATGCAGCGAAGTTGCAGCATGCCTTGAAAAGACGCGCACGGACTTCCACCTTGCAACCGAACGCGCGTGCCTTGTATGATGGCTAGGAAGAAAAAAGTATTCTTAAGTACTATCTAGCTTGCTATTGAGACTGGAGGACATGTAAATGCGTCCAAGCGACTTCACTAGATGCACGGATTTTCCATGCCTAGATGTGAATAAGAAATGTTACGTGGTTCCGAACATAGAGGTTGATCCTGGCAAGATTGGGACGCTGATGATTTCAGAAGCGCCTCCTGAGGATTTAGGTGATTACTTCTATGCTTCTGGGAATCCTTTCTTTGTGCAGACAACTGTGCAAGCATTTAATGATGCGGGTTTCAAGGTTGCCAGCATGAAAGACATATTGAAGCTAGGAGTGTACGTTACTACGGCTGTGAAATGTGGGAAAACTTCCTATTCGATATCTTCAAAAACCATTGACAATTGCTCTGTCCGCGTATTGGAGAACGAGATAGGCTTGTTTCCAAAGGCAAAATCGATCCTGCTTATGGGAGACACTGCCATAAAGGCGATGAACTATGTCGCTAAGAGAAACACGGGTAAAGCCATTATTCCCAGTGGGTCGACGTACAAGATAAGGAAAGGCAAGTATTTCTACAAGCAACTGAAGGTCTTCCCTTCATATTTGCAGACGGGCAAGAGCTATCTTATCGAGAAGTCAAAAAGAAAGATGATAGCGGAAGACATCAAGGCTGCATTGGAATGACGCTAAGCTGCCTGCGCGCGC
>CAYYXF010000159.1:0-1808 GCA_964475545.1 uncultured Candidatus Bathyarchaeia archaeon | reverse complement strand
GCAGACGCATAATAGAAGCCCATCAGGGCAAGATTTCGGTTGAGAGCATAGTTGGCGAAGGCACGACCTTCACGATCACCATCCCCATTGAACCTAGAACAAGAGCAGAAGGAGGTGAAAAAGTATGGGTGAACATGCCCGAATCCTTGTTGTCGACGACGACGAAAGCATAAGAACCGTTCTCGCCGCAGTACTAGAAGAAAAGGGATACGCAGTTGACACGGTGGGATGCGGCAAAGAGGCAATAGAGAAAACCAAAGCCAACTTCTATAACTTGGCCTTTATCGATATTCGGCTCCCAGATATGGAAGGAACACAAGTTCTGGCAAGAATGAAAGACACGGCTCCGAAAATAAGAAAGATAATAATCACCGGATATCCATCATTGCAAAACGCCGTTGAGGCACTCCAAAAAGGCGCACACGCCTACATAATGAAACCGTTTGATATGGTCGAAATCCTTAGTACAGCGGAAGAGCAATTGAAGAAACAGGAAGAAGAGAAGAAATACGGTAAAGAGAAAGTCACAGAATTTATCGAAACACGCGTCAAAGAACTGGAAGAAGAGAGGACAGCTAAGCAAAATAAACCGCGCCAGTCTTCCTAACCTTCATGTCAGAAGCAGCCTCTTCTGCCTGAATCTCACGCACACGTTAAGGCATACTGATCTGGCAAGGATGATAGGTCGAGATCGTTTGCTAGCAAATGCTTTTACTTTTGAGTTTGAGTATTATTCGTGTCGAAGGGGGTGTTTGGATTGGCTAAGTGGGAATATAGGGTGATTCCGATAAAGACGCAGATTCATTCAGATCATTCCCAAGCCGAGAGAAGGCCAGTCATGGATGATGTTCAAAGTGACCTGAACGCTCTAGGCAATGAAGGATGGGAACTGGTCAGCGTCCAAGACATCAGCATGCCAGACGGCAGAAGGTTCACTGTCGCCTACCTCAAGAGACAAAACTTGCTCAAGAAAGTGCAGTAGTTTGTCTCAAGCATGTTGAATGAGCGATAGCGCGCGTGCTGACGATAATAGATCTCTGAACTGCGAACCATGACAAAACATAAAGGCCTCGCTGGCCATTTCAGCTCTTTGTCTTTGAAGCCCGTTTAGATTCAAATGTTGCCAGAAACTTCTCAAAGCCGTCCACAGCAGCGTGATCAGCAGTGGTCTTGAAAACAAAGACATCGTAGACTTTTCCAAGACTGGTCTGAATGTCAGAACCAGACAAGTCGATAATTGCTGCCCGCGTCGGGTTAACGTCGACTTTCTTTGCTAAGAGCGCAATTATATCATTCTTGTCTCCCGTCGTGGAAATATCAATGACCAAGCGGACATCATCCTTCTCTGCCAGAATATCAAACACGGATTCAGCACCCGAAACTCCCTTCACCCTAGCACGCGTCTGAATCCTGAAGCCTCTGTCGGTAAGAGTCTTTCTGAGGTTCTTAAGAACGGGCAGATCCCTTTGAAGTTCCTTGGCAATCTCGTCTGGGATCGTGTACCTGAAGACCTTAACATACTTCGCGGTCTGATGCGTTGAAGTTGCCCCGCAATTCATGCAGAGATGAACAACATCAGGCCTGTCAAAACGATAGACACACTTTTCGCATTGATAGAAGTTCCCGATCACACGGTTGTCTGGACCACCTTCGGTCAGAACATTTTGACATCGAGGACACACCAGAAGAGAATCCTTCACAAACGTGTCCTTCGGACCAATGTTTCCGCATTTCATGTGCTCCAGAAGCTCGGTGAACCCCACATTATCAGATTTGCATCTCGGACAAGCATACTTAGAATGCATATC
>CAYYXF010000158.1:0-1811 GCA_964475545.1 uncultured Candidatus Bathyarchaeia archaeon | reverse complement strand
GCGACATGGGTTTATTACTCTGATACTCTGAAATTAGGCAATTGAGGAAGCAAAGATGGGCGTTGTTCTTGCTTGTATTGCGCCGCATGGAGCTGAGATTATTCCAGAACTGGCTGGCGGCATGTTTGAGGCTTTCGGCGAAACCCGGACGGGCATGGAAGAACTGGCAAGAGCTGTGAAGCAGAAGGAACCTGAAACAATCGTGTTGGCTACCCCTCATAATCTGCGGTTGGAAGCGACAATAGGCGTTGTGACTTCAGAGTTCACTGAAGGAGGATTAGAGGCCAACAATGGCAGTGTCAAGCTTCGCTGCAAATGTGATCGCAAGCTGGCAAAAGATGTCTTTGAAAACGCCAAGAAATTGGGGCTTCCCGTTGTGGGTGCTAACTATGGTACGAGCGAAGGCGAGGCTTCCTGCATGCCTATGGATTGGGGTACGCTGATACCATTGTGGTTTCTTGTTGGACAAAATCAGCCAAAGCCTGAGATTGTGATAGTCACTCCTTCAAGGGAAATTCCACTGCTAAGTCTAGTAGCTTTTGGCGGCGCAATCGCTGAGACAGCTGAGCAGTCGGGCAGAAGAATCGCCTTTGTAGCGAGTGCTGATCAGGGTCACGCTCACCGTGCTGACGGGCCGTACGGGTTCAATTTAGCGTCTGCAGAATTCGACAAGATGGTTGAGGATGCTGTTCTGAAAGACGACTTGAAGTCGCTGCTGAGCTTGTCGCCGCAGTTTGTAGAAGACGCAAAGCCCGACAGCCTGTGGCAGCTAGCCATTTTACAAGGCATCTTGGAGCGTGTCGAAATGACAGGGCGTTTGTTATCCTATCAGGTGCCCACCTACTTTGGGATGCTTTGCGCAGTATATTTGCCAAAGGAAAACAAGTGAGCAAAAAAGATCGCTTAGGCTCTTCCTTTTTCTTCTTTGCCAAAGTAGGCTGTCCACTTGAGTTTGCGTGCGTCCCTTCCCAGTTTTAGGGAGCTTTTTCTGCATTTGCTTGAACAGAGCCAGAGGATTGAACCGTCGTTCTTGATGAACATCATGCCCGTGCCAGGTGGAAATTCATTTCCGCAGAATGAGCATTTTCTAGGTCTGGGCAAGCATGATCCCTCCGGGGCATTTTTCGATTTTTATCTCCTGATCTTCTTTGCTTCTCTTTCAGTCTCTCTGAGCATTAGGACGTCTTGTGCTCTTACCGGTCCCTTGACATTGCGTGTTATTATGCGTCCTTTGTCTTTTCCCTCTAGGATGCGGATCCTGACCTGTGAAATCTCCCCTGTCACACCTGTGCGTGCTATGACCTGGATTACTTCTGACGGGGTAAGTCCTCCTTCTGCCTCGGCTGGCCTCGCTGCCTTTTCTGGTTTCTCTGCTCTCTCTGGTTTCTCTTCCTTGCTCATCACTACGTTCCTCTTTTGACCTGCTCGATTCTGGCGACTATTTCCTTGACAAGTCCTGAAGCGTCTCCTTCTTTTGTAATGCATGCGGCAGCGGCTGGAACGTCTATTCCTAGGGCTTTTCCTATCTGCTCCTTAGTGGGCACGAACAGGTAGGGGATCTTTCTTTCATCACACAGTAATGGCAGATGAGCTACAACTTCCGGCGGGTCAACATCTTCGGCTATGACCACAAGCTTGGCTTGAGCCCTCTCGATGGCTTTTGTGGTCTCATTTGTGCCTTTTCTAACCGCGCCTGTTTTGGCAGCTATTTGCAGGGCTTCATAGGCCGCATCTGCAATTTCCTTAGGTACCTCATACTTGACGTAGAATGGTTTGGACATAAGCCTCACCCTTCAAAGCACAGTCTAATC
>CAYYXF010000157.1:0-1836 GCA_964475545.1 uncultured Candidatus Bathyarchaeia archaeon | reverse complement strand
AGGAGGAGCCTGATAGAGGCTGGAAACGAGCTCAGGTTCATGCTTGAAGAGAGCATTGAAGAAGAGAGAGGCCAAATCCTCACAGCCATCATAAACCAGTCACTAGCGTTAACACTGTTTCACATGCTTGAACTTCTGGAGACTCAGGGGCTTCATACGCTGAGGGCGTTCCTCGAGAAGGTTGAGCTGGAAAAGGCGGAGAAGCGTAGCTACGCCATACTCGTAAGCGACCCAGAATACAGAAAGCTTAGAGCATCAGTGGAAAACATCTCCACGGAGCATCCGAAGGCTCAACTGCTGAAACAAATTGTGAAGGAACAGGTCTCGAAGAAGCCATCTTCGAGGATGCTCGCCTTCACGCAGTACAGGGATACGGCAAGCCATCTGGTCGAAGAATTAAACACTATTCCAAGCGTGAAGGCTGACAGGTTTGTCGGCCAAGCCTCAAAACTTTTGGATAAAGGTTTAACTCAGGACGAGCAGGCTGAAAGAATAAGGATGCTTGAGGACGGCGAGTTGAACGTGTTGGTGGCAACCTCAATCGCGGAGGAAGGGCTAGACATCCCGGCAGTGGATCACGTAATATTCTATGAGCCCATCCCAAGCGAGATAAGGTACATTCAGAGGCGTGGAAGAACCGGGAGAAAAGCGCCTGGAAACGTTACAATCTTGGCAGCGAATGAAAGCCTAGACATGATCTACCTCTACGCCAGCCAAAGAAGAACAGAGAAGATGAAGACAATAGTCGAGAACTTAAGCTTGAAGCTTCAACCCTTCATCAGACAGCGTTCGAAACCCGTTCTAGACCCGTTAACGCCGTTAGAGCTGAAAACGCTGGAGGAGGAGGCGAAGCCGGCTAAGGCTGAACCACAATTCCTAAGAACTGAAGCTGAAACTTTAAGGGAGTTCGACAGAAAGGTTGAACGCTCCTCACGAATACTATACATGAAACTGCTGGAGAGAGGAATTTCCGGGGCAGACATGGATCAGATCGCTTCTGACATGGAGTACGAAGGCGCATCGCTTCCAGTCTTAAAAACTACCGTTGAGAAGATGATTAAGAAAGGCCTCGTTGCAGAGATACAGAAAGGACGCTACGCCGTCAAGTCAGCCACAAAGGTAGCAGGCCAAAAAGTTTACGAATTATTCATAGAGAAGATATACCCACACGTGGCAGTCCTCACGGTGGACGATAAATGGAGAGCCCGACTGACACCCGAAGAATACAACGGGCCTAAAGCGTTAATAAAGAAAAACTCAAGATTCAAGGCAACCGCTGACCTCTACACATTAGACGGGACATTATGCATCAGAATCAAAGAAGTCGTGGAAGTACTAGACTAAGCGCCCAGCTTAAACCATCAAGTGTAAAAAATCAAGGAATGGAAAAGACATGAGCAAAATCATCGATATAACAGGCAAAAAAATCAACCAAGCAAAAACATCAAATCATACAATATAAATCTGACGAAGGAACACTAAACCCAAAAAAAAGAGGGAATGGAGAATAGCGGGAGATATCTCCACTTTGTCGGGGGTTCAAGTCCCACCCCCGTCTTCGATTATAGTGATTCTCAAATAGAATAGCGCTAATTCAAGACACATTTGCATGCTAAAGTGCTCTTATTCTGTGCTGTTAAATGATCCATACTCTACCCTACCGTGAGTTCTTCTATAATCTTCAGAATGCTCCTCACGGTTAATGCCGAAAGCAGTCATGTGGCTTTCAAGGTCTTGGCGTGTAAGGAAACAGCATGGGCAGAAAGGACACCGGCAAAAACTCGCCTCAACTTCTTTGGCTTCTTCCACAACCTTTCCCTGTCACACATTTACGCG
>CAYYXF010000156.1:0-1840 GCA_964475545.1 uncultured Candidatus Bathyarchaeia archaeon | reverse complement strand
GATTGCGTATGCCGAAGAGAAAGGCGTGAAGAATCTGGCTGGAGAGCGTGTGGAGTTCATTCCGTTTGACTATTCTCGAAGAAGAATGAGCGTCGTTATCAGGAGAAATGATAAAAACCTTTTCATCTGCAAGGGAGCACCAGAAAGCGTCATTCAAGCGTCATCAAGAATGAAAGTGAACGGAAGAATCGTGCAGCTTGACCCTGTCAAGGCTGAGGAAATCGCGGAAAATCTCTTTCGGAAGGGGTTTAGAGTCATCAGTGTCGCAGTGAAGGATGTTGAAGAGAAACCGGACTACAGCAAAGATGAAGAGAAGAACCTGACCCTTCTTGGGTTTCTATGCTTTAGAGATCCTCTGAAACTCACAGCCAGGGAATCCATTGATCAGTTTAGAAAACTCGGCGTTGAAGTGAAGATACTGACGGGCGACAATCCAACTGTTGCAAAAACCATTGTTGAAGAAGTGGGTATCGAAGCAAGAGAGATACTGGTCGGTGAGAATCTCGACGCAATGGACGATGTCCAGCTTGAGATGGCCGCTGAGAAGGCGAATGTCTTTGCAAGGTTAACTCCTGAGCATAAGGCAAGAATAGTGTCTCTGCTCAGCAAGCATGGACATGTAACAGGCTTTCTGGGAGACGGCGTCAACGACGCTCCCGCACTCAGATACGCTGACGTAGGAATTTCCGTAGACAGTGGCGTCGACATAGCCAAGGAAGCAGCAGACATTATACTCACTCAACCAAGCCTAGACATCATATCTGCCGGGATAATTGAGGGCAGAACCACATTCAGCAACACGACGAAGTACATTCTTAACACAATATCTGCAAACGTGGGAAACATGGCTACACTGGCAATAATCTCAGTGATGCTGAATTTTCTGCCTATGCTTCCCATACAGATACTTCTAACCAACTTAATCAGCGACGGTCCTTTGTTGTCTATCTCCACGGACAAGGTCGATGAGGAGGAGTTGACGAGACCTAGGAACTGGAACATAAAACTAATAGGCCGTTTTGCAAGGTTCTTTGGCGGAATCAGCTCCGTGTTTGACTTCATAACCATCATTCTTACGTTGATTCTTGTTGGATCCAATATCGCATTGTTCAGAACTTGCTGGTTTATCGAGTCAACACTCTCCGAGATAATAGTGACCTTTGCCATAAGAACAAGAAAGAGGTTCTACAAGAGCACGCCCAGCAAAATCCTTTTCTTATCATCGCTAGTATTTGGCCTTCTTACAGTTCTCCTTCCCTACTCGCCGCTGAACACGGTTTTCGAGTTCTATCCACCGACTCCATTTCTCCTCTCACTCATCTTTGGGATACTTCTGCTCTACTTCATAGTGGTAGAAACAGTGAAACGGTTCTTCCATTAAAAGGGCTCCTAGGAGGCGCGCGCGTTGGAAAGTGCGGGGTGGGATTTGACCCTCGCGCGCTATCGATGTGATGCTGAGCTTCTTGATCGATCGATAATCCGTGTTTTCTCGGATCCTGAAGTCTCAACTGAAGAAAGAACGCACAAAGGCAAGAGCTTAACTCCCTGAGAACCTTCGAAGACATTGAGAAAATCATAAAGCCCGTCCTAGGCAATCTCAGAATTCAAACATTTGTGAAAGGTGAAAATGGAATGAGCAAGAACGAAAGCTACAAAGAGGTTTTGGTTTGTCTACTGGACGAATTTCTGAAAACAGGCAACGAAGATAGGATCAGAGAATATCTTGCCTCAAACAGCAGCCTTCCAGGTCCCAGGGGAAATCTGGAATTGGCCCATGCATTCGCCGAAGTGGCTGAAGATTTCTCAACAAGAAATCTACGCAAAATGTGGCAGTTTGCAT
>CAYYXF010000155.1:0-1847 GCA_964475545.1 uncultured Candidatus Bathyarchaeia archaeon | reverse complement strand
TCACTTGCCCACCTGTAGAATACAAGGTGGGGTCACTTTTCTTAACAACGGCGACAGCTGGAGCGACAGTAGCCACTGCAACAATTACAGCTAGAGATAATGCCAGAACAGTTCCGAGAACAACACTCTTTTTCATACTTCTCACCTCCTTTCGCGCTTAATTCATGAGGAAGTCCATTCTAATTATCGAAAAACAGTTAAGCTTGAAAATGGTAATAAATATGAGCGAGGGACAAAAGTCCGTCCCCACTTTTGTCAGGATTTGGCTGGATTGGGCGAGAAAACCGTAGAAAAGGTCCTCAGAGATTTTGGTTTAACAGAGAAAGAAATAGAAGTCTACGTTTTCCTCGCCAAACACGGAGTCCTCAAAAGCAGAGAAGCCGCCAGACAAATCAAGAAGGACAAGGCTCAGGTCTTACGCATTCTAAAAAGCCTGCAAGCCAAAGGCTTAGTGGAATCAACTCTTGAAGCTCCCAAACGCTTCACAGCTGTCCCATTTGAGAAAGTCTTAGACGCGTTTGTTAAGGCGAAACGAGACGAAGCCACTCTCATAGAGAGCACCAAGAAGGACTTACTGCTTTACTGGAGGAGCATCGGCAAAACTAGGCTTGAGGCTCCATTGGAGAAATTCGTTGTAATCGAGGGCGCCAACAAGATTTACTCCAAGATTTCCCAGATGATAACCGAAACAAAAAATCAACTATCAACCATCTCCACGGTTCCTGGTCTGGTGCGCGCTGACCAGATGGGCCTATTTGACGTCGTCTCCAGTCATCCGCTGCGATCCAAGATTCAGTTGCGCTTTCTCACTGAATTGTCAGGTCAAAGCCCAAACGCAATCAAAGCTCTGCTCGAGAAGGCTTCAAAAGCTAAAATCAACTTCAGAGGGAAAAACTCGGACTTGGGCTTGAGACCGTTTCCACGGATGGTTATAAGAGACGACGAAGAAGCGTTGCTGTTTATCACGCCCGGCGCAGAAACGCCGAGAGCGAAACATGTCGACACTGGCATTTGGACAAACTGCAAAACCCTCGTGCAGACATTCGCTTCGGTCTTTGAGGATTTATGGCGCAACGCCACAGACACCCAACAAGAGACTGGTGAAGTCGCGACTGGTCGCTACCCGCCAAAAACATTCAGCATAAGCAACGCGGAAACAGCTCGCAAAAAGTATGATGAAATCATGGGTTCCGCCAAAAGCGAAATTATGTTTATGACCTCTTCGCAGGGTCTCATCGATTTATGGAAAAACATGGCGCTGTTGAAAGACTTGACTGAGAAAGGCGTCTCGATCAAGATTATGGCGCCAACAACAGTCGAAAACCTGAAGGCTGTCCAGCAGTTGTCAATGTATTGTGAGGTTAGGCACGTTCCCGAAAGCCGTTTGAAAACCACAATAGTTGACGAAAAATACATTTTCCAGTCCAAGAACCCAATTTCAGATCAAGATACGCTTGAGGAAGAGCTGGAATCTGCGTACACCTTCTACACAAGTGATTCAGAGTACGTGACTGAAATGAAAACCGTGTTAAATGATGTTTGGAAAAACGCTCAAGCCCCATCAGCAGTCACGCTGGAATCAATCCTGAATCCGCCTACGCCTTCAGTTGACCCATTTCGCAAAGTTGAAGCTGGCACCCCCTATACCAAATGGAGCATTCACATAGAGGAACACAAGCTGGGAGCCATAACGGAAAAAGATGTTTTGAACAAGATATTAAATGCCAAGAGAATCATAGCCAAAGATCCCCTGAAAGACATAGGCAGCATGTGCGGTAGCAGCGCATCCGCTGTTATCCATCCGCCTGAACACTTCAATTTACCTGACATGATGATTCACGTGTGGC
>CAYYXF010000154.1:0-1877 GCA_964475545.1 uncultured Candidatus Bathyarchaeia archaeon | reverse complement strand
TAGGAGTGGACGACCAGAACGTGGCGAAAGCCAGGCGGTTGTATGAGAAAATCGGTTTCAAAGTCGCGAGGAAAGAAATGGTTTACGAAAAGACCATAGCTCCCAAAAACAAAACCTCCGCTGACGTGACAATAAACATTCAGTGAAAGCCCTTCTGAATCCTTTCTCAACTCTGCCAACACCTCATCTCTCATCAATCGTGTGTACAATCCTGAGATCTGTTTCTTGTCGTAATCTGAACCTATTGATAAGAAGAGATCTCCAGTGGAATCAGAATGGGTAAGCGTATAAAACCGTGGAGCGACTGGCGCATCAGCAGTAGCACCGCTTAGGTACTTAACATGCAATTTCTCCGGAATCAATCGCGTCATATCAGTCCACCTGCCAGATTCTTTACGAAGGACTCTGCAGACATATTCGTCTTTCCAATGAAAACACTCTCAGTCCCTGCTGTTCAAACAGATCGCAAGTCATAAAAACAGTTTCGTCCAGATTGTAAGGCATGAATAGGACAGAAAGAATTGAGAATATCGCGAAATCGCCGATTTCCTTCGCTTATCTGAGACGGTTCAACATAGCCGCTGGCATTCTTCATTTTGTGTCGGGGATAATAATGCTTGCTCTCGGCTTTTCCAAAGTCTACAATCGTGACATATACACTTTCTACCTCAAATTCAGCACAGCACCTGTCTTCCAAGTTGGACCTGACCCAAAGATCCTATTTACAATAGGCTACGTTGGAGTCATTGCTGCCCTCTTTCCATTGATCTCAGCAATTGCACATTTCACAATAGCGTTTGTCAAGAACCAAAGCTACAATGACAATTTGAAGAAGGGCATGAACCCGTACCGCTGGTACGAGTACGCCTTTTCAAGCTCGATAATGATCTTCCTCATAGCCACGTTCTCAGGAGTATGGGACCTATGGTCGCTGGTGATGATATTCGTCTTGAACGCGACGATGATAATGTTCGGATACCTTATGGAAAAACTAAACCAATACACTGAAAAAACCGACTGGACCCCATTTGCGCTCGGATGCATCTCAGGCGGAATCCCTTGGATAGCCATATTCGCCTATTTCATCGCGGCCATAACAAGCGTATCCCAAAACGTGCCTACATTCGTGTATATGATACTGTTGACATACTTCATACTGTTCAACATCTTCGCAGTCAACATGGTCCTCCAATACAAAGGAATCGGAAAATGGAAAGACTACCTATACGGCGAGAGAATCTACATAATCCTGAGTTTCGTGGCAAAGAGCTTGCTGGCTTGGCTCGTATTTGTAGGCATCTTCGCACCTTTCTAGCATACTTACCCTCCTCTTTTTTTGTGATACTAGTCTGAGAGCGCGCTAATGTAACTAGCCTCTAGAAGATTGCTCTATAGACTGTGGGTTAGTCTTCAATCCAAGCCTTACCAACAGAAAGACCGCGCGTAGTGGAATACTCGTGCATATCATTCCTCGCTTTTCCAGAAGAAATAGACTTTTGTCTGCATTAAGAAACCACAGATCTTGACGAGATGGGCAAGCTTTTCTATGGTCAAGTGCTCCATTTGCTCTCGGTAGGCCTTTTTTGCTCCAAAAGGCAGGTGGTAGCTGAAGGCCTTCATGAACCTTGGATGATCGTGTTTCACGAAAGCTTCTTTGATTCTTTTGATACTCTGGCCGTCCAGGGTCTGAAGCTTTTCTAGAGCTCTTCTTTCACTTGCGAGATCTTGATGGTTAAATTCGAAGCTTTGTAGGACTCAGAATTGCAGGAGCTTCTCGACTTCTACACCCAGCTTTTGGACTTTGAGAGTGACGAATGGCACATAGCCCACGCAACCAACCTGGAAGAGGAAAACAAATTAGTCGAAGCAGGCTTTGA
>CAYYXF010000153.1:0-1878 GCA_964475545.1 uncultured Candidatus Bathyarchaeia archaeon | reverse complement strand
TGCTAGATTATGGATGTCTTTGAAGCTATCCAGTCTAGGAGAAGTGTGAGAAAGTACAAGCCTGATTCTATTCCTTCCGAAAACTTGCATAGAATATTAGAGGCAGCTCGATTGGCGCCTTCCGCTGGGAACCGTCAACCATGGCGTTTCATATTGGTTCGGGACGTTGAAAAGAAGTGGGCGTTGGCTGAAGTTGCCCGTAATCAGATGTTTCTGGCCGACGCTTATGTTATCATAGTTGCTGCAGCTGATCCTGAAGTATCAGAAAAATGGTGTGACAGGGACACTATGATAGCGGTTGAGCATATGGTTCTAACTGCAACCGCCTTGGGATATGGCACATGCTGGATAGGTGCGTTCAACGAGGAAGACGTGAAAAGCTTGTTCGGAATTCCGAGCAAGGTCAGAGTCGTGGTGATACTGCCTATCGGCAAACCCGATGAGAAACCAAATCCCAGACTGAGAAAAGAAATCTCAGAGATCTTCTTTGAAGAAGAATACGGTATTCCACTTCGGAGAGGGTGAACACTGATGAGCATGAATGAGGTTTATTCGTACATTGATGGACATGTAGAGGAATTCGTTGAAAAGCTCATTAGACTGGTCAAGCAGCCAAGTGTTTCGGCCACAGGAGAAGGAATCCAGAAATGCTCGGAAATGGTCGAAGCACTACTGCAAGAAACAGGATTCTCGACAAGAATCCTCAAAGAAGAAGGAAACCCCGTTGTTTACGCGGAAATCAAGTCAACTCGTTCTTCGAAGACACTTCTTTTCTATGATCACTATGACGTGCAGCCCCCTGAACCACTGGAAGAATGGCAGTTTGACGCCTTCAGCGGAAAGATTCATGAAGGCAGAATCTATGGACGAGGAGTTTCGGACAACAAAGGAAACATTGTTTCAAGAGTAGCTGCCGTTCAAGCTCTCCTCAATGCTTATGGTGAGACTCCAGTCAACGTGAAATTCGTCGTTGAAGGCGAGGAAGAAGTTGGCAGCCCTCATCTTGAACATGTCATTAGACAACGTAAGGATTTATTCAAAAACCACGCCACCATATGGGAGTTTGGCGCAACCGATCACCAAGGACGCCCTGAAGTATATCTAGGTTTGAAGGGGGTTTTGTCAGTTGAGCTCACAGCAAGAGGGGCATCCAGAGATGTTCATTCTGCAAATGCTCCACTGGTCGTAAATCCAGCATGGCGTCTTGTTTGGGCTCTGAATAGGCTGAAGAATGAGGACGATGAGATGTTGATCAAAGGCTTTTACGATAGTGTTGAAAAACCTTCTGAGGCTGAAGTTCGACTGCTGAAAGATATTCCTCTTGAAGAGGCCGAAATGAAGAAGGCTCTTAGTTTAAAGAGTTTCCTGCATGGAAGACGTGGAATCGAAGCCAAAAAAGCTCTGCTCTACAGCCCCACCTGTACGATCAATGGTTTCCTCACAGGCTACACTGGACAAGGCTCCAAGACAGTTTTACCAAAGCAAGCCGTGGCAAAGCTAGATTTCAGGCTTGTTCCCCGCCAGATGCCCGACGAAATATTCTCAAAGCTAGTGAAACACTTACAGAAAACCGGTTTCGGCGATATTGAGGCCGTGAAACAGGGATCTACAGAACCGACAAAGACTCCTCTGACTGAAGAATTCGTTGGAATAGTCATAGGAGCAGCTGAAAAGGTATACCGGAAGAAGGTAGTCGTGTATCCCACAAGCGCTGCTTCTGGGCCAATGCATCTGTTCCGCAACCTGCTAGGCATTCCTGTTGTTTCTGCGGGCTGTAGCCATGCAGACGCAAGAGGTCATGCGCCGAATGAAAACCTGACGATAGAAGGCTTTACAAAAGGAATCAAGTTCATGGCAACAATCCTGAACGATTTTGGT
>CAYYXF010000152.1:0-1960 GCA_964475545.1 uncultured Candidatus Bathyarchaeia archaeon | reverse complement strand
AGGTCGTCGGTTCAAATCCGGCCGGCCCCACCAAAAGCCTATTTCGGCAGAATAAACCGTCTTCTGGAGATATTACGACTTTGGAATTTGGCTTGTTGCTATTCAGTTCTCGATAGATTCTACACTTCAGATCGGTTATGATAGGAGTTCGGGCAATCTAGCTGCGAATTCTGGTATGAGTGAATGCTTCGAACGCTCGGAAGCTTCTGATGCATGCTTATATTTGATGCTTCTCCGTTATGATGAAAGAGGTGAGCCAGATTGGACTTCTATGAAGTCGTTGAAAAGAGAAGGACAGTGAGAGAGTTTCAGTCAAAGCTTGTAGAAGAAGAAAAGCTTTTGAGGGTATTGGCGGCTGGGTTGAAGGCGCCATCACACAATCATCTAAGAGAATGGGAGTTCATTCTAATGAAGGATTTCGAACAGAGAAAAAGAGTGGTAGATTTGGGCGTGATGGCCAAGGACTACAGCGAGGAAGAAATAGAAGAGGCAACAAAGCCCATGACTGACTGGGAGAAAGAAGCGTATCTCAAAGCGTTACCAGTACAGAGGAGGATGCTGATGAGCTCGCCGGATCTGCTTATCGTTTGCTTCAGGATGAGGAAATCATTCAAAGAATGCGAAATACTCTATGAGCTGAACAACTTTGCTTCTGTGTGGGCATGCATAGAGAACATCTTGCTGGCGATGGCAGCGGAAGGATTGTACGGCGTTACCTTCATAATACCTCACGAGACAGTGCCGCTCAAGAAGATGCTGGGCATACCTGACGACTATGAAGTGGCAGCACTTATTCCAATAGGATATCCGCAAGAATACTTCGTGAAACAGAAACCAGTATCATTGAAAGAAAAGATCCATTACAATAAATGGTAGTGGAACCTGCTAAATGATCGCTGCATGATCGGGTTCGACCAAGATTCGAACGCAAATCCAAACCCAGCACGTATGTCCAGTTTTCGCCAGTTTTATCTCAAGCTTGGAGAAAACAAGAAATCGGAAGTCAAATCTCGCGTCACGGAGACTTCCCAGCCACTAGCATTGCTTGAACGATAGTTCACGAGATTGCGTCAGTCTGAATCTGTCAGCAAATATGCTGTGGCGGTAGCACGCCTTAATACATTTCCCGCATACCTGACCTTCCAAACCAAGTTGCACGATATACCTTCTACAGCTTTCTCGATAGTTTTTCAGCTTATCCTTGTTTCTTAGAAACGAACACACTTCAAGACAAGCCTCGCATCTACCGCACGAGTCTTGGACTTTTCTTTCGTGGATTAGCGGGACACCGGTTATTACGGATGCAAATCGCAAGGCACAGCTGAATTTCTCATTGACGACAAGCTCGTTTTTACCCCGCCACCCCAAGCCAGCCTTCTCAGCTATGACTCTATGAGAGACAGTCATTCCATAATAGTCTTCAACATTCTTTACAGCAACTCCTTCGACGGTCGCAGGTATCAATACACCCTCAAAGTGATCCGAGATGTCTGCGGAAATGGCGTTCAAGAAGCTGTTAAGCTTATGATACTCTTTTGCGTATGTGTTCCACGCATGTTTGTCTGCGGTACCGTTGCTCAATCTGACATCGATACAATCAATTGCATGCTCGGGATACGTTATCCCTATGCAAATTATTGATCCATTCTTTCGAAGATCCTGGAAATGGTCGCTGCAGATATCCTCTAATTTGCCTCTTTGACTAGGCATCAACACATCGTAGACCTTTTTGAAATCAGCAACTCCGATAACCCCATCGTACCCTATCTTCGCCAGTTTCTCGCCAAAAAATGTTCCAAGTCTATCAGAATTGCGTGTCCTTTCCATGTGTTCTTCTTCTGTTCAAGAGAGCTATAGCTTTTCCTTCTGAAAACAGTATTGATCGTGTCGAAATTCCTCCGTTTTCCAGAGCCTCGATCCATGCCCTAAACGGCTAATTCTTTAAGATACCGCATGTGAT
>CAYYXF010000151.1:0-2036 GCA_964475545.1 uncultured Candidatus Bathyarchaeia archaeon | reverse complement strand
TCAAATTCTTGCAGGCTTAAACGCTCCGGGCGTTGGCACAACACGAAGAATATTGAG
This sequence comes from uncultured Candidatus Bathyarchaeia archaeon, assembly GCA_964475545.1. Classification (GTDB taxonomy): domain Archaea; phylum Thermoproteota; class Bathyarchaeia; order Bathyarchaeales; family Bathycorpusculaceae; genus DASPTR01. The sequence goes on along the minus strand of CAYYXF010000151.1, from coordinate 1,979 downwards.
CATTGGCTACCCCTGAAGGATGACGACCGAGCAGCCTTTTCAAGATATACCGTCTGCTAGCGCGCGCTTTTGTAAATAGTATGAAGTCACTCGTGCTTTGAGGTTGAGTAATCGGAGTAGCGTGCGTTTTTTTCCCAGAAGGCTTTCATTGGCTGATCCTTTCGACCGAATTCTAAGCCGAGGGATCCATAACTCAAAGGCGCTTAGAAGCGGTAACAAGTTATGAATAGAAGATCTGGGACAAGGCAAACCACCTTGCGGGGAGAAACAGGTGAACGCGAAGCTACTATTTTTGGTTCTTCTGATGCTGATTTCAAACATGCTGATGGTTGCGATGCCGATTGTCAGAGTAAACGCAAGCCCAAGCGGTCTGGTCTATGACGCCAGCTATAATGCTCACTCAACTACTGCCGTAACAACCACGTCTGCTTCTCTGATGGACGATACACAGGCATCATCAGTGTTCACTCTTGACAGCGCAAGAATTGTACTGGTCATTTATTCAGCCTGCAACTACCATACTGCAATAGAAGTATTTGCGGGGAAGAAACTGGGGATAGATGTTGACGGTTCCGATGTTGCGACAATACAATCATCCCCGTTTTCGGACGGATATGCTAATGGGGGGGGGGTCGTGATATGGGTTGGAACTTTGGCGGCTGGGAGCCACACGATAAAGGGTCGATTTGCCTCAAACTTTGAAGGTTACACAGTAACGATAAGCGAGAGACGCTTGACAGTCGCAGTTTTTGAAGGAGCAGCCGAGGACTTTAGGTTTGTCAGATCAACTACCGCAGTAACTACTGCATCCACATCGCTGGTAGATGACACCCAAGCATCATTCACTTTCATCACCTCACTATCATGCAAAGCCCTAATCCTGTACTCTGCGTGCAACTACAACGAAACAACAGAAAGTACCAGTGGAAAAATGATCGCAATCTCAACCGATGGTTCAGACGGACTTGCCTTAGGCTCAACTCCATACTGGCCAGGATACGCAGACTCTGAATTCGTGGCTGAAATAAGAAGTCTAACCAGCGGAAGTCACACAATTAAAGGACGATTCTTCTCGATTGGCGGATCTACGGTGACCATAAGTGAACGCCAATTCGCTGTCCTGCTCTTTTCGTCCGATTTGGAGACGGATTTTGTTGCATCCAGCACACAAGTTTCTGTTACTGGTTCTACGCTTTCAGATGACACTCAAGTCTCGGTGACCAGGACTATTGATGCAGAACGGTATGTTCTAGCCGTCTACTGTGCGGGAAAGAGGAACGCTACTTCTAGCACTATGTATGGTAAGAAAGTTGCGGTTAGAATCGACGCCACGGACTACGGACTAAACGCGCAATCTCCGTATGGTGATAATTATGCTAACACGATTGCCATCCAGAGCGACATCGTTGGATTGGGCAAGGGCACGCACACTGTTACAGGAAGGTTTGCGAGCAACGATGTTGCCGAAACAGCCAAAGTTGATGATAGGCAACTGTGTGTTCTGTGGTGGCGTTCTCCGACTCCTGCTGTTGGAGGAGTTATCCTGCCCGTTGACAAAATACAGTTGCTAATTCCCTACGCTGCTCTCGCAGTAGCCGTTGCAACGGCGATTGTAGCAGCCAAAGCTGCGACGAAGAAACGTACGCTGAAACAGTAACCCACTTTTCCTCTTTTGCATATTCAAAGCGTGCGCTATGAGTCCTCTTGATGTTGCTTTTTCTGGGAATGGGGCTGCCGTTCTAGTTTTTCCCGTTCTTGAATAGCGTGTTAATTGGAATTAGTCTTGAGGATCTCGACGCGTAGGTAGTTACATTCGCGGTGCTAGTCTGACGCTGCTTGCATTTTCGGGGTAATATCTCAGTTTGCTTCCGTAGGTTTGGTCTGGGCCGACTTCCGTCATAACCTTTTCAACAGCTTCGCCTATGGTCATTCTCTGCTGTATCAGCGCTTTGAGCAGAAGCATACAAGCCTCATCAGTG
>CAYYXF010000150.1:0-2077 GCA_964475545.1 uncultured Candidatus Bathyarchaeia archaeon | reverse complement strand
GTGCTTCTTTTTCCTGGCGAGAGAAAAATCGGCAACGGCAACATTAAATTCAAGGAAGCCGAGGTCAAAATCGTTTGCATAATCAGGGGCAAAGAAGTGCCGTCAACGTCCGTAATTCTGGACGAGAGCAGAACCTTCACAGTGTTTGAAGACCCAGTAGATCACAAGTACATCGTAGACGAAATGCTGTACGACGAATGCTCAAGATGCTTCGGAGAATGGTACAAACTAGGCTGGAACGCTAACGAAGGAACAGAGGCATAAGCCATGCCCATAGTAGAAGGCAGATACGAGGCTAAACTATCAACAACCTTTGGCACCATCAACGAAGGCCTAGAGGAGATCAAGCGAAAGATCCAGAAGTCACGGAGAATAAGAATAAGCAACATCCCGATGAGTCTCCTCGAGCAATTAGAGCCTATTCTAGCCGACAAAGACCTGAAAATAATCTTGCCTATTAGCGAAAAACCCGCAGAAGAACTGGAGAAGCTGGGCGAAGTCGCGACAACAAAAGCGAAGATATACGTTGACTTCAAAGGCAAAGAGGCGAACACCGGATCAATCGGCTTCTCAGACAGGATCTTCAACATCACATGGCTAAACGACCAGATCCTTGACATATCAGCAATGGAATACAGCAAATGTGTCAAGTGTCTCTCAGATACTTTCGAAGGTAGCTGGAGATACTCCCAGAAGTGGAAGAAGCCATAAAGAAGGCTAGAGCCAGAAGGATCTGCTTCAAGAGCCCATCAGCGTTCTCGATTTTGGAGCGTTATTGCCAGAATTTCCTCTCTTTCTCTACATTCCAGATCTCGAATAGCATGAAGCGCGGTCACTGATGAAACTCCTCTTCGCTTCAAAAACTTCACGTAGTCGAGAACCTTCTTCTTGTCACAACACGTAACATTCTTGAACGCCCAACCAATGGCCTTTCGCACCATGTCCTCCTCATCGCGGACTTTTCTTGAAAGAACGTTTTTAACTCTGGTCTCTTTCTTGGTCGTTGGAACAATCATGTTTGATAACGTGAAACTGTTTGCCACCGTTTCCAGAGCGGAGTTTCTCCTTCCGAATTTGGGCTCGCTTATCATGGGGCTTGCTTGGGGCGCCAGTCCACCTTTAGGTTTTATCAACGGCGTAATCTTGGTGGTTCTTTCCTTCGCGATAATAAATCTCAGTTCTGCTATCGGAGCCCAAGCAAACACGCTCTCTGACTACGACCTGGACCTGAAAGATGAGCGCAAGAGACAACTGGTCCAGGCGACGGATTCTCTGGGACAAAAACGGCTGAAAATACTATTAGTTATCGAGTTTGTTTTTACGTTGGTTCTGGTTTCTGTATTCATGCAGATTCAAGGCAAGCCCGTCCTGCTCCTCATGTGGATAGTTGGAATTTCTTTGGGATATGCCTACTCTGCCCCACCTATGAGATTGAAATCGAGGTCTTGGGTGGCACCGGTCACGCTTATTCTCGTCTTAGCCGTCTTTCCAGTCCTATTTGCGTACTACACTTTTACGTCTGAGATGAACAGTTTCTTTCTTCTTTCCCTCACCGGGCTCGCCTTGACCGTGTACGGCGTAATAATACCCACCGAGATCCGAGACTACTTCGGGGACAAGGCAATGAACATCAAGACAATGACAGTGCGCCTAGGACTTGTTAAGGCTTCAATGCTAGGCATCGTATTGCTAACCGCAGGCGCCATACTCACCGCAACCGCCTTCTTTCTCGAGTGGACTTACGGGCAGCACCCATGGCTGAGTGTTTTCCTGCTCGCCATGCCAGTTGCCGTCGTGTATGTTCTGAGAAAATTCAAGAAGCTCTACTCTCTTTCCAAAGAACACTCATCCTCAAAGAGCCAAAGCTCTGTAGCAGAGGATATTGTAAGCCTGTCTGCGCACAATCCGCAGTGGATAATGCTGGTTACACAAACATACAGCCTCATGTCGATTATACTGCTTATCAGCAAATTCTTGCTCTGATAGCACGCTCTGCATAGCGCGCTGCCTTGTCCCGGAATTATGTGTTGAAGTAGGTTGGTGAGACTGCGTTGTCGGTTCTCCCAATGTTTTCTGC
>CAYYXF010000149.1:0-2095 GCA_964475545.1 uncultured Candidatus Bathyarchaeia archaeon | reverse complement strand
CCAAGTTTGAAGTGGCACCTTCAAACGTGACGCTTGGACCTGGACCAGCAAATGGCACGGAATTCACTGTTGACGTCAACATAACTGGGCCACCACCTTCAGGCTTGGATGCACGCCTGTCCATCATAGCTGCTGGGTTTAGGCTGTACTACAATAACACGCTCCTAGAACCGGTAAGCCTAACAGAAGGATCATTCTTCCAAGACTCTGCATGGAACCTCTACGGAACATCGTTTTCCGGCGTATTCGTATCCGATGGATCAGGATCTTACGCTCAGGCGAATGACTTGATTTATCCTAACAGTAGCGGTCATTGGGACCAAATGTCATTTCCAAACGGAACAGGCTCGATAGCAAGAATAAGTTTCAGAGCCATAGAACAAAGCAAACTCAGCCAGATTGAGTGCAACTTGACGCTAGGCAACTGCCACTTGGATAACAAGGACGACAATTTTGTACCGATGAACGAGTCCAAAAACGTTAACTGTCACTACACCATGCTTCCTAGGGCTAGATTCTTGACTGTATGGAAGCCAACGTCTCCTATTCCATATGTGCCTTCCAACATCACAAGAGCTGACGAGCCGACTCGGATTACTGCAAACTTCAGCGAACCAGTCGATGATTACAACGTATCGATGCTGCTCTCATACAGGGTTGATATTGGAGAATGGTGGAACACATCGATGGAGTACAACTCATCGACAAACCTTTGGACGACGCAGATTCCTGGCCAGCGTAATGATTCGAGGGTTGTGGAGTTCTTCGCAACAGCCTATTTTGACGTTGGAAGCCTGCGGAGCCAAACACACAGTTACAGTGTCAAACCTCTGCTTGGAAGTGACATCAACGGCGATGGGAAAGTAGACGCGAAAGACGTGACATACGTATGCAGGGACTACGGGAAAAAAGGGCCATAAAACGAGCGCGTGCGGTTTAACATCAGAAGCGAAGAAAAATAGGACGTGGATGCCTGGAGCTAAACGTAACAGCGCTCAACATTAATCAAACTCCTTTCCGCGTCTTTCTCTGCATCTGAACATACAAGCAAAGCTCTGCAGCAGCCACACTTAATAATATCATAAGGACAGCAATCGCCGCAGTACAGGAGTATTGTTCGCGAGAGACGAAAAGAGCAATAAGAAAAATGCGCGACAGGAAATCACGGTGGCTACAAGGATCAGCGAAAATAGTCGAATTTCAATATGTTTTGATATTTCGTCTCGTCTCAGGAAACGCTCTCTCCTATCAACTCAGGTTCGATCTTCGAATTGCGTTCTGGTTCAAAGAAGCTCTATTGCTTTCTCGACAGCAAACTTGATGCGATCGGTGCATGCATAATCATGGACACTTCTGTAGTACTCTTTGAAGCCCTCCGCGGTCTTTACGTCCAAACCAGTCAGTTCTCTGCAGCTCGTTGCTCCCCATCTTTCCTTGAAGGTTTCGATGAACCTGTCAGCTTTCTGCCAAGCTATCAGAGGGCTTGCATTGTTCATTCTCCTACCATATCTGATGCCTAGGGTCATCACTGCACCTGAAATCGAACCGCATGTGAGGCCGTTTAAGGAAAAGCCAGCGCCTATGCCCGTTGCGATCTTTGGAATCAACTCGGATTCGATCCCCATATACTCCATAAGCGCCAGGAGCACGCTCTCACAACAATTGTAAGGACGCCCCTCTGGGAAGTTGGCTGGCATCTCTTGGAAATATCTCGCAGCTTTCTCCTGCAACTCCTTGACCCTGTTCTCCTCTATCATACAGTCTACCCCCGTAATGTCCATGCACAAATAGTTCAACATCTGGTTAAAACAGTTTCGACGTGAACATCCATCGATCCTATCATTAGGATGCTGTCAGGACAGAGCTAAGTGATCGGCGGACATCATTTGGATCCAAGAAATGACCTTGATGCGAGACAGTCTGGAATAGGCGAATTCTGGAAATCACTTGCCAACTCGCATAAAGTGTTTTGGGTAAACCGTTAAATCTATGCGGATGTGATTGTTCTTGATCCGGCTGGTTGAGTTGCATGAGTATGCGAAATGTACCTACTAGATTTCCGATTGAGTCGTTGCTCTCTGCAAGGTTGTTGCTT
>CAYYXF010000148.1:0-2130 GCA_964475545.1 uncultured Candidatus Bathyarchaeia archaeon | reverse complement strand
CCTCATCGACCCTGTCCGTGGAGATAGACAGCAAAGGACCGTCGCTGATTAGGTTGGTCAGAAGTATCTGTATAGGAAGCATAGGCAGGAAATTCAACATCACTGAAACTATTGCCAGTGTAGCCATGTTTCCCACGTTAGCGGATATTGTGTTGAGAATGTATTTTGTCGTGTTGCTGAATGTGGTTCTCCCCTCGATGATTCCGGCAGATATTATGTCCAGGCTTGGTTGAGTGAGTATTATGTCAGCGGCCTCCTTGGCTATGTCGACACCGCTGTTCACGGAGATCCCTATGTCAGCATATCTGAGTGCAGGAGCGTCGTTGACCCCGTCACCCAGAAAACCTGTCACATGCCCATGCCTGCTCAGCAGATCGACGATTCTTGCCTTGTGCTCAGGAGTCAACCGCGCAAAAACATTCACTTTTTCTGCAGTTCTCTCAAGTTGCACATCATCCATCGCATCGACATCTTCGCCGACCAGTATCTCCGTTGCTTCGAGGCCTACGTCTTCAACAATGGTTTTTGCGACGATTGGATTATCGCCTGTAAGTATCTTCACTTCAACACCGAGTTTTCTAAATTGGTTGATGGATTCCTTCGCCGTGCTTTTCAGCGGATCTCTGAAGCATAAGAAGCCTAGAAGGGTCAGGTCATTCTCTTCGTCCTTACCGTAATCTGGCTTCTCTTCAACATTCTTCACTGCGACGCTGACAACTCTGAAGCCTTTTCGAAAGAGCTCTTCCGAGAAAGCCGTAACCTTGCCGGGGTCAATCTGCACAATCTTTCCGTTGACCTTCATTCTTGATGATACTTGAATAAGGCTTTCTGGTGCTCCCTTGCAGACGAGAAGGTTTTTACCATTTGTTTTGACAACGACACTCATTCTTCTTCGGGAATAATCAAACGGAATTAGTTCTATCCGCTCGCATGCTGATCCATTCAGGCCTTTCTTCACCGCATATTCCATCAAAGCAACATCTAAAGGGTTGCCAGTCATGCCTTTAGTTGCTTTCACTACTGATGTGCAAGAAGATGCTAAGCGGAGCATATCGTCATTCGTGTTTCCATCTATGTCAACGTGGTCAATCAGAGTGATCTTATTCTCCGTTAGAGTTCCTGTCTTATCCGAGCAGAAGATATCCATGTTGCCTAAATCTTCGATTGAACTCAATTTCTTGACTATGACGCCCTTCTTGCTCATCAGTCGCGCTCCCCTCGACAATCCGATCGTGATTATTATGGGCAGTGACTCCGGTATGATGCCCACAGCGAGTGCTAACGAGAACAAGGCAGATTCAAGTATTCTCTCCGCTGTGAGGGAGTTTGACAAGAAACCAGTTAGTGCGTTGACGATGAATATGAACACTATTCCTATGGTTATTCCTTTTATGAGGAAGCTCCCGAATTTCTTGATGTTTTTCTGATAGTTCGTCTCCGGCTCCTCTGTCTTTAGGAAGCCCAAGACTTTTCCAAATGTGCTTTCCATCGCTGTAGAAACCACAATTCCTTTTCCCTTTCCGTTTGTGACGAGCGTTCCCATGAGGGCCATGTTCTTCATTTTTTGCGCTACTAAATCCTTAACCATTATCGGTGGGGACGTCTTATGGGATGGATAAGATTCGCCTGTGACTATCGATTCGTCAATCTCAAGTTCATCTGTTTCTATGAGGCGGAGGTCAGCCGGAACCCTGTCGCCAGTTTCAAGAAAGACTATGTCACCTGGAACAATGTATCTCGTGTCAACTTCTTTCTCTTCGCCTTTTCTAAGCACTTTTGTTCTATAGGTTATGTACTTGATCAACGCCTGTAGAGACTTCTCGGACTTATACTCTTGAATAAATCCCAGGATGATGTTTATGGCAACTATTGCGAGAATGGCTATAGCCTCGTCTATTCCCCCTGTGAAAAGCGAAATAGCTGCCGCGATAGTCAGCGCTATGATCAGAACGTCCTTCATCTGGGAGATGAATAGACTGATGGCAGACTTCTTCTTCCTGACCGGAATATCGTTGAGACCATACTTGGCTAGTCTTCCTTCAACCTCTTTGTCGTCGAGACCGTTCTCTGAAGATGAGAATTCCTTAATGGTTTCTTCAGAGGTCTTCGCCCAGTAGGTCATGACTCCCC
>CAYYXF010000147.1:0-2167 GCA_964475545.1 uncultured Candidatus Bathyarchaeia archaeon | reverse complement strand
TTTGGAATCGATGCAGGCGTTCCAGAACTGCTATTGGCGAAACAGTTAGAATGCGATGCCGTCATCGCCCATCATCCAGCCGGAGGGACTGCAATCACAGATTTCCCTCAGGTCTTCAAGAGGCACATCCAACAAATGATTGGAGCAGGTGTGCCGAAATCTGAAGCGACAAAAGCGGTTGCTAGGAAACTGGAGCAGTTGGAGGTTGAGGCGCACACGCGAAACTACGGCCACGCAGTCGACGTTGCACGTCGGCTGAAAATGCCCTATATGAACATTCATACACCACTTGACGAAATAGGCAGACGCGTCATGGCTAAGCAGATCGAAGATAGGACGAACGAAAAGTCCAAAGTCCGAGACGTGGTAACTGCGTTGAATGGGCTCGCTGAATTCAAGCATGCAGTGACCAAGATCAAAGTAGCTGTGGGAAAACCTGAGAACTTGGCAGGCAAGGTTGTCGTATCACATGGCGCCGGGACGAATGGGGGCTATGATATTGCAAAAGCCTATTTTGAACATGGTATCGGAACGGTTATATACATTCATGTAAGTCCCGCCGACCTAGAGAAATTGAAGACTGAGAAAAAGGGGAACCTTGTTGTTACAGGGCACATTGCAAGCGATTCGGTTGGCATAAACCCCTTCATAAAGGAACTCCAGAAGAGGGACGTTCAAGTGACACCCATTGGCGTAGTCCCACCTTAGCAGCATACTAAAGGAAAAGCATTTCTGATGTTCTTTACGTTAGTAGTAGTTTGTGATGACATTGGATACTCTTGAAGAGTTCAAACGTTATCGTGAACGTATGAACAAACGGATTCTTGAAAGCGGCAATCTTGGAATTAAGAGATTCTTTGCATTGGACAGTCGTGCGTATGAAAAAGGAGCATTAGACACTAAGACCAAAGAGTTGCTCGGACTGGTAGCCTCCACCGTCTTGCGGTGCAACGATTGCATTACGTATCATGTTGTTCGCTGCGCACAGGAAAGTGTCAGTCGGCAAGAGTTTTTTGAGGCTTTGAACGTTGCGCTAGTTGTTGGCGGCTCGATCACTATTCCGCATATACGCAGAGCGGTAGAAGTATTTGATCAGTGCAAGGCCAAAGAGGCAAAGGGCAGCGGTTCAAGCTGTAGACGCGTGCGCTAGCATTTGCGAAAGTTTAAATATTAAAGCCCAAAGCTGGTTGAGGGTCATATGGGAATTAGGATGTACAAGTGCCTAGATCTGCCTAGAAGAGCTAGGCTGGTCGCAGTCGGGTTGGCATTCGTGTCAATAATGCTTACGTCAGTTTCTGCTGCTGCGTCCCTGTCAGGCGATTCACTTTGCCTGACAGCGAAAGGCAACAGCATGTATCCAACGATCAGAGAGGGAGACCAGATCAGAGTAAAGATGTGCACGAATGGAAGTCTGATAAATGTTAGCGACGTCATCGTCTACTGCACGATCGCAGCTAACCTGGATCTCGACTACATGTGGATAGGCCACCGAGTCATCGAGAAACACCAGAAGGATGGACACTCGTGGTTCAGAACAAAAGGAGACAACAACGCTGAACCTGATCCGTGGGAAGTCCCCGAGTATTTCCTGCTTGGAATAGTGGTTGAGATCACGCATACCAGCGCAAGCACGACTCAGACCAACACCCAACCGGTGGATACCAGCCCTACGAATTTCACATACGACCAACGATGGGGTTGGATGCTGAGCGCAGCAATACTAGCTATAGCAGTAGCTACACTGCCATATCTTTATCGCATGCGTCACGAAAAAAGAGCCGCGCAAACTATCGCCAAGCCTTGCTACAGCTGCACATACTACGAAGCTGAAATCACGTACAGAGTTGAGATAGTCGACGGAAGATTCGGAATCCGCAAAATACTTGACCAATCAAAAGGTTTCTGCAACTACCACAACATGACTATATTTGATGGCTCTCCAACGCGAAAATGCCGCAACTGCAACAGAACAACGCAATCGGCAGACTGATCACCGCTTCCATAATCCCTTTTCCCTCTATTCACCGCATCCAAATGAACGTACACGACGCACACGCATCATCAAATTGACAAAGAAACGCACTCAAGTGGTGGGCCGGGAGAGATTTGAACTCTCGACCTTCCGGTTATCAGCCGAACGCTCAAACCAAGCTGAGCTACCGGCCCC
>CAYYXF010000146.1:0-2177 GCA_964475545.1 uncultured Candidatus Bathyarchaeia archaeon | reverse complement strand
AACTGTTCCGGACGATACTCAACTCCCGGATACCCCTTCACAACAGCGTTCAAGTCAACTTTCTGGTTTAAGGTGGCAGAAGCAACAACGTTTTGAATGTGTATTATAGCTTTAGTCTTCGGCATCAAACACCGCTTCTTATAGTGTAGCGGATGCTTATATGCTCTTTACAAGAGCCTTATGTTGGCGCCCGCGCTTTTATGTGATGATGGATTCTTGCATGTTTTTTGTGTGAGTTCTCTGGTGCGGTCGCCGGGATTTGAACCCGGGATCGCAAGCTTGGAGGGCTTGTGTCCTAACCAGACTAGACGACGACCGCTTGAGTTTTGACATTAAATTATTGAAGCCATCTAGATAAGATTTCTTGAGCGAGCCTGTTATTGCGGTTTTTGATCAGGCTTGAATAGTTTCTTCTCATGCTTCGGCTTAGGCCTAAGACTGCCATGGTATGCTGGCATTGAAATTCTCTGTCTTTCTATGTTTCTAATTCGAGCGTAGAGCTTCGACGCCTTTGTCTTCGAGGGCAATTTGGGCCTCTGAAAGCGGACCCGTACGGGTGTGAATGGTTTTTTGATTTGCATGTCAGAAGTTTTCTTTGTGGAACGTTGTTTCTGGGCGGTTCTCACTCTCTTGAAGATCACGTAGCCTTCTTTCAGATTCACTTCTTGTGTTTCCCAACCTGCTTCCAGCCAAGCCCGGGCATGTAGGTGGCTGGGCGTGTTGTCCCACCATTTTTCGCTTTTGTAGGCGTCCATGGGCAGGTTGTCGCCGATGACCCCGTCTATTCGAGCAAAGCCAAGCTTAACTGTGCCTGTGAATGCTCCTCTGAACTTCAAATAGCTTCCAAGCCCAGCGTACTTTGAGACGCTTCTGGGCGCAACAATGCGCCTTGCACAGTTTAGACATAGCAGTCTCGTTGGGTCGCCAGTGGCGACATCTGGTACCATGCAGTCGCGGCAGTAAAGTTTGCCACACCTTTGGCATCGCCTGAGGCGTGTGAGTGAAAGAACCCTTTTGCATATTCCACATTCGTCTTTGAAGGGCATACCCAATTCCTCAGCGTATCGGCTCGCTATTTGGTTAATCTCTGTGAAGCTTTTGATATAAACCTCTCTTAACAGGCAAATTCTATGACAAGTTTTATAGAGGTTCAGCCCGCACATAGATGGGTCGTGAAGTCAGTTGCTTTTTAGCGAATATCTGCATGAGAAAGCGGAAGAATCAAGGCATAACGAAACGGTTGGCTACTTGATAATTATAGTCGGTTCAATATTCTTCGTTGGAGGACTGCTTGAAACCGTAGTGACAGCCCAAAACCCTGGATGGATTCTGATAATCCCCTATCAACTCGCTCCTGACCTATACAGCTTGCTGGGACTGACCTTGACGTTGGTCGGCTTCGTTCTCATGTGCCTTGGAATAGCCTTGGGCATACATTACGCTAGGGGCAGGGCATGGTATATGAGGGAACTGCAGAAGGCGCGGTCTACAGAAGAACGACAGATGCTGGAAAAGAAAATAAAGGAGCACTAAAGCTTAGCCTTTCACGACAGCCAATGGAACAAGTCTAGCAACTTTCGTGGCAATTCCAATCTTGTCGCTGACTTCAGCAACAGCGTCCACATTCTTGTAGGCATGGTCAGCCTCCTCGGCCAGAACAACAGAGCTTGCAGCTCTGACATAGATTCCACGTTGTTCTAAGCCGCGTTTGATGTCTCCGCCCCAGTAGTTCCGCTTGGCAGCAGTTCTGCTCATCATTCTGCCAGCACCATGAGCTGTTGAACCGAAGCTGACTTCCATCGCTTTCTCGTTGCCGACCAAAAGCCATGAGCTTGTTCCCATGCTTCCGGGAATGAGCACAGGTTGTCCAGCAGAACTATAGTCTGATGGAACCTCAGGATTTCCAGGTGGAAAAGCCCTAGTTGCGCCTTTTCGGTGAACCCAGACCTTCTTCTTTTCACCATTTACCCTGTGCGTTTCGATCTTTGCGATGTTATGAGCTACATCGTAAACCAGCTTGAGCCCAAACCTTTCAGGGTCTTCTTTGAAAGCCTTTTTGAAACTCTGTCTAACCCAATGCATGATGGCCTGGCGATTTGCGAAGGCATAATTAACTGCGCAGGCCATTGCTTGATAGTAGTCCTCTGCTTCGTTGCTGTTGCCAGGAGCGCATGCAA
>CAYYXF010000145.1:0-2201 GCA_964475545.1 uncultured Candidatus Bathyarchaeia archaeon | reverse complement strand
TTCTCTTCTGCTGGAAGGTGTACTGCAAGGTTGTTATAAGCACGCCCCGCTATGTATGCATATTCGTTGTCAAGGGCTATTTTCAAGGCTTTTTCCATGCATTCAACGGCTTTCCTTTGCTCTCCTGTGGCGCCGAAGACTAGTCCCAAGTCGATGTACGAGCTTGCGATGACTTCAAAAGCGTTCAACTTCTTAGCGAGTTCAAGGGCTTTCTCAGCCCATGAACGAGCTTTAGTCACATCTTCAGTAAAATATGACATGCTGGCTCTTGCAGCATAAAGGGATGCTAACTCAACGTTTTCAGGTTCGGCTTCCAAAATCTTTAAAGCCTTCCCAAAATTCTCCTGAGCTTGCTCTGTATTGCCCATCTCGCGCCAAAGAGTACCTGCCATCTTGCGGTACAGTCTTGCAGCTTTTTCTTTCTCATCAAGCTGCTTCCACAGCAGCAAAGCTTCATTCCAACGCTTGATGCAAAGGTCATATTCTCCAACAAGCCCTTTGATGTCTCCAAGCATCTCAAGAACACGCGCTTTTTCCCGAGTTTCGCCTTCTTTCTCTTCAAGAAGCTTGAGAGCAGACTGGAAGTAGGAAACAGCCTCACTGTTGGCGTATATCTTCTCGGCCTTTTCTCCAGCCTTCAAAAAGTAGTCAAGTGCCTTATCTTTGTCTCCGCCCTCAAGAAAATGCAAGGCTAGTTCGCCAAAGTGTTCGTCAATCTTTTTGGCGTAGACCTTCTCTAGGGCACTTCCCACGACGTTATGAAGTTTCTTGCGCTTGAAAGGATTGATTTCTTCGTACACAACATCTCTCACGATTATATCGGCAAACGAACATACGTCTTCTCCACGGATAACCCTGTGCTTGACGAGCCCTGTTTTGAGCAGTTTATCTATCAATTCAAGTAGCTTGGTTTCTTCGATACCAGTAACCCCGGACAAAGCCTCGAATGTGAAATCATTCCCGACAAAAGATCCCATACTCAAAACGTCTTGACACTCATCATCAAGACGCCCTATTCTTGCCTTTATGACGCTCTTGACGGTCTTCGGAAACTCAATCTTGGAAACGTCTTTAATTCTCCAATTGCTCTCCTCACGGTATATAACTTCGTCTTCTTTTAGAGACTTTATCACTTCTTCAGCAAAGAAGGGATTACCCCTGGTCTTCTCATAGATCAGTTCGCAAAATTCTCTCGGTATGTCGTCCTGCTCCAAAATCCGCTTGATCATCCCGGAAGTATCATCAAAAGACATGCGCTTTAGTTGGGCGGATTGAAGCAACCGTTCCCTATTCAACTCCGTTAAGACGGGAGTTAAAGGATGCTTTTCATCAATATCATTGTCACGATAAGCACCCAGAAGAAGCAGAGGCTCCCTGTAGACGCCACGCGCCAAATAATGCAGCAACAAAAGCGAAGTCTGATCAGTCCATTGTAAGTCATCAAGAACAATCAGTAAAGGCGCTTCTTTAGAAATGCTCGTGACTAACTGTGAAACTGCCTCAAAAAGCCTATCACGTCCATGTTCAGGGCTTATAGGCAAAGACTCAGGAAACACCCTCAACTTCTGCTTGATCTCAGGAACGAGTTTGAAAAGCTCTCCTGGATAGAGACCGATCACCTTGTACAACTGCTCAGGAGTGCAAGAATGCAGATAATCCTTAATCACCTCGCTCCAAAGAATGTAAGGAGGCACACCATCCATTTTGAACAATGCTGGACATCTTCCGTACAGAACCTGCATACCACGCAAACGCGCATACGCCCCTAACTCTCTAGTCAACCTAGTCTTGCCAATTCCAGCTTCTCCACAGAGAAAAACAACCCCACCCTCACCACGAACCGCTCTGTCAACAGCTTCTCTGAGAAGATTCATCTCCTCAACCCTGTCTATGAGCGGAATCTCCCTTGCAGCAATAGGACGAACACTTGGAACGCGGTCACGCTCAAGAGACGACAAGCAGACTTCTCCACATTACCCTATCAACAGAACACTATTAGACAATATGTTCTTATTGCTTGTGGAATAACAGCTGATTCAACCATCAGCTCCAACTGAACAAAATGAACAGGCCACAAATGCAACATCCGTCCGTGGTTCAGGTTCATCTGTTTGGGTTCGGGGGTAAAGCTCTATCCAACCAACGACGGACGACGGGAAAACAACGACCAACGGTTAATGGACGACCAATTGTAGGCCTCG
>CAYYXF010000144.1:0-2229 GCA_964475545.1 uncultured Candidatus Bathyarchaeia archaeon | reverse complement strand
TTGTTTTCGCTGTGTTTCTGCGTTTTTTGCGGGTTTTTCTTCTGTTGTGGTTCGCGGGATAATGCTGAGGTTCTCAAGCGTATGATCCGACTCATTATTGTGTGACGCTGTGACAATGTTGACGTTCTTCCCGCAACGATAGCTGCTAGACCAGCCGTTGGTCAGCTTTGGCGCGGTTTAGTGAGTCTGTGTTGTTCCTAGACGTTGTATTATCTATGTGCGCGTTGAGGCAGAAAGGTTGAAAAAAGTGTTGCCACGGCATCAGCCTCTAACGAATAAGCAAGCTATGGCTTGAGGTGCTTCTTGAAGAATTCTGTTATTTTTGTGTAGCAGAGTACTTTGTTTTTGAATTTTATTACGTCGTGGCCTTCGTCTTCGAAGATTAGAAGTTCGGTGTCAACGCCGTTTGCTTTGAGGTTTTCAGCCACTTCTTTTGATTCTGCGGCTAGGACTCTGGGGTCGTTTCTTCCTTGGATTATGAGCATTGGGCATTTGATGTTTTTCATGTATGTTTTCGGGGAGCGTTCGATTAGGAATTGCTTGTCCTTTTCTGGATGGCCCATGGACAGGATGAAGAAGGTCTGCCAGGTTTCTGGCAGTCTCCGAAGGAAGGAGATCAAGTCGTAGGGACCAAACATGTCACACGCTGCTTTCCACAAGTCTGGATGTCTGGATGCAAGCGTTAGAGTCATGAACCCACCGTATGATCGTCCGATTACGGCTCGGCGGGACGAGTCTACGCGTTTGTCCTTTTCAAGCATCTTCAGCCCTTGGATTTGGTCAAGCATGTCTTTTCCTCCCCAGTCGTGGTCCACCTGCTTCATGTACTTCATGCCGTAGCCGCTGCTTCCCCGCACGTTGGGCACGAAGACGGCGAACCCGTTTAACGTCAAATACTGGATTAGAGGCATAGAGAACCAGGTGAAATCTGGTCTTTCCTGGCTCTGCGGCCCACCGTGCACGTACAGGACAAGTGGCCTAGGACCCTTGAAGCTTAGCTCCTTAGAAGGCAGATAAAGCCGCGCTGATATTCCCAAACCGTCGAATGACGTGTAGCTTGCGTCTTCTCCTGAAGAGAGGAACTTCGGATCAATTCCCAAGATTCGTTCATGTGATAGCAGTGTGGGCACTTTCGCAGGTGAGCCTACAGGGTAGAGATAAAGCTGGGAAGGAGTGTTGGCTTTTGAGTGCGAAGCGACATATCCAACTTTGGTCTTGCCACTTTTCTTCTGAAGTTCAAATTCGTAACCAAGTAGCACGCCATTGTCAAGCGGCGGCAACCCGCATAAAACTCTGGTGACTTTCAGCTGTCTTTGAGCGGCGGTTTCGTGGTATTGGCATTCGTAGAGCCATGAGCGCCCGTCAATATTGTACTCGAGCAAGTAGAGGTCATCATGCACGGTTTTCATTTCGACAAGTTCACCCGCTCCCTTGTGCTCGAGACCGGAAACAGGAACCTCGCCGACGTTGGCTGGGTCTTCAAGAGCGAAATAGCCTACGGTTCCCTCGTCCCTGAAGAGGTTTGTTTTGAAAAGCAACCCCTTTTCGTCCGGCGTAAAGTTGCAAGTTTGGAAGCCTGTCAATTTGATCTTTTGGTCTTTTGTCCTTTTTTCAATTGGTATCCCGTACAAGAGCTGTCTTTCAGCCTTTCCTTTGCGCCAGATATAGAGGACAGTATCGCCCGCTGAATAGCCGTCTGCGAGTATTACGATGGAATGCTCTTTGTTCACTCCGTTGAAGTTGTTGCCATATTTGCTTTTGCCTAATGATGTGGCTTGAAGCGTCGCCAAGTCTACCTTTAAGCCTTCTATGTCGGGGGTCTTCCGGTCATCCCTGAAGAAGTAGGCAATGTTGTTCTCAACATCGCAGTGAAGACAGGCCAACTGTTCGTTCTTATGTTTGTCTCCAAATATGGGTTCAGGAATGCCGCCGCTGATTGGAACGAAGCATGGTTGGTAGTTCTCGTTCCCGTTCTCGTCAATCATTACCAGGATCCTGCCAAGTTTTGGCAGAACATAGTAATTGTGGCCTGCCATCACATGCGGATTTTGCAAAGCAAGACCAGCAGGCAGCAACGGCTCAGGCAAGCTTCCATTTTGATCCATCCTGTACAGGCTTATTAGGCCACTCATGTCACTCAAGAAATAGAGTTTGCCCTCAGCCAACTGTGGCGAAAGCAACAACCTTGCAGAGAGCAACGACTCAATCGGAAATCTAGTAGGTACATTT
>CAYYXF010000143.1:0-2283 GCA_964475545.1 uncultured Candidatus Bathyarchaeia archaeon | reverse complement strand
ACTTCATTTACATAGCTGGCTCAGACTTGATACCTGAACTTCATAAACAAGAACCTAAACCTCTGAAATCAGCGTTACAACTAACCGCCTTCGTCCTCGGAGTGCTCATTCTACTTTCATTAACCTTCTTAGAATAAGTTGCCAATTGAGCGAACACCATCGCGCGCGTTCATACTATACTGCGAATCTAGGGTGCTTTGATTTCGGTATGTGCACTGTGCGTTTCGTAGAGTTTGTGTTTGTAGTATCCCTTTGCAGTGTATAATGCTCCAACAGGATTGTGGCATAGGACTCTGTCTTTGGCAACCAAGACCGTTACGGGTGCTTTGGAATACTTGATGAAGGTGGAGTCATGTCCTACGCAGAGTCCTACAATTATGTTCAGCTCCGTTTTCGCCTTGTTCATGATTAGAGCTTGTGCTACTGGGTTGCAAATAGGCTCGAAGGTGCCGGGATGTACTTTCTCGCTGTCTTTCAGTCCCAACTCTTCCTTTGGAACACCACCAGTCTTGCAGAATACAAAAGTCACCTGAAAGCCATTGCATTCGAGAATATCCGTCAGTACTCTTCCCTCCTCGGCTAATCCTACACAGCAGGCAACACCGAGCTTCGCGAAATTCATCCTTCTGGCAAATTCCATCGTGTCTTCGACTCTGGTCCACTTCATATAACCTTCTGACTCCACCAGAGCAGAAGCATGAGCTAATCTTCCCACGCCGGGTTTTTCATATTCTTCCCTAGCCTTCCTTAGGACATCTTTCTCAACGTTCATCGGGCAAAAGTCCAGCTTGGAAGTAACTCGAGTTCGTTGAGGGTGTTCGCACACGAAAACGGTACATTTGCTACATTTAACCATGATCTTTCCCCGCGAATAGGATGAGGTTGTTTTTGCAGAACTTATGTCTTACCTGCGCACGCCCCAGCGTACGCTAAGTCGTGAACTCTTAAATAGAGTGCTACCGAATCATAAGTTAGGCATCATATATGAAAGGTTTCAAATCCAATATTGAGAAGGACACTTTGGGCAACAGCAATTTCCGACGCGTACTCTACACAGGTAAACAGAGTCAGCTTGTGCTGATGAACCTTAAACCTGGCGAGGAAATAGGTGAAGAGGTTCATAAGACAATCGACCAATTCTTCAGATTCGAAAAAGGCGAGGGAATCGTCTCCATAGACGGCACAAAACACAAGATTGCTGATGGAGACGCCGTAATAGTGCCTGCTGGTGCTAGACACAACGTGATGAATACATCAAAGACCACAGAGCTTAAGCTGTACACGATATACTCACCACCAGAACACCAAGACGGTACGATACGCAAGACAAAAGCAGACGCGCTGGCAAAACCAGAAGAATTCGACGGCAAAACCACGGAATAATCATCTTTTTTCTTTCTATGTAATGTGCGAAAGCAAATTCTTCTAAACATGAGTGCGCGAGGATTTGTCACACATGGTCAAACGCACATCTAGATGGATTCGTGTTTTTCCAAAGTGCGATGCCCTACGTCTAAGCCTTCTTTCTCGCGCGCGCCAAACGTTCATCCAAGCCTCTTGCCCAGACCGACAACCTCGTTGTCTTTGAACCCAAGATGCATGTAAAAATCAATTACGGAACTATTGCTTTTCCGAACCTCCAGATTAACCTTCAAGCAACCTAGTTTTTTCAGTTCGGTAACGGCCTTCTCTACTAGCTTCCTGCCATATCCTTGACCCTGATATTCGGGAAGAACAGCCAGGTAATTCAGCCAGCCTCGATGCCCCTCATAACCAGCCATGAGAGAACCCACAACCTGGCCATCCAACAATGCAACAAAGAATAATTTAGGCTGATAATCGACCTTTCTGCGGATGTCAACAACAGGATCATTTTGCGGAACGATCAGACTACACTTTTTCCACAAATCAATGACGGCACCCTGAAATTCCGACCTGTACCTTGCTATTTCGAAGATCAATCAAACCAGAGGGTCTCTATCGTGGGCTTACACTATAAAGCTTGACGCTTGCGCGCGCGGAAAACATTTTCTGTGCATCAATTACTCGGGCTATGCTTTGCTCGTTCGATCATCACGCAAACGCCGTACACGACGTCAATACTGTTCTCTTCACAAAGCTTCACTGCCATTTCTGATTCTGAGCCTGGCTGCATCCAGACCTTCATGATTCCAAGTCTCTTACAAGTCACAATCGTATGCTCTGTCACTTTCGGAGGGACCACGACGTCAACAACATCGGGTTTTATGGGCAGGTTTTCCAGACTTGGATAACACTTGTCGC
>CAYYXF010000142.1:0-2322 GCA_964475545.1 uncultured Candidatus Bathyarchaeia archaeon | reverse complement strand
AAAACGTTTATATTTTCGAAAGAAGGTTTCTCCACAAACTCATGGAAGGCTCGAAGATGTCAGAAGCCAGTTTACCATTCAATGAAAAAGTGTACCCAGGAAAAAGATTGAAAGAAGAATGGGACAAGTCAATAAATAACCCACAAGAGTTTTGGGCTGAAAAAGCAAAGGCCATAGACTGGTTCAGAACTTGGGATAAGGTACTGGACGATTCTAACCCGCCTTTTTACAAGTGGTTCCCAGGCGGTGTACTAAACATATGCTATAATGCCTTGGACAGGCACTTGAAGACGCCTAGAAAAAACCAGCTTGCCTACATTTGGGAAGGCGAAGGTGGCGAAGTCAGAACCTACACTTACTATCAACTTTACAGAGAAGTGAACAAGCTTGCTAAGGTCTTCAAGGACTTCGGGCTTAAGAAGGGCGATAGGGTGGCTGTTTATCTTCCAATGGTTCCAGAATTGCCAATAACCTTGCTTGCCACCGCACGTGTCGGTGGAGTTCACACTGTAGTTTTTTCCGGCTTCAGCGCAGAAGCACTTGCAGACAGAATGAACGATTGTGACGCAAAGATACTCGTAACTGCAGATGGTGCTTACAGACGTGGTAAGACGGTCACGCTGAAAGATACAGCGGATCGAGCCTTGCAGAACACGCCAGGCGTCAAGAAAGTAGTAGTTGTCAGAAGAACAGGACAAAACGTGCCGATGAAGGAAGGACGAGACCACTGGTATGATGAAGCATTGGCTGAAGTGGAGCCGAATGCTTATGTCGCACCAGAACCGATGGAAGCGACCGAGCCGCTCTTCATACTCTACACTTCTGGAACAACCGGCAAGCCTAAGGGAGTTCAACACGGTATAGGCGGCTACCTAGTATGGGGATATTGGACACTTAAGTGGGGTTTCAACCCGAATGAAGAGGACATTTGGTGGTGCACAGCTGACATCGGCTGGATCACAGGACATACGTACAACGTCTATGCACCCTTGGCTCTGGGAATAACGTCATTCATCTTTGAGGGCACACCAGATTATCCGGCGCAAGACCGCTGGTGGAACATTGTTGAAAGACATGGCGTAACGATATTGTACACTACGCCTACGGCGATTAGAATGTTCATGAAGTTCGGTGAACAGTGGATAATCAAGCATGACTTGAGCACATTGAGGCTTCTGGGGACAGTCGGCGAGCCGATTAACCCTGAAGCGTGGAAATGGTACTACCGCGTAATTGGAAAGGAAAAACTTCCAATCGTGGACACTTGGTGGCAAACCGAGACAGGCGGATTCATGATAGCACCACTTCCAGGCATAGAACTTGTGACGCTCAAACCAGGTTCAGCCACAAACCCGTTGCCAAGCATTCTAGCAGAGGTTTATGATGAGAAAGGACAACCCACACCAACCGGCATCAAAGGCTTTCTTGTGATCAAAACTCCATGGCCCGGCATGCTCGAAACCCTTTGGAAAGACCCAGAAAGATACAAGCAAACCTACTTCGGCAGATGGCCAAACATCTACTACACAGGCGACTATGCAGTAAAAGACCCAGACGGATACTTCTGGCTTCTCGGAAGAGCAGACGAAGTGTTGAAAGTCGCAGGACACAGAATAGGCACAGTGGAACTTGAAAGTGCTCTGGTTTCGCATCCGGCAGTCTCGGAAGCTGCAGTGATGGGCAAAGAGGATCCCATAAAAGGCGAAGTGCCAGTGGCCTTTGTTACACTGAGAAGCGGCTTCTCACCATCAGAAGAACTGCGCGCGGACCTCGTAAAACACATCAGAAACACGATCGGGCCGATAGCCACGCCTGACGCCATCGTGATTGTCAACAAGCTGCCGAAAACGCGTAGCGGAAAAATCATGCGAAGACTTCTGAAAGCAGTGTTGGTGGGCGCAGCCCTAGGTGACGTTTCAACACTGGAAGATGAAGCATCAGTCGAAGACATTAAGACAACGTACGAAGAGCTGCGAAGGCAACTGGAAAAGAAATAACCTGAGCCTTTTCTCCCTTGTTTTTCCGAACCCAATTTCTAGGCAAGTTCAGTCTAGGCGCCCCACGATTGCTGCTGGAAAAGTTGCAAAAGCACGACCCTAGGCAAACGCACAGCAACTATCATTTCTTACAAGCTGAGCCGACGGTGTCCCTATTCATAGACGATCTCACACCTCGCGCGCTTGCATTGGTTTTTTGGGGTCGAGTTGTTTGCCATGTGTGGAGTGTTGGCGGAGCCATGTTTGGCTGGACCTGCTTCTCAGTCACGTGCTTTTCCCTAGCGTTTGGTGTGACTGTTCCGGAGTGAGTGGGTTTGGGTGGTTA
>CAYYXF010000141.1:0-2352 GCA_964475545.1 uncultured Candidatus Bathyarchaeia archaeon | reverse complement strand
ATACTGTTTCTGGCAACAGTTGCCATAGACATCTATGGAATCATAACATCACCCTGAGCCTTTCGACGGCAATTCTGCGAACGCGCCTGCTGGTGACAGCAGAGTCGCGCGCGCTACTAATTGACGTGCTGAAAGCTATTCTGCCAACAAAAGCTTTGGCGGCTCATCAGCACCCTAAGCCTAACCATAAATAGTGTGTGCGCGCCGTCAAATCTTACATTTTGAAGCAGTATCCGACTGAGGGTCAATTGTCCGACAGCTTTATAAATGTAGGAATGCTTGACAGATGTAAGGTGAAGAATGCGATGGCGACGGTGACTGTAACGGCGAAGGGGCAGATCACAATCCCGGCGGACTTGAGAAGAAAGCTGGAGATAGCTGAAGGAGAGCAGCTTATGATTGTTTGCGAGGGAGAAACACTCAAGATCATCCCGATTCCCAAACTTTCAAAGCTGGCAGGGGCAGATAAAGAGATCTTCAAAGAGAGGAAACCGTCAAAAGAAATAGAGAAAATCAGAAAAGAGTGGGACAAGGATTTTGAAAAGCGCGTCAAAGAAGCCTAGAATAATGCTAGACACAAAACCCCTAATCAAGCTCTTTGCCGAAGAGCAAGGCTGGGAAGCAGTCAGAGACATATTGTCACTAATTGAAGCTGGCGAACTTGAAGCCAGTGTGAGCGTTGTTACACTGACCGAAGTGTACTACAAATACTCGCAAGAGGGAAGACAAGACCTGGCGCTAACGAGAACGGAACAAATAAGGCACGCGTCATACCTCAAGAAGTGTCTGATAGACGAAGAAACAGCTATCAAGGCAGGAGAATTCAAAGGAAAATACGGCATACCAATAGCAGATGCATTCATAGCCGCAACCGCCCACTCTGAAGGTGCAACCATCATAAGCGACGACCCAGATTTCAAGAAAGTATCTGAGATCAAGGTCTTGACAGAAACGGAATTTCACCATGAATTGAAAGAATGAAAATGCAGCTTCCCCCAGGCTTATGGGACAAAATCTCTGGGTCGCACTGACATCCATAACCTTACTCATAACATCAGAACTCATTTCACCCTACTATGGGCAGACAAACCTGTCTATCAACAAGAAGAGACTGAAGAACGTGTCCCCCGGAATCGTGCGCGCACGCGCGATGGGCTAAGCGCCACAACCTGTATAAAGACCACTTTGGTACCAGAATGGACCAAACTGGTACCAGGCTTGGTGAGCTTCCACTTTTTATGGGCATTTATGGAGTTTTCTTGGAAAAGCGCGTGCGCTTCATGTTGCTTCATTCACGCGTGTTCCATTTTTCGTACCGTTGAGCGGGCGCTCCAAAGACTGGTCGGAGAGTTTCGGGCAGTAGGGTCATTTCTGCTAGCCGTGTAGAAGGCGGCAAAGCCTCTTTAGCTCCTCGAGTTTTTTCAACCACTTGAGGTTCGGGTCGGTCTTTCTAGGTGTTCGCTTTCTTCTTTTCCTGTTCGCCGCCATGATCTCCAGGGTTTTCCTGAACTGTGGGTCCGCGGTGCACTGCTCGTCCAACGAAATGTGGTAGAGACCAGCAGATACTGCGTCTCCGTCGCCTGGATAGAGTTCTGAAGCGATGAAGTATACCGAAGCAGGATCGTGGAACAGAACTCGGTGACCGCGTCCGAGAAAGAAGACCGGTTTGTCCATGTCTCTGTGAAGCCTATAATAGCTTCTGCCAAAGAACAACTCATCATAGTATACGTGAACTCTGAGGCTTGGCAACGTATGGCACAACCTGCTCTCAAGTAGAGCTGTTCAATAATGACTTTCTCTGAACCGCATAAAAGCCTTCTTCTTTGGAGATTAAGCTTGAATTCGCGGTTGCCCATCGCCAGAGGTACAGAAAGCTTTTCCAAATGAAGCACGACCAACGCGCGCGCTAATTATGGACGACTGCCCCATGCGCTAATCAATTTGTACAAAAAACTATATACTGGCTGCAAAGATAAGGTTGGAGCATGAAATTCAAAGTGTTTCTGGCCATAATTACGCTTCTGTCTGCTCTAATGTGTCCCATAGCGCGCGCTGGATTTGGAAAAGCATCATCTGAGAATATTGTGGCCTCATCCCCTCAGGCCTCATCGGTCGTTTTGAGCAGCATAGAAGTTGGAGGCAACGACACCTACACGATCGAAAATGGACACTACGTTCTGAATGACACTATAACCATCGAAGAAAATGCTACTTTGATTGTCAGAAATGCAGTGTTAGAGTTCAACATGACGTCTTCGACCATTCTATACGCTTATAACAATGCTACAATCGACATGCTTAACGCGTCTATATCTCACGTTTTTGGATACTTCTACGCCTATTTCTACGACA
>CAYYXF010000140.1:0-2414 GCA_964475545.1 uncultured Candidatus Bathyarchaeia archaeon | reverse complement strand
CAAGCCACAATAAAAGGGCAAATCTCATACTGTTGATCAGACAATGTGCAGATAAGCAGAATCGCTTATGGAGCTGGGCTATATCATGCCAAGGTTCAGGCAAACAGGTGAAATACTCAAACTGATGAACCACAAAGAGCGCATCCGCAACGTTGGCATAGTGGCGCACATAGACCACGGAAAAACAACCATGACTGATTCTCTATTGGCTGAAGCCGGACTGCTATCGTGGAATGTGGCCGGTTCAGCCAGAGCACTCGACTATCTTGAAGAGGAACAGAGACGCGGAATCACAATAAAAACCGCCAACATCTCCCTGCTACACGAGACCAACGGCCAATCCTACGTCATTAACCTAGTCGATACGCCTGGCCACGTCGATTTCACGGGCAAAGTAACGAGGGCACTGCGAGCCACAGACGGCGTTGTAGTTGTCGTGGACGCCGCGGAAGAGGTGATGGCCCAAACCGAAACCGTAACACGTCAGGCCCTGGAGGAGAGAGTGAAGCCTGTCCTTTTCATAAACAAAATTGACCGCCTCATCAACGAGCTGAGACTCAACGCCGATGAAATTCAAAGCAAGCTTACTCACATAATAGCCGACTTCAACAACCTAGTCGAAATCCACGCAGAACCACAGTTCAGAAAAAAGTGGAAAGTAAACTCATCAGAAGAAACCGTTGCATTTGGATCCGCCCTTCACAAGTGGGGCTTCACGCTTAACATGATCCAGAAGAAAAAGATGAAATTCACTGACATCATTGACGCCTACAAGAACGACAACCACCAAACACTCTCGAAGGAGCTCCCACTACACAACGCGATACTAGACATGACTGTCAACAACTGCCCCAGCCCAACTGAAGCTCAGAAATACCGCATACCCAAGATTTGGAAAGGCAAACCAAATTCAACCGTAGGCAAGGCACTCATGAACTGCGATGCCAATGGACCAACAGTAATGTGCATAACAAACGCTCAAGTAGACCCAAAAGCTGGCCTAATCATAACTGGAAGACTCTTCTCAGGCTCAGTGAAAGAAGGAGACCAAGCATACTTGGTTGGCGCAAACAAAGAGTACAGCGTGAAGCAGATTTTCATGTACATGGGAGCCTTCCGCGAACCTGCAGGCCAAATCCCCGCTGGAAACATAGCCGCCCTAACAGACTCAGACATCGCAAGAGCGGGTGAAACGCTCGTCGACATCGCACACAAAGAAAACGTCGTTCCCTTCGAAGCCATGAGATACGTTTCAGAACCCGTGATAACAGTGGCTCTCGAACCCAAGAATCCCGAAGACCTGCAGCGACTAATCAACGCCATGAACCGCCTCGCAGTGGAAGACCCAAATCTTGCCGTTGCAATTGACGAGAAAACCGGCGAATGCCTGCTAAGCGGAATGGGCGAACTTCACTTAGAAACTGCCGTCAGTTTTCTCAAAGACTACAGCCGCGGCGTCACCATCACAACTTCTAATCCCATCGCAGACTACAGAGAAAGCATTTCAGCAAAAGGCTCAGCCGCAACAGCAAAAAGCCCTAACAAGCAAAACAGCTTCCGGGTTCAAGCAGAACCATCCGAAACTGGAAAAACGAAATCAGCGACAGATAGAACAACCAATACTTGGGTGTCGGATGAGCAGGGAAACGCATTAGTTGATTTGACGAAAGGCGTCAGAATCCTCCCCGAAGTGAAAGAAGCGATCATTTCGGGCTTCCGTTGGGCCTGCAACACAGGACCATTGTGTGAACAGCCCTTGAGAAACGTGAAAGTCAACCTCCTCGACGCCAAGATCCAGGAAGAACCAACTCTACGAGAACCAAAACAAATCATGCGAGCGGTGAGCCGCGCAATCTTAGGCTCCATCTTAACAGCAAAGCCAATCCTGCTGGAACCAATCTACAAGATTGAAGTATCCACTCCACCTCAATGGTTCGGCAAGTGCACAAACATCATAGGCTCGAGACGAGGAAGAATACAAGCAACAGAAAACAGAGGAACCATAACTATGATAACCGGTTACATACCAGTTGCAGAAACCTTCGGCTTGTCAGCTGAGATGCGCTCTTCTACTTCTGGACGGGTCTTCTGGCAGAGCACCTTTGATCATTGGGAGAAAATACCAGAGAAGACTGCAGCAGAGATCATAAAACAAGTTCGCGCAAGAAGAGGCCTTCCCCCTGAAGTCCCGGAACCAGATAAGTTCATAGATGAAACCTAATCTAGTTTGCACATGTTTCTAGACGAACCGGCACATGAAACCTAAAGCAGTTATACTTCTATTTCCGAAATCAACTGCTATGGAAGCAAAGTATCAGAGAATCAGGAAAATCGTAACAAAGGAGCTTTCCCACTCGCATCACGACATTGAACACGTTGAAAGAGTCTACAATCTCTGCTTGCACCTTGCAAAA
>CAYYXF010000139.1:0-2491 GCA_964475545.1 uncultured Candidatus Bathyarchaeia archaeon | reverse complement strand
CGCTTCTTCTCTTCTTCCAAGAGATGCGTGAGTTCCTTCAGTTGGGAATCATCTTTAGGTTGCTTTCTCTGTTCCTCGGTCAAAGTTTTTCCCTGTGAAATCCTACAGATTTAGAGCTTGGATAAAAATATATGCTCTGCTTCAAGAGAATAGCAGATTTAGCTGAGGATTCGTGTAGGTTTTCAGAATTTTCGGCCCAAAAGGGCAGGATGTGCCTGGTCATTTCATTCTTGTTCTGAACTGGCTTTTGCGCGACCGCGGGGCGTTTCTGCACTTGAAGAATAAGCAGTTTCTATGAGGATGTTTTTGGCTTCTGCTTTCTTGGTCGGATCAACCTTGCAGCTGATCTCAAGCTCAACCATGTTTCCGTTTAATGAGGAATAGAGCACCGTCGGCGCTGATTTAAACGCGGCAGGGTTTAGTCTCGCAGTGTCCTTTATTGCCTTTATCGCTTTCTTGGCGTCCCAATCTATCTTGAGCGAGAATTTCAGTATGTCATCAACGTCAGGGCTTACTCTTGCCACGGCCACCAAACCTGTTAGAACGCTGCTGTTCAGAAAGGTCACTTCTCTGCCAGAGTCCAACAGGATCTTTGTGTGGAACGGTGTGAGTTCTCTGACTGTGCCTTCCGCGTTCATGTAGGTTGTGTAGACTCTGTCGCCCACTGAGTACGGAAGCCTGCCTTGAGTGACTGTTTCGTTGGCAGGAATCTTCGTGACGATTACTCCTCCTTGAACGATTGCGGTGTTCGGAATGACTATGTGACCTCCGAGGTCATTCCTTATTCGTGTGACCATGGCGGTTATCTCCACTATCTTTCCAGGAACATTGTTTACTAGAACATTGTCGCCTACTCTGAAAGGGTTGGTCATAAGTACTAAGGTTCCTGCGAGAATGTTGCCAACAAAGGTGGATATGACAAGACCTATGACGATTGAGACTATGCCTCCGCTTACGAGCAATGTGGTTGGTGGGACTTGAAATATGTTGAGCACGGAGAAGATCATCACGATGGTGACTATCAAAACTATGAAGAACTGGAATATTGTTGCAGGGTGAATTCCAACATATTTTGATATGAGGGGTTTGGAGCGCCGTATGAAGAGTATGATGATCGAGCCGAACACGACAACTATTACGGTTCTTATGGTCTCGGCAAACAGGGCGGAGAGTCCTGTCGGTGCGGCAATCAGCTGGTCAAACAGCAACACCATGCTCAAGGTTACGACTGCTAGAAGAACCAAGACTAGGATGAATCTCTTGATAGAACCTACAACATCCACCAATCAACAACGCCTCTATCAAGCAAAGCTATCACGCAAATCTTGTTCTATAAATCTTCCTCAAACTCGTGCATAGACTTGCCCGCGTTTCGGCTAACGTACGCTACTGCCTGTGCATGTCTAGCAGTGAAGCGTGGAAGGCATCTAAGACTGCTAATGCTTTCTCGATGATTTCTTTGTCCGTTCTTGACATCTTTTCCAAGCCTTTGAGTATGTACAACGTTGCTGTCAATGTCTGCAGTCAAGAAAGAGGATGCTTGGAACCTACATCAGCCTTTTTCTAAAGAATTCTCTTCGCTCTTTTCTATCCATCTTTTCAATCTCAGCCTTGTGCTTCTCACGCAGAAGCTTCAGTTTGCAGTTCGTGTAGAAGGCATCGTAAACTGGTCTGGCTTTTTCTATAGCTTCATGATCATCCTTAGCAACAATCGAGATTCCGGTCATCACAGCGTCAAGTCCGGCGGCTTCTGAAGCCGCTTCTGTCTTGTCCGTGTCTGCTGCGCGTACGATCTTTGCCAACTCGAGTACTGCAGGATCCTTGATCTTGTACTTCTCAATTATGGCGTCGAAGCTGCACTTGTCGCCGTGATGTCCCAGCTCAACCTCAGGCGCATCGTAAGGTATTGCCTTCTCCTTTTTGGCGGTTTCTTCTATCTTCTCAACCGGTACAAAAATGAATTCGGCTTTTGGATCGACAAATCGTCTTATCAGCCACGGACACGCGGTTCTGTCCACATGAACGTACTGCCGAGTTACCCATTTCATTTCATTCGCCTGAACAGGTTTCCTGGTCGTGCATGCTCGAGAAAAAAAGGCTAAGGAGGTGGAGGACGCTGCGGTGTTGCGGAAAGAGCTTCGGTGATAAGCCTAGACATCAGCTTGAAATATGCTGCGATGGCTCCTAAGATGACTACCAGTTCTCCGATCACCATGACGATTATGCCTGCGATGAGTGATCCAAGGTTGAGGCCTGCTGTTTCCCACTGTTGAGTAACTTGGTTGAACGTGATGTTAACCGATGCTGCAATGAACAGTCCGCCGCCGACCATGATCAGGCCGCCGATGATAGCCCAGACAATTATGTATATTACGTATCTTAGGCCATAGCCAAGAGCATTTCCCCACGTTATTTCGACCATTGTTTTAACCCTGACAGTCGTATCAATGTAGCACGTATATATGATTTTTGACCACGCACGCTCAGCAAC
>CAYYXF010000138.1:0-2493 GCA_964475545.1 uncultured Candidatus Bathyarchaeia archaeon | reverse complement strand
TAGTGAGGTCAAATGTCTCTATGGTTTTGTTCAATCAAGCCGTCTCCGTTCTTGTTCAAAACCTTTAGGCTGCCCAGAAAGGTATCTTCTTTCTCATCGTGTCAACATATTCTTTGAGCGTTTCCTGCTCATCTTCGGTCAACTGTTCCAAAAAAGTGGTGAGCAACGCCTTCGCATGTTGTTCAGGCACCTTTACGTATAGGACATCTTTCTCGAAAATGTGCCTTCCCACTATGGGTTTATCCATGGAAACAGCTACCTGCATGCCCTTCTCTGCTTCTGGCAGGGCTTCTCCTTTTTCTTGGATCTGCTGTATTTCACCGACCTCCTCGGCGTCTTCGGCTCGCATCAGTGAAACCTTTGGCTTTATTTTTCCAGACAGTATTTCAACGCCAAAAATGGCTGGTTTTGCCCTTCGGAAGACGTATCCTTGCAATACTTGGATTTTAGCAGGTCTGACGAGTGTTTCGAGTTTTTGTTCGGCTTCTGTTTCACGCTGATTCTTGAACCATGCCAAGTAGTTCTCTATCACATGGTAGATTATTTTTTCGCGGAAAATCTGAATACCCCTAACTGAGGCTTCTTCCTCTGCGTCTGGCAGAATTCTCACGCCGAAAGCTAGGATTGCGCCGTACAGCGGGTCCTGCTCCTTTACTACTGAGGCTTCAGTGACGTCTCTTTTTGAAATGTCTCCTACGTCTGCAAGCCTGATCGGGACGCTATTTTGCTTCAGAATGGTCGCAATGGCTTCTAGCGAGCCCAGCGTGTCAGTTTTCAGAACAACACCGTTGACATCGGTTGCAATCCTGATTCTTCCGATTTCCTCTGTGATTAGCTTTTCATATTTTTCCGGTGCTTCGCCCAGTGGAACACCGTATAGAGGCGCGCCAGCCACTGCTCCTTCCAAGTCTGGGGCAACGATTTTGATGCCGGCTGCTGCGGAAATTGATTTCACGGAGGAAAATTTGTCTCTCGGGTCTCTGATTTCGTCTAGTGGTTTGGGAACCAGAATTGCGCGTATCCGGGTTACGATGGGTTTTTCCTTGCCACCGACAACGATGAGCTCGTCTTTCTGCAATGTGCCGTCATAGATTATGATGTTTAGCGTCAACCCCAGCCCCGGTTCCTCCTTGACTTCGAGAACAGTTCCCTTCGCAGGACCTTCAATTGTCTGCAAACGTTTTTTCAAGAACTGCTGTGTCAAGCCGACAAGAACCATCAGTAGCTCAGTTATGCCTTCGCCTGTCTTTGCGCTTGTGGGCACTATTGCTATGGTTTTTGTAAAATCCCTTATGTTGTCAAAACGATCTGCATTCAGTTTTTGACGAGAAAACGTTCCGATGATGTCGTAGATCCTACTATCCAAGTCCTGCCTAACATACGGGTCTTGCAGCTGATAGGATTTTAGAAATGGCGTGTCTGGATAAGTATTCCACCCTGGTATGCGGTCTATTTTGTTGGCAGCTACGAGGAAAGGCGTTTTGCGAGACCTTAGGATCTCTATTGACTCGTGAGTTTGAGCTTCGAAACCTCTTAGCACGTCGATCACCACGATGGCCATATCAGCGACGCTGCCTCCTCTTTTGCGCAGGTTTGTGAAGACCTCATGTCCAGGCGTGTCAACGATGAGCAGACCTGGAATCTCAATTTCAGCCTTGACCATGGAGAGAGCTGGGCCAACTAGCTGCTTCAGAGTGTCAACGGGAAAGAAGCTTGCGCCGATGTGCTGTGTGATGCCTCCGCTTTCGCGGGCCTGAACACTTGTCTTTCGTATCTTGTCGAGCAGAGAAGTCTTGCCAGTATCCACGTGGCCGAGAACGCATATGATAGGTTGCCGGATAGGCATTTTCAGCTCCCCTTTGACATTGTAGCACGATAAATACATCTAATGTTGCATTTCGCAGTTAATAATCTACTACCTAATAAGCACTCAGCCTCCCGCTTCCGAAAGCTTTTTAGCTCACATGGGATTTTTGCCAAAAGTGGTGAGACGTTTGACCTACTGTAGCAAATGCGGAACAAAATTGAAGGACGATGATAAATTCTGCTCGGTCTGTGGTGCTAAGGTAACGAAAGTGGTTACTGAGGAGTTTTCTGTTAGTTCTGACGACCTCATTGAAAGGGTTAAGGAACTAATTCATGAGGGAAATGTGAACAGAGTAATTGTCAAGGATGAGAAAGGCAAGACTCTGCTGGAGATACCGGCGACGGTGGGAGTAATAGGTGCTGTTCTGGCTCCTTGGCTTGCAGCTCTGGGCGTCATAGCTGCGTTGGCTACTAGATGCAGAATAGTTGTTGAAAAAAGAGAATAAACCACTAAGTAAACTGGTCAAAGTGGCTCAGAATTGGGTTTCTCATGTATTAGTCTGGCGTGCGTGTATCGAGGGCATCAGCACGTGCGATCCTTGATACAATGAGTCTAACCCCACAACCTAGAGATTCTTATCATCCTGGATACAACATGATATCATATCATGGAAAACTTCTGTTCAA
>CAYYXF010000137.1:0-2610 GCA_964475545.1 uncultured Candidatus Bathyarchaeia archaeon | reverse complement strand
AGGCTGATTTGTAGGAAGGCGCGCTGATTGAGAAAAACAATATTTAAGAAGCTTGAGGCACAAGGGCTCATAGCAAACTACAATCGTCTTCGAAAGAATCTGCCGCCTAGGCTCCCTGAAAGAGTCTTTGTCTGTGATGAAACTCTGAGAGAGGTAGTCCAAACTCCGATTGTTTTTCTGACATACGTAGAAAGGGTCAAGCTTGCCAAAATGATGGATGAATTAGGCGTCTCAGTCATAACAGTTGGTTATCCTGCGTTATCTGAGGAGGAAAAGAATAATGTTAGGAGAATTGCAAATGAGGGCTTCCAGCAAGCAAGCCTTAGCGTCTCTGCACGCACACTCAGGAGTGAAGTGGACGCGTGCTTGGAATGTGGAATTAGAGAAATTGCAATATTCACACCGTATGACGGAATAAATCTGCAGCACAGACTGAAGATGAGCAAAGAGCTGGTTCTTGAGAAGGTGACGGAAAGCATCCAATACGCAAAGAAGCATGGTGCAAAAGTGGATTTTATTCTGGAAGATGGCACAAGAACACCGCTTGAGGATATTGTGCAGATTTTTGAGAAGGCGGCGAAGGCAGGTGCAGAGCGTTTGGTCATTGCAGATACGGTTGGCTTCTTAAGACCCCTGTCGATGCGTTACTTGGTCTCCCATGTCCGAGAGCGCCTTTCCGAGCTACGAATCAAAGCTCTGCTTTCAGTTCACTGCCACAACGACTTTGGCCTGGCAACGGCAAACACCCTTGCAGCAGTGGAAGAAGGCGTTTCATACGTGCACACTTGCATTGCAGGTTTCGGCGAAAGATCAGGGAACGC
This sequence comes from uncultured Candidatus Bathyarchaeia archaeon, assembly GCA_964475545.1. Lineage (GTDB taxonomy): Archaea > Thermoproteota > Bathyarchaeia > Bathyarchaeales > Bathycorpusculaceae > DASPTR01. Next base: position 1,789 of record CAYYXF010000137.1, on the reverse strand, counting down.
ACCATTGGAAGAGGTAGTCACGGCGCTTGAACTGCTCTATGATGTTGACACAGGGATAGATATGAACAAGCTTTACAGGCTTTCCCAGTTAGCTGAGAAAACTTTCGCTTTGCCCATCCAGTTTCATAAGCCAATTATTGGTGATAACGCCTTCTCCCAAGAGATAGGCGGGTCCGCGGAAGACGCGGTACCCGAACAACTGATCCATGAACCCTTTCCACCAGAAATTGTTGGAAGAGAAAGGCAATATTATTTTGGAAGGCAAATCGCCAAGAATTTTGTTGAAGCTCGATTGGCACAGGCGGGAATTGAAGCGTCGCCAATTCAGATCGAAGAGATAATGAGAAGAGTGAAGAGAGCACATGAAAGTGCAGACAAAGGCGAGGCCCAAATGACCTTTTACCAGATCAAGAAACTTCTGAGAGATCTGCGGAAAACCCCGACTGAAGAGGAATTCTGGAGAGTAGTTGAGGATGTTACCAAGCAGAAGCCCAAGCTAAAGCCGCAGGAACCAGCGGCGCCTACTTAGTTCTTGGGATATAAATGCCGTTCGGGTCGATTAGCCTTAGAAGTCTTAGCTCTTCTTGGCTCGGTAGCTCTGTTGTAGGGACAATCTCGGGAACTATCAAGTCAAAGCCTGAGTTTTCCACAACCTGCTGCGTGGTAACTCCAGGGTGGATGGTTGCCAGTCTTATGCGTTTCGTTTCCGGGTCAAAATCCATCTGACAGAGGTTTGTGACTACCAGTGAGGGCCCGCCGCCCAGCAAGCCTGCCTTTTCTCTGGCGCCTGGTCCATCGAGAAAGCCTGGGCTTGTAAGATAATCGAGTTTCTTTACCATTTTTCTTTTTTCATGGGTCATTATGACTACTATGCGTTTGGCTGAGCTGATTATGTCATTTCCTCCGCCGCTTCCAGGAAGCCTTACTGTTGGCTTCTCAAAGCTTCCAATGTATGTTGTGTTTATGTTTCCGTATTCGTCGATTTGTGCCGCACCTACAAAGCCCACATCTACGTGCCCACCTTGCAGCATAAGACCAAGTGTTTCTATCAACCCTATAGCTGCAGCCGCCTGATATCCTAATCTGGAATCTGCGATGGAAAGGGCTATGTCTTTCGCATTTGAATCAATAAATCCGGCTTCATAGACTATCTTGGCCCTCGGCGCATGTGTCTTCTTAGCCAACATAGCAGCTATGAGTGGCAAACCTGTGCCTATGAAGACCACATCGCCATTTCTTATCTGTCTAGATCCACAAACGGCCATGAGCTCTAATGTTGAAAATTCCTCAGGTTTCGCATATTTCTTGTTCATTCCACACTTCCTTCTCAATAAGCCATGGGTTTCCTAGCCCTAAGCTTCAACAAGCGTTCAATTCCAACCTTCTGCAGGAATTCAGCATGCCCATCCACGCTTGTTATGTATTCTTCGCAGTACTTCTGCCAACCTTCTTCAGTCTTGCATTGGTCATAGTACATTCGCACATGCTGAAAGTCATAGTCATAGTAATTGTAAACCATCATTGGGTGTGAACCCCAAGGGCACTCAACAACATAAGTAACGTAGATGTCTGGTATGACGGTTTGGTCTGGCTTGGCACGTATGAACTCAGTATTCACAATTTCCTCAGCTAAAACAATCACTTTCTTGCCAGCTCTGGCGCCTTCAACGTCTTCTCCTTTGATTCCGTCAATCTGGGCGTTTCCTTCTATATCCACTCGTGAAGCGTGGACTATGCTGAAATCAGGGCGCACTGACGGAACAAGCACGACTTTTTCACCGCTGAAGGG
>CAYYXF010000136.1:1178-2663 GCA_964475545.1 uncultured Candidatus Bathyarchaeia archaeon | reverse complement strand
CCAACGCAACATTCTGGTGGGACAAAGACTCAGTGCACAGCTTTGCCTTCCAATCGCCACTAACGGTCAACCCGAACACCAAGCAGTACGTTTGGACTAGTACAAACGGTTTAACAACACTGCAAAGTGGATCAATGACAGTATCTGCTTCAGGAAGCGTCACGGGAAACTACAACACCCAATATGTCCTGACTGTGCTTACAAATCCGCTTGGATTAAGTCCTCAACCCTCAAGAAACCCCTTGGGACAAGCAGGTCCAGCGAATGGCTGGTGGTATGATGCCTCAACAGGCGTCACCTTGACCGCCCAATCAGTTCCAGGATACGCCTTCAACTACTGGGATGTTGACGGCACCTCTCAGGGCAGCGGAGCCAACCCAATAACAGTAAGCATGAATGGCCCTCACACTGCAAAGGCGAACTACACGGGATCGCCTCCTCCACTGTCAATTTCAATAAGCCCACCTCAGGCGATAATACTCTTAGGCGGTTCGGTGAACTTCACATCAACGGTCAGCGGAGGCACCTCGCCATACACATACCAATGGTACTTAGACGACAATCCAATTCCAGGAGCAACATCAGAAAGCTGGATGTTCGAACCAACATCAGGCGGCATCTACTATGTCTACCTGAAGGCCACAGACGCTAACAGCAACACTGTGCAGTCGGAAACTGCGAGAATAACGGTCTTAGCGCAACCTCCAGTCGGAGGTTACTCAGACAACTCGATCTCGTTAGTAAACAAGAATCCAGCAACTAGTATAGCTGCCTACATTGCACTGGTAGGCTTGTTCGCTGCTGGACTCAGCTTGAGAAAACGCAAAAGAAAATAAGATACAGTCCCCCTTCTTCTCATGTAAACCGTCTTATAGTCCAGCCAGCGAAGATGCCCAAGATGAAAAAACAAAGTCAGAAGCTTGTCCGTAGCAACAAATTCGTCTACGCAACTCTTCTGATTGTGGCGACCCTGATAATAGCAGTGCTAATGTTCACCTTCTATCCCCAGCAGAGTCAACCGAAAGCGGCAATCATAGATCAACTAAGCAGTTCTAAGTTATCCCAAGTTTCGCGTTACCCAAACCAGACATTCATAACTGAAGCAGAAGAACTGCTGCACACCCGCTTCCTCGAAGTCGACTACTACTCAAACAACGCCACAGTTGACAATTACAAGGCTCTCTCATCATCAGGATACAAGCTGATAATCTGGAGAGCCCACTCAGCACTAGACCTTGAGTCGAAGTACATCGCAATATCAACTTCTGAAAGAAACGGCTCTAAGAACTATGATCAATATTCAAACGAGCAGCTCACTTTATGCACGATAACTGGCGACCCGCAAAGCTATTTCGCAATAACTCCAAAATTCGTCGAGGAATGCATGGACGGAAGATTCGAAGACACCGTCATCATTCTGATGAGCTGCAACGGTCTCAAAAGCGAATATGATAAGACTGCTGAAGCCTTCATACAGAAAGGCGC
>CAYYXF010000136.1:0-1078 GCA_964475545.1 uncultured Candidatus Bathyarchaeia archaeon | reverse complement strand
ACTGGACTATTATCCGCACACTGATGTTGGGAGCTATCACATCCCAAACTACAAGCAAGACAGCACGACAACCGCCGCTGCGTTTGCGCTGGCTCCCATTCGTAAGAAGATCAGGAACAAGCTAGTTGAAAGTCAAATGAGCTTCAGACGATGGCTGCATTGAATTGACTTGTCAGCCGCTTCAACCGTCTTGAGACGATGGCGTAAAGTTGGCTGCGGAGGGCATCACTGGCAAGATTGAGCCCATGCAGCCTTCTAATTTCGGCTGCCAGTTCTTCATCTTGCAAGACTTCATTTGTCCACTTTTCAAAGTCTCCTCGATAAAGGTGGAATTCTAGGGATTTAACGTTCACTTCATTGATCTTCTCCATAAACTCTTTCAAAGAAGATGCGCTTACACCAGTGTAGTTGCCGATCGACGTAAAGAAGTAGAACGCCTTTTCTCTTGGAACTGTCTTAAAGGTTCTTAACACTATTTTGATATTCACCCCGTTCTCCACTTTATACTACATGCTTCTTTTATAAATGTTAGCATTACCGGTTTCAGCCACTGAGAGCTCGCTTTCTTTAAACTTCTTTGTGACTATTGATGTGCGAACCCTTAGAACACCTGGTAACGGGGCAACAGAATTAGCAATAAACTCGTGCAGGTGCTCTTGAGTTTCCGCGACAACCTTTGCCATTATTTGAAGTTCCTCTGAAAGAGATGTATAAACCTCCAAGACTTCAGGAGCCTGGCAGAGTTTTTCTGCAACTTTCTCGCTGACCTTCGGGTCTGTATAGACGGTTATCATAGCCATGATGTTCTTGACACCGGCTTTCTCTACATCTATTATGGCTATGTACTTCTTTATTATTCCATATTGCTCCATTCTTTTGATTCTATCATAAACTGTTGAGTGGGCTATTCCTAAACGCTTGCCTATTGCAGTATACGTCTGTCTGGCATCCTCTTGAAGAACATGCAAAATCCTCAGATCAGTAGCATCCAAAGCTGCGATATTGTTTTTGAGTTTCAAGGCTGTCTAACCTTCTCATAATACAAGAGAGCTTCTGTTTGAATTTATCGTTTATTCAA
>CAYYXF010000135.1:0-2722 GCA_964475545.1 uncultured Candidatus Bathyarchaeia archaeon | reverse complement strand
TGATGAACATGCGAGAACTTAAACTTTACGTTCACACGTAGAACACTTAGCGCGCGCTAAAACGTCGAGCTCTCGTGTGAACGTGAACTAGCGCACGTTGTTCTCACTCTTCTTTTTTGGATTTGTGGAAAAGCTATAGCTGAACTGAATAAACACTAGGTAGCTCTGAGCTTGGGAAATGAAGGACAAGAAGATGGACAAGGAAATTCTGAAAGGGTCTTTTCTTCAAAAAATCAGTAGCCTACAGCCATCATCGGCACGTCTGAAGCGATTTACTTCAGCGTGGCGGCAAGCAACGAGACTCGTTTTCAACTGTGGATTGTATTTGTTGCAGTTGTGATTGCGGCCGCTAGGGTAGCTGCCCTGATTAACCTGATCAAGATCAAAAGAAGCAATAGCAAATCACCAGAAGTGAAAAGCTGACCGAAACTGAGTAGGCTCAATGTCCGTAGATTGCCGAAAACGGGAAGGTGACTCGTAATGAAGTCGGAAAGCGCCAATAGTTTTTATAATGCCTTACTGCACTGGAGTAAAGGTGGCGCGCGCTAAAGGTGGAATCCAGAGTTTGATCTCAGCGCAAGGTTTGGTGAAAAGGTATGGCAGAGTTGTTGCTGTTGACGGCTTGGACCTTGATGTCAAGGAGGGGTCTATTACAGGTTTGATCGGCCCTAACGGCGCTGGGAAAACAACCACGATCAAAATAGTTTTGGGTTTGCTTAAGCCAGATGGCGGCAGCATAAAGGTTTTTGGTCAAGACCCTTGGGATAACCCCGACCTAAGAGAGTTTATGGGCGTTGTCCATGAAAAAGCGTATTTCCCGTCCCATCAAAGAGTTTTGGACTATCTCAGGAGAGCTTGCAGAATTTTCGGCGTGTCTGAAGACAGGGCAGGCGAAGTTCTGCAGTTAGTGGGTTTGGAAGACGCGTTTGATAGGCAGATTAGAGCCCTGTCTGCAGGCATGCTTCAGAAGTTTGCGGTAGCTCATGCGATAATTCACAAGCCCCAGCTGGTATTGGCAGATGAGATGACGGCGAACCTAGACCCTCAAGCCAGAAGCTCTTTGCTGGACTTGATGGCAAATCTGAACAAGACCGAGAAAACCACCTTTCTGCTCTCATCGCACATTTTGCCTGAATTGAGCCGAGTCTGCGACTCCGTGACTATCATAAATCGAGGCAAGGTTTACGCTGCAGGAAAGCTGTTCGAACTCTATGAGAAATATGCAGCGGGGGTGATAAGGATAACCTTGGAGAATCCCGAGAAGCTTGCAGCTGAGGTTCAAAAACTCCCGTATGTTGAAACAGTCAATACTGATGCGCGTGGAATCTCTGTGCGAACTTCGAAAGGCAAGGAAGAGAACCTTTACGAGGACGTTGCCAAGCTTGCCAAGAAGGTCGAGGTTAAGATTCTCGGAATAGAGACTGGAAGCGCATCACTGGAGGAACTGTATAGGCTCGTCGTCACAAACGAAAACAAAGAGGCGCAAAAATGAGAAAGAGTGAGCATAGGGGCAAGCCTTTCCTAGAAGTCTTTTCCCTAGCAGTGCAGGAAGATTATCGCTTTCCAATCTTAGAGCTTTTTGCATTCCTATATGCGCTAGGAACGTTCATATTGGCATTTCCCTTTTTCCAGAGTTCCGCAGGCGCCATGAATGAGCAAACAGCCTATTCGATGGCAACAATGTTGATGGGTCTTCCGTTGAACATCTTTATCATCTTGATCTGCAAGAACATAGCCTACGGAATTGGAAATGATTTGGAAAAAGGTACGATACAGACCCTGTTCTCATATCCGCTCAAGAGAGCCTCAATTCTCACCGCAAAGCTTCTTTCAGCAATTCTCATAGCCCTGCTAGTTTTTTTCGGGACACAGATCACAGCACTTTACCTGCTCGCTCCGGACATTGTCTCAAGCTATCTCAACGTGGTGCTTCTCGCCTATTTGGCAAACGTCGGTTACGCCCTGTTCTTGGCTGCAATCTTGTTGTTACTGACTTTGAAAACTAGGAGAGGCGGTTTAGCCGTGGTTTTCGGACTGATCTTGCTTTTTGCTTTAAGCATTATTCAAGGAGTGATTTCAGTACTTGAATTTCTTGGGGGCGTGAGCTGGCCGAATCGAATACTCTCCATAATTAGTCCAGCTACTGCAGTTAGCCGATACTACTCTTCGTCGTCTATGCCGATTGGCTCTTCGGCTTTATGGGTTCCGACCTTCAATGAAGTGCTATTGTATGTAAGTGGTTGCTACGTGATAACGGCTGTTCTATTCTTGATTAGCTACGTATACTTCAGCAGGAGGCTCAACCTATGAGTCGTCAGGCAACGATTGTGGGAAGAACGGGCACGGTCTTGATTTCTGTAGGCCTTGCTCTGCTACTTGTCTCGCTTATTCCAGCAGGACAACAGGAATATTCATCTTCAGGCGACCAATATCTCGCAGCATCAAATTTCCAATATTCGGGTTTTTTTGAGAACCTTAACCCGCAAAGAGGCATACATGCAAATATAACGACGGATAGAGAATTGCGTGTTTGTGTCTGCAGAAATACTTCTGTCTACATCTGGATCAGTACGCATCTTCCAGACCCGAGCAACTACACCGCGCAATGGGAAACATTCATGTTGGACGCTTTCTTGGGCAATCACACAAGCCTAATCGGATACCAAACAAACGTAACTGGTCAAGCCGAATTTGATTATACACCATCAAAAGTTGAAGAGAC
>CAYYXF010000134.1:0-2723 GCA_964475545.1 uncultured Candidatus Bathyarchaeia archaeon | reverse complement strand
TCTTGTGTTTTGTGCGCGGGGTGCTTCAGGTAGAATGGTCGCAGGTCTTCCGTGTTGCTGAACTGTGCAGGGTGTGCTAGTGATGGAGTTTCACGTTCAGCAATGCTAAGGATGCGATTAGGGCTTCTTCGGTTCTCACGGTTGCTGTTCCCTGCGATGGAATGGTGTTGACGACAAAGTGAACAATGTCTTCCAGGTTCAAGCCCTCTTGGCTGACTATTTGGGTTAGCCCTTGATTTGGAGCTCCGAGGGCTACGAGTATGGTTCTTGCTGTTTCGCATCTTTGGCGTATTTCTTCTGCAACGTCAGAGAATGGAATGCCATATCTAGACGTGGCGATCGCCAAGTCGAAATTTCTGCTTTTCAGAATCTTTCCAAGCGGTCGTTCTTCACTGGTTACAGTGTACCCCCAGAATTCGGGTATCTCATCCCGAGTCACTGGTTCAGCCTCGATCTGTTTGGCGATGCTTCTGATTTTCACTGTGATCCGCTTGTCCGTTGGCAGTTGCTTGTTTTGAACTATGGCTGGCTGGTCGACGCCGATGTCTACGTACGTGCCCTCGGTTTTTCTTGACAGTGTGACGCCTTCTCTGTATTCGCCAATCCTGAGCCTTTTCGCTGTCCGTTCCAGTGGGTGATGTGCCGTTCGCAACGGTGGGAGGATGCCCGCATATTGCAGTTCTGGCTCGAGTTTGAAGAGCCTCTTTCGCAAGTATTGAGGGGTCTCCATGTAGGAGAGTAGCAACGTAATGAGATGCATTTCTTGAGTCTGATTGGTCTTGAGATTGTCTGGGTAGACTATGATTTCGTCAATTCTAAAAATGGCCGCGGCTCTTCCGATCAGCCCTATTTTTGACGTTTTCTCACGCAAATGCGGAGTATCAGAAACAACTGAGGCTGGTATCGCTATTGAGACTTTCCCATGATGCAAGTTCTGTTCCGCCCGTTGATCCTGAAATGGCTTTAAGGTCTGGTGCTTAAAAGCTGAAAGCACAATATAAAACTTGCAACAAGATGAAAAGGGTGTGACACAGTTGGCGAAGACAACAATCCTGAATGATCCAGCAGGGATCAGGAAAGTTGACAAAAGCAACATGCTTTCCTTCTGTCTAGACACGTACAAGCACTATGGGAAAGCCGCAAGACTGGCCGAAGCCGTTTCAATCAGCTATCGCAAACCAGGGGCAATTATCGTTGCAGGCATGGGCGGATCAGCAATAGGAGGAGAGCTTCTGAAAGACTGGGCAAGGGATAGAGTAGCTATTCCGATCGAAGTTTGCAGAGATTACTTTCTACCCGAATACGCGAATAGGAGCACACTTGTCTTTGTTGTAAGCTATTCGGGAGAGACCGAAGAGACTCTGAGCGTTCTCCTTGACGCAGTGAAGCGCAAATGCATGATTGCCTGCATAAGCTCGGGTGGAAAACTTGTTGAGTTTGCCAAAAAGCTGGGTTTTCCATGCTTGTGCGTTCCTTCTGGTATGGCTCCGCGTGCATCTCTCCCCTACTTGTTTGTGCCTCTAATCATATTCCTGAAGAAACTCGGTCTAGCTTCAAATGTTGACTCGGAGATCTCTGAGGCTGTCAAGATCTTGAAGCAGGTCAGTAATGAGAATTCACCTGAGAAGCCACTGAAAACGAATTTTTCCAAGACATTGGCTTCAAACATTCTCGGAACAATTCCTGTTGTCTATGGCTTTGGCGTATATCGTGCTGTGGCTCAGCGCTTCAAGACTCAGTGTAATGAAAACAGCAAGATTCCAGCGAAATGGGAGTATTTCCCCGAGCTTAACCATAATGACATCGTCGGCTGGGAAACAGCAGAGGAATTTGCAAAGCATTTTTCCATAGTCTTCCTTCGAGATGAGAGCGAAGCGAAAGCAATAGGCCAGAGAATCAAAGCTACCAAGGAACTGATGAGAGAAGAATCGTTGAGGCTTTTCGAAGTTTGGAGCAGCGGGCACAGTGCATTGGCCAAAATGTCCTCTCTTATCAGCGTAGGAGACTTCACGAGCGTGTACTTGGCTGTGCTGCGCGGAGTGGACCCAACCCCGGTGAAAACGATAAGCTTGCTGAAAGAGAAGCTGAAGCAAAGCGGACTGAAAGAAAAGGTTGTTCATGAACTAGAAGAATTTGCGCTACATGTTTAGGAAAAACTGCCTCAGCGAAAACTCAAGGAAAACGAAGACCTATTGAGGGCTGGGTTCCAATATGCTGCCTAACAGGACTGAATCGGAATCTATTGCGGGCCAAAGCAGACTAGAAGTCACAGGATATGATGATAAAGATAGATCCTATATTGTCAAGTCACCAACAGGGGGCACGGTGAGGATTTCAGACACTTTCGCCGATACTTAGTCTCGCATTGAGATGTTACATTCAGTTAGAGCGCACAATTCCCTTTTTTCTCTGTTCTTGCTGGATGTAAGCAATTCTTGGCTGAGAAACTGTGTGGAAAGACTTCTGGAAGACTGACAGCTCTAGTTCGTATCAAGGTTTCACATGACTTATATCAGTGCTACTAAACACAGTCACTGTGGTTGCGATGACTCGTTTTCCCCAATCCGTCTCGGAAAAAGGAAGCCAAAAATGGATACAGAAACTTGTCAATGATGTGCCTAGTCTTTTGGACGCGCAGGTTAGAGAGAAGCTTAAGCTTTCAGAAGAGGAGGGCATTCGGTGGCTTTCGCCTGTGAAGGATGATGATTATGCTGAGTATCGCG
>CAYYXF010000133.1:0-2725 GCA_964475545.1 uncultured Candidatus Bathyarchaeia archaeon | reverse complement strand
GTAACCCGCCTTTTGTTCGTTGTGGCATTCGGCTAATCGGGCTACCCGCGCCTTGGGTAGATTCCTCATCAGCGCCTGTTTGCCCTTTCCACTTGCAGGACAGCCGTTTCACCGCTTCACACCCAGCATTCTCAACAACTTAGCATGCATCATCGGCACCTGCTGGATGGACGTTTCGTTTCTGCTCTGTAGCCAAGGCTCTCGCCTTGCGCCCTTGCGGACGCTGCAATTCTACGTGTGGGGCGGAGTTTCCTCAAGCCTTTCGCTAAGGCTCGAAAGCCACACACCAACTCGCCAGCCAAACAATGAGTGATATGGCCCAAGCAATAAGATTTTTGGAAAACTTATCTTAATGACACACCTATTTGGAGTCATGAGCAAACACGTTATGTCTAAGCAGGTTATCCTGATAACTGGGACACCGTGCGTCGGAAAAACCTCAGTAGCCCGCATGCTTGCCCCCAAGCTTGACGCAATATACGTGAACTTGACAGAGTTAACAACCAGCGAAAACCTTGTCATGGGCAAAGATGAGAAAAGAAACTCGATAATCGTAGATGAAAAGAAGACGAAGCAAAGGATCCGCAAAATCATTGCACAATGCGAAAGCGGCAACATCATAATTGATGGGCATTATGCTGTCAACGTGGTTCCCGAGGAGCTTGTTTCTCACGTTTTTGTTCTGAGGCGTAACCCTGTAGAACTGCGAAAATTGATGGAGCAATCCGGCTTCTCAGGAAACAAGCTGTGGGAAAACTTGGCGTCTGAGATTCTTGATATCTGTCTAGTTGACGCCTTGAATCTCCACGAAACAGATAGAGTGTGTGAGCTGGACACATCCGGCAAGAGCATAGAAGAAGTAGTAAACGAGATTATCGCCATATTGAAAGGCCGCAAGAAATGCTACGTAGGCATTGTTGACTGGATCGGCAAGCTGGAAACCGAAGGCCTACTTGACAAGTTTCTGAAAATCTAAACAGGCCTACCTGAGACTTGAAGCTATCTTCTGTTTCAGTAGCAACGTTATCTTTCTTCTGTTCGCATATGACTTCGCATGATCGCTAAACTTCTCACCTATGATGATAGGACTCGATAAACCCACATCCTCAGAAGCCTTATCAATATTTATCACCAGGTTCACACCTATGGTTCTGTTCCAATCCCTTATCCAAACACCCTGAGAAACCCGCCCCTTCTCAACTATCAAGTCAAACTTCCTTGAACTACCGCCAAAACCCTCAAGCACCGTTGCTTCCTGATCCACTTTGAACCCCTCTTTCTTAAAATACCGTATCGCAGCCTGCACCATCTCTGGCGACGGCGGCCTTGCCTTTATCTTCTCCTTCTGACTCATCCGTTCCCACCCTGCACCAACCGTTATTTAGCTGAAGAGTGAAAAGGTTTTCGGACAGTGAAAGGCATGACGCTCACATTAGTAGTCGTGTGTGCTAGATGCGGCGGTCTATTGCTGGCGAAGGCAGACCAGAAAACAAGAACTTGCCCCTACTGCGGCTCCAGAGTTGACGTGGACAAGGCTAGAAAGGTTGCCTCAGCCCAAAACGCCAATGAAGCATCAATGATTCTGCGCAGACTCAAAAGCGATGCAGCAACCAATAGATGAGCACACAGCATCCGCTAAGTTCCTCGACCATTTTGACCTATTTCCCCCAACATCTGGCAGGTTCTGCACACACGCTCCGTCGTCGGCTCCCCACACTTCTCACACTCTGCCAGCCCCTCGCTTCTTGCTAGCTCTTCTATCGCGGGCCTCAGCTTCCCTATTGAATTGAAAATCGTGAATTTCGTCCCAGGATGTTTTTCTTCGATTCTGTTAAGCATTATGCGTATGTCAGTTCTGAAAGCTTCCGACGCGTATGGACAGGGTCTACTCTGGAACTCTATCTTCTTGGCATAAGCGTATAGAGCAGTTTCTCTTTCGGGGATCTCGCAGAATGGCTTTATCCTCCTTACAAGCTTCGGATGCACCTCGTCTGTGACCGGTTTCTCTTTTGCCAAACGCCAAACGTCGCCATGAAAAACATTCAACAGCATTGTCTGCACCTCGTCATCTAACGTATGGGCTGTTGCAAGCTTGTCGGCACCGACGCTTCTAGCAGCCAAGTTCAAAGCCTTTCTCCGCAACACGCCACAGTACGCGCACGACGTGACTGAACTGTCAGCCTTCCGCCTTTGACGCCTAACAATCTCGTCAAGTGCGACGCCGAAAAGCTCTCTGAAAGAAACCGTACAGTGCTCCACCTTGAGTTTTCTGCAAGTCTCAGCAGCTATTCTCAAAGCCTCGTCCCGATACCCTCTTATGCCCTCATCCACTGTGACCGCTACAAGCGAGGATTTCGGGTGGTTCCGCTCCAGCTTCGCTAATATATGCAAGAGGCTTACACTGTCCTTTCCGCCTGAAACCGCCACTGCAATTCTGTCGTTGAACTTGAGCATGTTATACCTTGCAATAGTGGCTCTGACCTTGTCCTCAACAGATCTTGAGAAACATCTCTTGCACAGCCGTTCTCCAGAATACTGCCTGAAAAAGAAAGCTTCCCTACTCTTACAGGCAGTGCAATTCTTGCTCGCTTTCATTTGACCTTCACATTTTCAAACGGTTTTCTAGAACTACTGAAATAAACGGAATACAATAGTCTTTTGAAAGAGGACCCTGAAAATGGCAAAGCCCCAGCGCCGACCAGAGTACCGAGAAGTAACGTATGAT
>CAYYXF010000132.1:0-2754 GCA_964475545.1 uncultured Candidatus Bathyarchaeia archaeon | reverse complement strand
GCTTTTCAGCATACATCCATAGACTCTGGATACATCCATGGACTCATTTGCCTTTCCTGAAGAGCTGACATTTTGCATGGCGCAAATGTGCGCGTAACTGCTTCGACCAACTCTGTTGCTTCCTTGACTATTGTTGCTGCTTTGTATAAGTCGTCGTCGAACTGAGCGGGAAGCTAGCGGAAGCATTAGTTCGAGCGCACGCCTATGATCTTCTCCAACTCCTGTAGCTTGTCGCCGGCTTTCCTTATGGTTTCATCAGTTATTTCCTTGAATGAACTTTCTTTCAGAATATCATAAAGTATCTTCAAGTCATCCAGACTCAAGTCTGTCATAAAGACAAGCTTCAGGACTTCCTGAATGCCAACTTGTGACGATAATGAAGGATAGAGAGACAAAACGATCCTCAACACTTTCTTGGGCAACCGGGACGCAACTCGTGCAAACAGAAAGGCATCCTCATGCTTTGGGAATGTTCTCTTAATCGCCTTTAGAACAAGGTTCGAATCTGCCCCATTCAGCAGGGCCTCCAGCAAGCCTCTTTCTGTAAGCCAGAAGACATCATAGTCTTGTCCTCTGCAGGATACCTTGCCCACGCGAGTTATCATTTCCTTCTCTTCCAGAGAATGGAAAGCAGCATGAGCTGACCTGTAATGAGCCGATATTTCTTTTGCAGTTTCATTTGTGTTCTTCGCGCCTTTTGTAGCCAGATGTAACAGGATTTGCTGCTGCAAAGGTCCTAAGCTGTAACCTTGCTTTTTCGCTCTTGCCACAAGATATCGCCCCAACTAGTACATTTACATGCAAACCTTATCTACCTACCGCGCAATTTGATCAGAGAAAACAACAAAAAAGTGATCCAATTGCAGAAGCAGAGAGTTGTATTGTCCTGATGTACCACTTAGGTATGAATGCAAAGATAGCCTCGGAATACGTGGCACTAGTCAAGAGTTCTTCAAAGCTTTTCTTAAAAACAGGTCTGGTTGACAAGGAATGTGTTGCAGTTCTCGGCTGTTCAGTTTGAAGAGGAATCAGCTTGAGCGAGGCGGACAGGGTTCTGAAGGAGATCCAAAGGATGGCAGAAAAAGAGTTTCTGCCGATAGTCGGGCCCCACAAGGGTCAGATATTGGTAGAAACTATTCGCAGGGTCAAACCGAAGCATGTCTTGGAGGTTGGAACTCTAATTGGTTACTCGGCAATTTTAATGGCAAAGGAGCTTGAAAGCAAAGCTCATCTAATCACTATAGAAATCCATCCAGATGAGGCAAAGATTGCGCAAGAAAACATACGGAGAGCAAAGGTGCCCCCATCCATAGATGTGATCGTAGGCAACGCGATTGAGGTTATACCTAAGCTTACCGGCAAGTTTGACATGGTCTTCATAGACGCTGAAAAAGGCGAATATCAGGAATATCTCCAACTAGTCGAACACAAACTCCATAAAGGAAGCATCATCATTGCGGATAACGCAGGTATTTTTGCTGACGAGATGAGAGATTACCTAGATTACGTTAGGTCTTCAGGGAAGTATAGCAGCAAATATGTGCCTATGGGTCAGGATGGACTTGAAGTAAGTGTCAAGCTGTAACACGTTCTACTATGCTTTTCCGTAGACCGGAATGGATGCGCCACTGATTGCTTTCGATTCCTCTGATAAGAGAAACAGTATCACTTTGGCAATTTGCTCAGGTTTGACCCATTTAGAGGAGTCTGCATCTGGAAAATCGCGTCTATTGTCAGGAGTATCTATCGTGCTGGGCATTATGCAGTTGACGTTAATATCATATTTCTTAACCTCCTCGGCAATAGTTTCTGTCAGAACGATTATTCCCGCCTTGGAAATTGCGTAAGCGCCACTCTTACTCCGATAACGCTTTTCAACAGCTGTTCTTGAGGCTATGTTGACTATCCTACCGTAGTTCTGCCTCAGCATGTATGGCAGTGCCGCCTTAGAGCATAAGAATGCCGATTTCAGGTTAACGTTCATCATGAAATCCCAATCACTATCTTTGGTGTTTGCTATGTCAGTGCCGCCCTTGTAAGCGCCAACTATGTTCAAGAGAATATCTATGCGGCTGTACTTGTCACCCACTTTCAGGAATAAGGCCTGCACGCTGCTCTCGTCGGTAACATCGGTCTGAACATGTGTTAACATGGCCTTGGCTTCGCCCACAAAATCGCTCAGCTCGTTCTGCTTCTCCTCACTTCTATATGTTGAAACAACATGGGCACCTTGTTCCAGTAGAATTCTGGTTACGATTCTGCCAAGGGCGCCTGTCGCTCCAGTTACGACCGCGACTTTGCCACTTAACGACATGGAACAGCTCACCCTCACTCATATGTGCGCAATTTGCTTTTCAACCATGCGGTGCAGGTAGTAACTCTGCTTTGCTTTTTTGAGGCCTAGTATGCCTAGATCTTGTTCTGTATTTACGAATTTGAAATCTTTAAGCATCTTCTGGCAGACCCACTGGTTAACGATCTGGCATAACCCTTCTATTTCTGGGTTAACTTCTTCGGAGTGAATGACAGCCGCTTCCTTGTTCAGCGGCTCAGCCAGCGTGAAAGCTTCAAGCTTGTTCACAAGGTAGACTGCGCTTCCCGTGACGCCAAGATACTCGTAATGCTTGAACGCTGTTTTTGTGGCTATGTTTTCTGCTTCCGAGCTTGGAACTATGTTGCAGTTCCAGAGGTTGCACCATTGAGTTTGAGGCTGGAGATAGTCGTTAATTTCTGGGGATAGCAGCGGTAGCGCGC
>CAYYXF010000131.1:0-2790 GCA_964475545.1 uncultured Candidatus Bathyarchaeia archaeon | reverse complement strand
TGATCAGAGTTATCCCAACATCTACACTCTTTAGCAGTCTGCCCTAAGCACCAAGGTTATCACATATATCTTGCCCTCGGTTGTAAAGGCAGATGGGAAAAAAGCTCAATCTGTGTTGTTTCTCGACAGGGAGCTAGTCAGAAAGATGAATGCGCGCGCCTGGTTAGCGCTCAGGCACTAGTCTTCTTCCCATTTGGTTATCAAAGAACCTACCACAATAGAGGCGATGCCCAACGCAGCGATTAAAGCAGTGTTGATGATTGCTTGCTGTGTTTGTCCGAAAATCATTGCGGCTCTGAGTCCTTCGTTCACGTAGGTGAGTGGGAGCACCTGTGCGATTGTTTGAAGGAACTGTGGCATTTGGCTGAGCTGAAAGAAGGTGCCTGAGAGAAACATCATAGGGAAAGTTATGACGTTTGCCGCTGCGTCTGCGCCGTCTGGGTCTTTGACGAATCTTGCGATGATCATTCCTAAGCCTGTAAACATCAGAGAAGCCATTGCCACCATGAGCAAGGAGACAGCGTCTAAAGTCATCTTCATGCCGAATACTGCGATCCCCATGAGCATCATAACGGCCATGCCTAGATAAGATATGAGAACGTTGTAAATAGTTCTGGAGAGTATCCACTCGTAACGCTTCAGTGGCGTGGTTGCCAGCTTGTGAAATATGCCGTTTTGTTTGAATCGTGCACTTATCGAAACAGAAGTGAAAATGCTCGTAGTCATGGCTGTCATCCCAATAACTCCTGGAATGAAGAAGTCTATGAAACCGAAGCGTTTCGGCGCTATTGCCAGATCTTCGACGGTTAGATACTCAATTCCCCTTGAAAGCTCGAAGTTAAGCCTTTCAACAATGCTCATGACGATGCTCTGCACGAGAGGCGCGGACGACGTGGACTGGTCATAGACAAATGTGATGTTCGCAGTTGTGGCGCCCTGATTGTATAATGCCATGTTCGCAGAAGTATTGAATCCTGATGGAATGATAAGCAAGCTGCTCAACCTGTTTGCCAACGCATAGTCTGTGCCATTGGCTGAAGCATCAACCATGTGGATGTTGAAGGCATTTGTGGAGTTGAGTACAGTTATGAGACTGCTAGACCAGTACGTTGCTTTTCCATCATTGAGGTCTTGGTTTTGAACGTATAGATCATATCTGATAGAGGATTGGCTGAAGATAGCTCCGAATAGGAGTATCAGGACAGTTGGAAAAGCAAGGGTCCAAAAGATGGTGCTTTTGTCACGCAAGAAGGTTTTGAGACTTGCTTTTAGATCAATAACCACGTGACTCATATGCTGCCTTCCTCCTCTTCCAGCGACACGCCTGTCAAATTGAGAAACACGTCTTCAAGGCTTGAGCGCTTGAGCTGCAGTTCACCGAAGGGAACCTCTGTGCTGCTCAAAGTGTGCAGGATTTCTGAGACCCCCACAGTGTGATTCAGATGGACGGTGACGTCCCCGGTTGTCCCGTCATATTTTGCTTTTATCCCGAGTTTTTCTATGTTTGGAACAGCTTTAGGGCTCGTTTTCTTCAGTATGAGCAGGTTCCTCGTTCCATGTTCAGAGATAAGACTCGCGGGGCTATCTAACGCGACAATTGTGCCGTTGTGTATTATGCCCACGCGGTCCGCAAGGATCTCGGCTTCTTCCATGTAGTGGGTCGTCAGGAAAACTGTTTTTCCCTTCTTATGAAGCCCGTCAATAAGGTGCCACACGCCGTGACGCGCTTTCGGATCTAACCCGGAAGTGGGCTCATCCAAGAAAATCATTTCAGGATCATTGACCAAAGCAACGGCAATTCCCAAACGCTGCTTCAAACCGCCTGACAGGTTTCTGAAAAGGACGTTCTTCTTGTCTTCAAGATCGACAAGTCTGATCAGCTCGTCAACATCCGGATGGGCATCAAACATGCCAGCATAATACTGAATCGTTTCCTTTACCGTAAGTCTTTCATAAGTGTAAAAGTCCTGCGGCAAAACGCCCGTTCTCTTCTTTATTTCACTCTGATTCCTTTCGATGTCATTCCCGAGAACGTAGGCTTTTCCGCTCGTAGGTTTTCTCAGGCACTCCAGGATTTCCACAGTTGTGGTCTTACCTGCGCCATTAGGTCCTAGAAACGCAAAGATCTCCCCTCGATTAACGGCAAAAGAAATACCATTGACTGCTACTAACTCGCCGTAGCGTTTCGTGAGTCCCTGAACTTCAATAGCGAAACTACTGCTCACATCAATACCCCTTGAGATTATCCATTCGGAACCGATGGGTCAATCTTAAACTTTTCCGTATCATTCCACAGAATAACAAAACCGCTTAGAACAACTAATAACTCAAAGATTGAGTCCGCTGCGCCAATGGTCCTGTTCTGAAATGCTCAGGTTGAAAGTCTCTGTGACGCATGTTGATGCGTTTTGTGAAGAGTACTAGAGTAAGTCTTGGCCAGATACTGTATGATTTCTCACCAGAGAAATTGAGAGAGGTCTATAAGAAAGCAGGACTTATGCTGCATAAACACGTAGAAATAGTGTGAGTCACTTTGGCTTCTGTAGGTCTTCTCTTTTAAGAGGCAACTCGTCCTCCATATATTTCTGATTGATCATTTTCTTGACCTTCACGTATTTTCCGCGCGCGCTTTCCTTCTCGTAGACGCTGATTTCTCCCTCAAAAAGTCCTAGAATTGCGTGCAGCTCCTCTGAAGGGTGCACTTGCGGATCTACTACTGCCAAAGTGGTAAATCCCATTGACCTCAATTCCGGAATTATTCCAGTCAACCATCTTCTGGTTTGAACTACA
>CAYYXF010000130.1:0-2987 GCA_964475545.1 uncultured Candidatus Bathyarchaeia archaeon | reverse complement strand
TACTTGGCATATCAAGGCGTTGAAGCAGGTGAGCGTTATTTGTTTGTGTTCTCATGGCTTGACAATTTCGGCTTTCTCGCTGTTGATTCCATGCCAGACGACCTTGTATCCAAGTGCTTCCAAGGCTCTGGTTGCATCTCTCACGCCTTCTGCCTCAATCGTTCTGATTGCTTCAGATAGGCACAGTTGTCCTTTCTGACTGATCTGTTCGTAAATCCTTTTCTGGATTTGTTCGAGCACGTCTTTTCTCACCGCTTCATTAGACATTACCGTGTAGCCTTGTGGTGGCTCTTCAGTCAATGCTGCCCTGACAGCTTCGGATGAAACTCCGATTCTGGCGGCGAATTCTTCATAGTTAATAACGGGCTCTGTGAACACTACCGAAAGATCTTTGACGAGCCGCGTCTGTTTAGCCTTGACTTCTTGAAACGCTTGTTCAAGATAACGAAGGATCGGAGCCAACGGAATCTTATCTCGGTAGTATATGACGTTTAGTCTTGGATGTTCTTCCAGCTCGGCCACTTTTTCACATGCCAAGTTCTCGTTGACAAGCACGAGCATGTCCACGTCAACTTTCTTCAGCTTCTCTATTTTCCTCAGCAGGTATTCGACAGTCCAGAACCCAACAATCTCCACGTATACTCTTACTCCTTCTTTCTCAAGTGAAAAATCAGGAATAATCACCTGTTTGCCAGCCAGAACAGGCTCAGGCTCCCTCCTCAAAAGCCACCCAGTTGTCAAAGCCTGGAAACGCCCTGCAAAATCTTCTTCAACAGCACTATCAAACGAAAGTGTTGATGCTTTGGATTTTCTCAACAAGGCATGATGTTTCCAGCTTTCCATTTTGAAGTCGCATATCTCGTTTGTGTATTTCCAGAGGATCTTCGCTTCAACTGTCCATTCTGGACTCGCAACTATGACCGGCAGAAGTTTAGCTATGGCTGTTCCATACCTTCGGGTCAGCTTGAAGAGGCTTGCCGGCCCGTCTACTTTAACCCAGAACCCCTTATCCTGATGAACTTCGTAGATTAGCCCCAGCCTCTTAACTGAATAGAAAAGGCTTTGCCAGTTGCCTGACAACGTAAAACTGACTTCTGTCGATTCGAACAGAAGTGTCTGGGTCAAGCTGAGATTGTAGTCCTGGAGCAGCTCAACCGGAGACGGTGGCTCAAACTCTTCCAGAATCAACTCAGTGTCCAAGTCAGCGTAGAGAAACTCTTCAACCGCCTCCGCAGTGATTTTCAGTTCCGAAGCAGCAGCTTCAACTATTCGCCTTCGCTGTTCCGGCGTGGTGGGCAAACCAAGCTTTCCAGATGCATGATAGGCTTTCCTTCTCAGATCTACAGGGTTGATCTTGATCTTGTCGCTGCATTTGAAACGGCTTCTTCTGTCCAAAAGGAAAGATAGGCCTCGGACGAAGCGATAATCAATGCCTTTTTCCTCAATTTCATCGGTGAATTCCTTCACGGCGCTCTTCTTTTGGCCCACGTTATTCTTGTAGACTTCGATGAGGCCGCCTGCAACTTC
Organism: uncultured Candidatus Bathyarchaeia archaeon; assembly: GCA_964475545.1. Lineage (GTDB taxonomy): Archaea > Thermoproteota > Bathyarchaeia > Bathyarchaeales > Bathycorpusculaceae > DASPTR01. Next base: position 1,460 of record CAYYXF010000130.1, on the reverse strand, counting down.
CAGGTTGTCGTCGGACAGTTTAGCGTAACGAGGCCAGATCACGCCCTTCCTCTTCCACACTGCAAGAAGCTCGCTTGGAAGCACAGTGTCAAGCCTCTTCCGTTGTTTTCTGATGTCGCCTGCGGCTCATTCTCACTTCCATGGTTTCCTTGGACACGATTTCCACAAGCTTAGCCTGCTTACCCTCAACCTTTCTGAGCAGTCTTCCAAGCCTCTGGATGTACTCCCGCGTGCTTCCCGTTCCGCTGAGCATGAAGCCTACTGAAGCGTCTGGAACGTCAACACCCTCATCAAAAACCTGAGAGGTAACGATAGCCCTGTAATCGCCCGTCCTAAAATTCTCCAGAATTTCACGCCGCTCCTCCTTCGGCGTCTGGTAAGTTACTGCGGGTATCAGAAACCGTCGGCTAATCGTATAAACAAGATCGTTGTGCAACGTGAAAATCAACGCTTTCTCGCTTCTATGAGCTTCAAGCTGCCTTGCCAAGAGGCCCAGTTTCGCTTCCGAGTTCAATGCAACTTTGACAGCGCGGTTCCTAGCCAGAAGGGCTTCTCGGGCTCTTCTGTCTCTGCCAGTGGCCATTATGAACCTGTGAAAATCCTCAAGGCTTTTCAGAACGATACCTTTCTCCCTCAGGTAACCGTTGAAAACGCCCATTTCTTCATCGTAGACGCGTTGCTCCTCTGGAGTCAGCTCAACGAAAATCTTCTCATGTGTATACGGAGAGAGATGCTCTCCGGCAAGTTCTTCAACTTTCGCAGTGTAGACCAAGTCTCCGACGAGTGTCGGGAGCAGCGCATGCCGCTGGTCGCTTCTCTCATAAGTCGCGGTTAAACCCATACGATAAGGTGCAACATACATTTCAGCGATTTGCATGTAGCTCGGAGAAGCCAAGTGGTGAACCTCATCGAAGATTATGAACATGAACCTGTTCCCCAACACTCCTGCCTGCAGATAAGCCGAATCGTAGGTTGAAACCGTCACCATCTGCACGTTGCCCTCGCCTCCGCCAACCGCCCCAGCCTCAATGCCTAGGTAGTCAATCACCCGCCTTCTCCACTGGTCTATAAGATCCAACGTCGGCACGACAATCAGAGTCTGCGTCTTCAAGAGGCTTATCGCCTTCAACGCTATGTAAGTTTTCCCAGCAGCCGTCGGCAAGACCAAAATCCCCCGCATGCCCGCATGACGCCACTTGCTCAACGCTTCATCTTGGTAAAGACGCAGTACAACAGCATCCTTCAAAGTTTGAGAAGGAGGAACGTTTAGAACTTCATCCTGATACTGAAGCATGCTCTCTTTCAGATAAGATAGAACATCACGATAATGCAGAGCCTTGATCCTGTAGCAACCAACCCTGGGATCCCACTTCCCGTAAGGAGTCCCAACCTCGCCACGCAAAAGAAGAGTGCCCCTATCGAACAATAAACGTATCATGAGCCAACAGTGGACCTATTCC
>CAYYXF010000129.1:0-3153 GCA_964475545.1 uncultured Candidatus Bathyarchaeia archaeon | reverse complement strand
AAAGAAGAAAGAAGCAATGAAGTAGAAAAGATGCCTATTGTACCACAGCTTCCCATCGCGCTCGCGGTTCCGTAAGGGCCGTGCTATCATGGTTTCACCCTGAACGCAGAACCACCCAGAAAACCCCGATTTCATTGTTTCCTCGCGCGCGCTCGCATGACGCTCGCGCTCCAACCCACAAAAACTCAAAACTGCAACTAGCGCGCGCTTGAGATTATCAAAGCTTTTTAGTGCATATCCTCTAGTATCAGCTATAGTCAGACTGGGAGAGGAAATCTTGAAGAAAACTGAGTTGAGACTTATTTCCGAGCTTATGAAGAACAGTCGCAGAAGCGACAGAGAACTAAGTAGAGTGTTGGGAATTTCTCAGCCAACCGTAAGCAGAATGATCAGGAAACTTGAGAAAGAAGGCGTAATCAAAGAATACACAATGATACCTGATTTTCGTAAGCTTGGATTTGAAATCATGGCTCTCAATCTCATCAAACTCAAGAAAGAACCCAATGAAGAAGAAACTAAGAAACTCAAGGATTACGGGAATGAATACGAAAAGAGAAAACCTTTCGCCTTAGCATTAGCAGTTTCTGGAATGGGAGCAGGATACAATAGAGCTACAATCTCATTTCATGAAAACTACAGTTCTCTGATGGAATTCATCAACGAATCAAGACAAACTCCTTGGTCTGACTTCTACGGCTATGATACTTTTATCATAAGTTTAGCACGCGAAGACCACTACAGATTTTTGACTTTTTCAACAGTAGCAAAATACCTATCCATGATGAAATAACAAGAGGGGGAAATAGCGCGCGCTTATCGTCTAAGGATAAAACTTTACCCCCAAACCCAGACACGCGCTCATCCAGTCGTTCTTAAAATCACTCTCTTACACTCACATACACTCACAGCGCGCACACGCAAAAAAGGGAAAGAAAGGTAGTTATTTCCCCTATTTCAGCAGTTTCATAGACTCTTCCACAGTCATTGCTACTTTGAATTCACATGTGTCTTGTGAAGCAATCCATTTCATGATTAGTGGTTCCATCAAGTATTTTTGGAAAGTGTCCAGAGTTGGGACGTCATACACCATGACCATCAGGTGTTCATTTGGCACGAGCCAGCTGCCGAGTATTTTGACTCCATATTTTTTCGTCAATTCTCCGAGTTTACTCATGACTTCTGATTCTAACTTCTTCTGTGCCTCATTGTTCATTGGACAGTGTTCAGGGGAATGCCGAGCAATCTTCAATATTGTAGGCATACAAAAGCGCCCAATCATGTGCAATCATGTGAGAATTTAAATGTTGCCCTAGCCTGCGTTACTTGGAGGCTCTGGTATTCTTGGTTTCCATGTCTGTCCTTCTTGTCTTAGGAACATAGCAAACAGCAGAGCCTCTTCATTGATTAGAGTCTCAATCTCCTTCTTGTCTCCTATTCTTATCCTTGGAATTCTCACCTTGCTGTGGAAGTATTGATTTAAGTCCTTGAGTAGGGCGCGCGTTTGTATAGTGCATACAAAGTAACTGTTTCAGCTTTTTTTACTAGGAATTATCCTAAGAAACGAGTTGATACAACCCAGTTTTTCCAGAATTAGCGTATTATGAGAACTGTTATATAGAATTCCGAGCGATAGCCCCCTTATTATGAGTCGTCTCAAGTTGGCAGGACACTTTTTTTCACAAGTTCGGCGATGGTCATCCTGGGAATCGTAGTTGCAGAAGCAGTTTACCCCAACTACAGTTTATCAAATAATAAACTAAGCGACCTTGGAGCCATGGCTCCAATGTCAATTCTACCTGTACCAACATCTGATGTTACAGTCCACCAACCGTCTTCATTAATCTTCAACTCCACAATCTTTCTAGCTGGTGTATTCATAGCTACAGCATCGTTGCTAATCCGAAGTTTCGGAAGCAAAATCCTGACCACGCTCGGCTTTCTTGCTGGTATTGGAGCAGTAATAGTTGGCTTACTTACGGAACAAATGGGAATGATTCACTATATGGGAGCGATGCTAGTGTTTGTGCTAGGGCCATTAGCTGCGATTGCGTCGTCTAGAAGCGTGAAACAACCTTTCAGCTACCTGTTCATTATAATGGGATTGATTTCGCTGGCGTTTGTGCCGATTGTAACAATGGATATTTTCAATGCTCTCAACACGTACACTATAGTTAAAACAGCAGGGGCGGAAAACATGATAGTGTACCCATTTCTATTATGGATGTTGGCATTTGGAACTTATCTAATGAAGGATTAGTTCTTTGATCTAAAAATAGTGGGCACTCTTCTAGCTAGCTGAACTGTGTGTATGGAGAGTTTGAACGTCGATCTGACTGGGGCACAATGGTGGCTTGGAAGAGGCCGTTGCTTAGACTATAATTCATGCTTTTTTGGCTCAGGTTTTCCTTTTGGTCAGAGTGACCATTTTGTTCATGTTAGGGTTGATTATACGGAGATTCTTTCCGAGAAAGAGACAATGAAAGAAGTTCGGTTATCTAAAGTTCGTTCCAAGTCTTTGGTGGAGTCAATCTTTTCGGGATACGAAGATTAACGTCTCAGCCTTGGGTTTTTTGGGCGGCTTAGTCTTCCAATCTGGGTAGCACTTGATCTCCTTGAAGCCAGCTACCTGAAGATAGTGAAGGATGTCCCAGTAGGTGAAGAGTCGCAGGCGTTCGCGGTCTCGAAAGATGTGCATGCCGTCGGGAGCCTCGATTATGTTCGTCTCCTGATCCCAAGCCACACCATGGATCGGTTCAAAGTCTTGGAGTCGACAGATAGTTGTGATGCGTATGCCACGAGCGTGGGATTCTTCAATGTTAAGCCCTTTATGGATCACGTCTGAGAACCAGCCCTTACCCGCATACAAAGGATTGTAGATGTTGCAGACTAGTATGCCGCCTGACCTTAGGGCGCGGTAGATCTGGCGCAGACTCTTCAGAACATCATCATCGTCTGGAAGGAGGAAGAGTATGTAGAGTGCAAGCACTGCGTCAAACTCATTCTGATACTCTAGTCTCGTGGCATCACCCTGCAACACTTTGACGGAGACACCTTCGCGTTTAGCTCTGACTTTGCCTATCTGAACTCGTTCAGGGGTATAGTCTTGTCCAGTGCATTGGTAGCCGCGGTGCGCCAACCCCACTACGTGTCGGC
>CAYYXF010000128.1:0-3165 GCA_964475545.1 uncultured Candidatus Bathyarchaeia archaeon | reverse complement strand
CCTGAGTTTCAGAGATAGAAACGACAGTTTAGAGACAATTAAGAGACAGAGCCACCACAGGTTGAACTGCCTGTTCTTGGTGGATATATCAGACATAAAAAGACTGATGCGAAAGCAACCCGTAAGTATAGTCTTCTAACCCGCATACTGCAAAAAATAGACTGGGAAGCCTCGAGGCAGAAGAGGTCAAGAAGCGAATGGGTTGAAATGCACTTTCAGACCTTATTCTTTTCACTTCCAGAGTCAGGAAACGAGATCTCAACATAGCTATAGCGCACTAGGTTTCTTTTCTTGATTGAATATGGGAAATAATTTTTTCGGCAATTATGAACGATTTTGCGTGTTCTGAGATTGCTTTCTAACTCGAGTGCTTTTGGCCATTTTCAGCCTCATTTGAGGTAATATTAGATTAAGTATTAGATTGAACTCATGCAGTCTCTTGGCGCTGTTTGAACGTGGGCATTTTTGGGAAGTCGTTACACTTATAGATGCGCAGGTCTCTTTGAGGTGAAATGCGGCAGCGTTTTCTTGCGTTCTTACGCCTGATTCGAGGAGCCAGTTGAAAGAATGGGCATCTTGAACAAAGGGTACTCAAGTTTTCTTCTCCAAAGCGTAAGTCTTTGAGATATTTATATCCGTGACCATAGGGTTGGATTTTCCTAAACTCGTTTTGCCGATTTCCTTCATCTTTTATCTTGTCATCATCCTTTTGAACACTGGCACTGCAATGGCGATCATGACTGTGCCAAACACTATCAATATGATCAGCTCAGTTGATATTGCGGGTATCCCTGCGCCCAGCACCATTACTTTCCTGAGAGCCTGCGAAGCATACGTAAGCGGCAGAAACTTTGAGATGCCCTGCATGAACCATGGCATCTGCTGTATCGGGAAGAACACGCCGCCGAGGAACATCATCGGGAACATAAGCGTTGTCATCATTATTGTTGCGGTTTCTTGATCCTTTGCGAACGAGGTTAGCACTATACCGAGTCCGACAAAACTGAACACACCCAGCAGCAGTAACCCGAACACCAACAGAATACTTCCATGAATAGTAACACCGAATAAACCAACAGCCAATACTAATATAATGACGCCTTGCAAGAGACCTCTCGCAGTTTGAGCAAGGGTTTTTCCCAGTATTACAGACAACCTGTTGATTGGCGCCGCCATCATCCCGTCTAATGTACCGACTTCTTTCTCTTGAGAAATGGCCGCAGGCAAACCAGTCATTACGCTCATCATAACCGTCATAGCTATCATGCCAGGAGCAATGAAGTCAAAGTAGGTAGAGTTACCCTCAACAATTCCTTCTGTTGTAACAGTATAGGGTTTCACAATTGCTAGTGAATTGCTGTAATTGACTGAAGAATTTAACCCCAGAACATTTTGCTGAGCCAACATTGTGCCCATCTGATCAAACACGCTCTTCAAGACGGACTTGATAGCTTCCGACATTTGAGGATTAGAATCATCAGTTATAATGATAATTGTTCCCTGTTGCCCCGTCAAGATGCTTTCAGTGAAATTGCTAGGAATCACGATGCCGCCGTTAATTTCACCATTCTTGACCAACGTTTTTATCTCATCAACACTTGAAACGTTAGAAAACTTCATCATACCCGTGCTGTTGTTGATTTGCTGCAAAACCGTAGTGAAAGTTTGGCTTCCAACCATAGAATTACCGTACCCACTATCTTGATTAGCTAATGCAATTGGAACGTTGCTCAGAGAAGTGGATGAATACATGTAACCAACCATGACCATCATGAGCAAAGGCATCAATATTAGCATAACAAGCATCATTCTGTTCCTGAATAGTTCCATTGTATCTTTCCAAGCAATCCTGAAACTATGGGAGAGCAGAGTTTTTGCGCCCATGTTCCTCACCTTATTCTCCCTTGTTGGTGACCGAACGGTCCATGATTTTCCACTATCTTTTGGTCTGCGCTGTCTCTCACTTCGTGACCAGTTATATGCAGGAACACGTCCTCAAGCGTAGGTTGAAGATTTTCCATAGAATTTATCTTTCCGTTCTTCTCCCTTACCGCGTCAATTACTGAATTGAACGCTTCATCACCGTGGACCATAAGGTGTAAGTGAAGGGAATTTTCTTGAGTGACGGAATCCACGCACTTGAGCGCGCGTATCGTGGTTATGAGTTCGGGTGTGAGATTTGCTATTTCCAGTTTTATTATCATGGTGTCGGCTCCTGAGATAATTTTCTTTAAATTTGTTGATGTGTCAAGAGCAACTATTTTTCCGTGGTCAATGATGGCTATTCGGTCACACATCAGATCAGCATCAACCATCATGTGGGTTGTCAGGACAACGGTTGTGCCGTTTTCTTGGTTGAGTTTCTTTATAAACTCCCTAATCTCAACGGAAGACTGAGGATCTAAACCCAGTGTGGGTTCGTCCAGAAACAACACTTGGGGCATGTTCAGTAATGCTCGCACCACGTTCATTCTTTGGCGCATGCCCGTTGAGAATGTGCCCACTTGAGCGTTTTTCCATTTGGTTAATTGAACAAGCTCTAGTAACTCGTCAATTCTTTTTGTTAAGACATCCTTTGGGATGTTGAAGAGGCTTCCGAAGAACCATAGGTTCTCTTTGGCTGTTAAACGATTGTACATTATCATCTTCTCGGAAACAATGCCGATGAGTTTCCGCACTTCATTGTCGTTTTTCACTATGTCGTAGCCGCCGATTGTGGCGGTTCCCTTCGTGGGCCTAGCCAGTGTAGAGAGCACTCGTAAGATTGTGCTCTTGCCTGCGCCGTTGGGACCCAGTAGACCGAAAATCTCGCCTTTTTTCACGTCGAACGAAATGTCATCAACGGCTACAAACTTGTTGAACTGTTTAGTCAGGTTCTTGACTTCGATTATGGTTTCGTTCTGCAAACGGGTTCACCGTCATTCGAATATAATCCGTTGCAATATATTGAAGTAAGATATAAATATTCTGTTTACGTAGATACGGTTGAATGAGCAATTTATGCCCCTAAACGAAGAAGAGAGAACAAGCAGTAACTGGATCAAGGAAGCCCAAAAAGGATACATGCGCGTGTCAGTGCTGATCCTTCTCAACAAGAAACCATCTCACGGCTACGAAATCATGAAAGAAATCAGAGACCGCACCAAAGGCTTCTGGAAACCCACA
>CAYYXF010000127.1:0-3206 GCA_964475545.1 uncultured Candidatus Bathyarchaeia archaeon | reverse complement strand
GTTAAGATTGGTTTGAACGTTTATAGATTGTGAAATTCTCGTTAGCGTAGACTTGTGTCAATCCGTAGATTTGCGCATTGGTTAAGATCCTGCAAAAAACCGTTTGTCTTCCTAATTCATCGTATTGGTTTGCGTCAAAGGGCAAGTTCGTGGGTTGCCAACTGTAGTTGTAATAGGCTGAATAGTTCAGTCCCGCAAAATTGAACAGCCAACCAGCCTTTCCTTTTCCATCGTCCGTTGCCACCAGAATGTAAGTCGCGTTATATTTGCTCATTGTCGCCAACGTTTCATTCTCGTAAGTTGTTGTTAACGCTTTGGCAACATCAACTATGATTGTGTGATTATCCAGTTCTGGGAAGTCGCTTGGATCGCTGACTGAAATCAATGCTTCCTGGGAAGGGTTCTTGTTCACAGATTCTCTTTCTGCATAGCCAACGATCATGTGTCCATAATCCCACCAGTTGAGGAAAACAGCGTTTCCAGGCGTATTGTTCCTAATCCAATCCAACGTGTTTCTCATATTTTCGCCCCAATAGCCTCTATGTTCGACTCCATCCTTAACGTAGAAGATTTTTCCCACCTTAAACCCTCTTGGATCTTGCCCTGTGATCTCTATTCTGCACTGGTATTTTCCTCCAACATACTCCACTGTGCCCGGCAGCCAAAAAGCAATTGCCAAAACACCTGCAACAACTAGCACTGCGGCAGAAGCCAGAAACAAGAACCATTTGCCTCTCAAGAAATCACCAAAATCCTATAAACGCAAATTACGTATTGAACTTTACGGTGCATCTTTAGCGGCGTCAAGAAAATCAGATGTAATGATTTCGAGTTTTCTGTCGCATGCTCTTGCGGCCGCCGCATTTGCCATGTTTTCTTCAGTCCTTCTGGCCCCATCAGCATGTGTTACATCGGGCGTATCTCCCTTCTGTTGCCTGAGACCGCGGAAAGAATCGCGCCCGTGAAAATCGCAAACTATGCAATGGGTGATGTTGGAATCGTCGGGGAGCTTCTCAGTGTTCTTCTCGTTTTCTTTAGATCAATCAGCGCTCCTACTAGGGCGATGACGCTTACTGTTGCAGCGGCTACTATGAACATGAGTGGCAGACCAAGTTCAGGGGCAATTTGCGCGTTCAAGTAGGCTATGTATGTTGGGTCGTGTTGAAGCCTAGAGCCATCCCAAACTGGGTAGCATACCCTGTAGAGGAAGGATGACAAGGCATAGTCAAGGTTGATTGCCACTTGCAGGTTGCTTATTTTCGGGAACAAGCTTGACAGCACCGTTTCGAGGTTGGAGAAGATCCATTCGAGGCGCGAAAAGTCGCTGGAAACGCTTTGTTTTGAGACCGCTGTTGATTTTGACCCGTGAGTTTCTTCAAGTGTTCCCCTATAGAGTGTGTAGTCTTGTCCGAACACAAACTTGAACGTGGTGGCGGTGTCAATTTGGATTTCGCCCAAGTTGGCTGGCTGGACAGAGGCTGGAGCCGTTGTAGAATTGTATTGATTTCCGTCTACCAGCGTGACATAGGGCCTGGATGTGACAATCGTGGTCTCGTAGAAAAGCGCGAGGCTCAGGCCATTCAGCGAAACAGGTTCTGTGGGGAAGCCAGCTGTTGATGTCGCATTCGATATTTCTCCCATGCCGAAGTCTGTTTTCACGTAGGAGACGTTGTCTTGAATGTAGAAATCGTATGAGAAGTCCATGTAGTCAACCGTGACCTTTAAGTCTGCAGTGTAATTTTCTGCTATCAGGAATCCGTCAATAGTTTGATAGCGGATTCCCCACCTGTAATGTGCGATGCCATCAGTGATGGTCTTTCCGATCGGCGTTATCTCAAAGCTGACCGAGCTGTTGACCATGAATTGATACAGTATTTCGCTCGTGCCGCCCGCATAGTCTGCGTCTGGCAACCCGTTGCCGTTAGTGTCATTGTACACTTCCATGGCTGCTAGTGTGTTGCCAACGAAGACTTCTGTATCGTTCCCAGCGTAGTAATGTTGACCCAAAAAGGTGATTATCGGTGGATTAAGCAGTTGGGAATAGTAAGCTAGGAAGATTATCTGAGTGCCATTGGTGTTTATCCAATCGTACCACAGCGCTAGGCCCTCGATGGGCGATCCTAAACTGCCGTTAGAATATTCAGCGTTTGTGTTTACATTTACTTCGTATGGAGAGCAATTTGCAATCATAGATGATGGCTGCAGAGCCTGCCCGCAAGCCAGAAAGGCGATTATCAGCAAAGCCGTCTCAATTATTGCGAGAGTTCTGTTCATTCTTCTCACCACAAGTAAACCGTTTCCGGCAGATTTCAATCTACACATTCGAACAACCCGCAAAGTCATCGAACACTTCCTTTGAAGGACGGCAAGCTTTGCCACAGTCTTATGGTGTCATACCAGAAGATGGCGGAAGCGACAATCCCCGGAGACAATGCGAGGATTGTTGTGGGTGTTAGAAATCTCGAAAAGAAGCCCAGAAACGAAATGCACATGAGGGTTGTAATGATGGCGTAGATGAGCTGTGTTGGAAAGACGAAACCTCGCAGGAAGATGAAGGAGCTGATTCTGCCAACCTTCACTTTCTCGTTGACCTCGTAGTTACCATACTGATCCTTGGTCAGGATGCCTTTGCACGTTAGCTTCTCAAGATGATAATGAGCTGTGCTTGAGCTTGAAAAGCCAAGCATTCTTTGGACTTCTCTGACCCCGCAGTTGTGTCCCTTCTTCAGAACATACAGGTAAACAAGCAAGGTGTTACCGGAAAGTTCAACCTGCTCCTTCTTCTCGTCCAATGACAAAATAGTTGCCTTCGACTTGACCTCTCTAGATGAACCTATTCAGGAACGTTCGAATTTAAACTATGCTTTCGAACGATCTGTTTGATACCTTCGAAAACAAGCGCGCGCTCGACTCTGATAGTCAGTTGACTTTGGTCGGGCTAAGCTTTGAGGGAGCGCCTGTGCATTTGACGATTATGTTCGGAGAAGACTGCCCATTCCCAAAAAAGAAATGTCCAAGACATAGATATTGTGATGAGTGTACAAGTTTCCATGCTGCTAAGGGAAAGCTGCCTCGTTGCAAAAGGAAAAAAGCTCGTTTTTTCACTACTTGTCTCTGTGAATCTTCTCAATCAGCGATACAGGGTTCTGCGCGCGCTAATTAGTGAAGATGACTATTTAACTGATTTTGGTTAATGTACAAAGTAG
>CAYYXF010000126.1:0-3235 GCA_964475545.1 uncultured Candidatus Bathyarchaeia archaeon | reverse complement strand
TGAGTTTGAGGCTGGAGATAGTCGTTAATTTCTGGGGATAGCAGCGGTAGCGCGCGCTAACAACGTAAATCATATAACCGAAATCACGTGATGCTTATCCTAGTGCACGTCGTACTCGAACCATAAGGAGGAAGAAAAAGTGGTGGGGAAGTTGAAAATAGGTGACAAATCGAAGAACTTCAGCTTGCAGGATCAAGCCGACCAAGAATTCACGCTCTCCAACTTGAAGGGCAAGAGAGTCTTGCTTTCATTTCACCCATTAGCATGGACTTCTGTTTGCGCTGAGCAAATGAAGTCTCTCGAAAGCAACAAGAAGATCTTTGATTCTCTCAACACCACAGCTGTAGGAGTGAGCGTCGACACCGTACCCTCAAAAAAGGCTTGGGCAGAAAACCTAGGGATCAAGAACACTCGGCTTCTCTCTGACTTCTGGCCACATGGCAAGGTCGCAGGATTATATGGAATATTCAGGACCAAAGAAGGATTCTCGGAGCGTGCAAACATAATCATCGATGAAAACCAGAATATAGCTTTCTTCAAAATCTACAAGCTGGGTCAGCTTCCTGATATACAAGAGATAATAAGTGTTTTGAAAAGAATGCCTTAGAATCCATGGAACGTGTTTTGCTATGAAGGAAAGTATCAGAGATCAATGTTTCAAAATCAAGGGTCATACAGCAATAGTTACCGGTGCTTCAAGCGGGCTAGGCGTATCATTTGCCGAAGCGCTTGCCGACGAAGGAGCAAACCTTGTGATTGCTGCAAGAAGGTATGATAGACTGGTTAAAATTGCTGAAGAATTGACCCGTAAACATAACGTAAAAGTAATTCCTGTCAAAACGGATGTGAGTAGCGAAGACGAAGTAGTCAATATGGTCCGGACCGCTGTTGAACAATTCGGATCACTAGAAATTATGGTCAATAACGCTGGGATTGCATCTCTTAGCCCTTCGGTGGACATGACATTGGAAGAATGGAAAAAGGTAATAGATGTCAACCTCACAGGAGTTTTCCTATGTGCCAGAACTGCTGCACGTGAAATGATAAAACGCAAATACGGGAAGATAGTGAATATAGCCTCGATCTACGGGGCTGTAGGCGACATCTTTCATGCGGCACCGTATTACGCGTCTAAAGGAGCAGTCATAAACCTGACCAGGGGCTTCGCCATTGAATGGGCACCTTACAGGATAAATGTGAACGCTATTGCGCCAGGATTCTTCCCAAGTGAAATGACCGAGCAGGTCTTCAAAGACGAAAATGCTATGAAACACATTCTCTCTCGAACTCCGCTAGGCAGGACAGGAGAACCATTAGACTTGAAAGCCGCACTTCTATACCTAGCCTCCCCAGCTTCAAATTACGTAACCGGACAAACCATCTTCGTCGATGGCGGATGGACCGCGCTATAGATCGCGTGTCCAAGAAGGGGTGAAAAAACTTGGCTAACCAAAGTGGTGGCAGCCCAAAAATCGCCATTATCGGCGCAGGCTCCGTTGGAACAACCTTTGCCTATTCGATCTTAATTCGAGGGTTGGCGTCTGAGATTGTGATCATAGACATCAATAAGGAGAGGGCCGAGGGAGAGGCGATGGATCTAAACCATGGCATGCCCTTTGCCTACCCAACAAAAGTCTGGGCTGGGGATTACCCTGACTGCAAGGACGCTGACATTGTAGTGATAGCTGTCGATAAGGGACAGAAAATAGAGCAGTCACGCCTGGAGTTGGCTGGGGGCAACTTCCAAATCTTGAAACAGATAATTCCTAACATTACAAGATACAACAAGGAATGTATCTTGCTTGTAGTGACGAATCCATTAGACGTAATGACGTATGCGGCTCTGAAGCTGTCTGGCTTTCCCAAGAATAAGGTAATCGGCTCTGGAACAATATTGGACACGTCTCGGCTTCGTTACCTGTTGGGAGAATATCTGCAGGTTGATCCCAGAAATGTTCACGCGTATATCATCGGCGAACATGGCGACAGTGAGGTTCCAGTGTGGAGCTTGGCGAACGTTGCGGGAATCCGACTTAGAGACTACTGCCCTCTCTGCAATGTTCCTTATGACTTTGATGATTTCAACAAGCTGTTCTTGAAAGTGAGAAACGCAGGATACGAGATCGTGAAGCGCAAGGGCAGGACGTTTTATGCAGTTGCCTTGGGAATGACAAAAATAGTTGAGGGTATACTTCGAAACGAAAACGCCGTCTTGACTGTGTCTTGCTTCCTCGAAGACTATCACGGCGTAAGCGACATCTGCCTAAGTGTCCCCGTGGTCCTCAACCGCAACGGCGTGAAAGAAACTATAAGACTTCCGCTGGATAAGAACGAGATTGAGGATTTTCAGAAGTCGGCAACAATCATCAAAAATGTTGCTCATTCCATTGGGCTATAAGCTCTGCATGCAACGCATTCTCCTCAGGGCAGGCGCAAACGAAAGAGGGGTTTGCTTGGCTTTTCTGAACAATCTGGCATACCCTGTGAGCTTCGCTCCGGCAAGCGCAACGATGACCGCAACGCCAGCCATCAACGCGGCGTAGAGGTACTGCCCTCGCCATATGAACAAAAAGAAGAGAAATATGCAAAGAATGACAATCATCACCGCCATTATGGCCAACGAACGCAAGCGCACTTCATAATACTTCTTAACTTGATCCTTGGTCAAAACGACGCCTTCTTCGACTTTGGCATCGGTGCTATTTTTCTTTTTCCCATACGAGCGTGTGCCTCTTAATGCATGCCAATGTCAATTCAAGATTCTAAAGGCAGAATCGGTAAGGCGTTCATATGGTTTGCCCATTAAGCCGTAGACTCTGTTTCCTAGATACTTGCGCAAGTAGAACTGTGTCATGCCCTTGAAGAGAGCAAATTTGAGTTTGGCCTCTGACAAAGAAGAGTGAAACAGCAATTTGTGCTTTATGAGACTGAAATTTTCGGGTTCTTTCCAGTCGTTTGAAAGCATACTATCTTTTACTTTATTGAAGAGCGGTGTCCCGGGGATTGGATATGGAAATGTAAAAGAGAGATAATCCAGCGGAAGCGAGGATGCGAAATTCACCGTATCCAAAACTGTCCTGTCGTTTTCTCCTGGGTATCCTAATATGAAAAAGGCGCCAACCTGGATTCTGGCTTTTTTTAAAGTGTAAACGGCATCCTCTGCCTGCTTTGTCGTGGCTTGTTTCTTCATGACTTTCAAGACTAGATCGTTGCCGGATTCTATTCCAAGAAATAC
>CAYYXF010000125.1:0-3235 GCA_964475545.1 uncultured Candidatus Bathyarchaeia archaeon | reverse complement strand
GGTACGGGTCGAGTGGGCGGCGAAGTTGCTTTCACCCTGATCTTCGAGAGATACGTGACTGAGTTGTCGCTGGTTGACAGTGCACCGGGGATTGCTGAGATGACTAAAGAGGAGATGCACCACGCAATCGGAAACCATGGTTTTGACATCAAAATAAACGCTTATACGAAGAGTAGCCAGGTTAGTGGCGCTGATATGATTGTGATTGCTGCAGGTTTTCCAAGGACGCCTGAGATGAGCAGAAGAGACCTTGCAACAAGAAACGCCAGCGTAGTTACAGAGATTGTGGAGAATTCGGTTGACAATAATCCTAGAGCGTGGTATTTTGTGATTACAAATCCCGTGGATGCCATGGCAACGTTGGCTAACAAGGCTGCTCGTGGTAAAAGACCGGTGATAGGAACGGGAACGAACCTTGAAACGTCAAGGTTCAGAACCATACTGGGGAGGAAGCTTGGTGTTCCGATTGGCTTGATTGAGGCTTTTGTGGGCGGCGAGCATGGTGAAGCTGCAGTTCCACTTTGGAGCACTGTCAAGGTTGACGGCGTGGCACTGGACGAGTATTTGAAGAAAACCGAGAAGATTTTGGACAGGGCGGCATGCGAGAACTATGTGAAGGAAGTCAGCAGGGAAATCATACGCGTGTTAGGCGGAACCAGACATGGGCCAGCAGGTTCTTTCATCGAGATAATCAGGGGAATTTTGCTGAACACTGGCAGAGTCTTGAGCTACTCAAGGCTTAGGAAGTTTGACACGGTGCCTGAACCTGTTTACGTGACTGTGCCGGCGAGAATTGCGAAATCTTTGGGGCCGGACCTGTGGGACCTGATAACCGAGCAGGAAAGGACGGCTATTAAGGAAGCGGCTGGAGCCATTTACAAGACTTATTCTGAGGCCAAAGGGGAAAAAGTCTAGTGTTGAAAGATGCGGTTGAAGACTACGATTTTTCCAAGGGTATGTCTGTTGACGAGCTTGTTTTGCAGATGGGAAAGGCTTGGGGTTTCACGGCTGGAAAACTTGCGACAGGCACAACCATTCTGGAGCGAATGATCAAGACACGCGGTTGCGTGAAGTTTCTTTCTTTCACGGGCAATCTTGTGGCGACAGGAGCCAGAGGAGCTCTGAGGGAGCTGGTGAAGCGGAAGCTTGTTGACGTTGTTGTCACCACTTGTGGAACGCTTGATCATGACGTTGCGAGAAGCTGGAAGAAGTATTACAGGGGCTCTTTTGTCATGAATGATGTCAAGCTTCATGAAGAGAACATAAACAGGCTAGGAAACGTTCTGGTTCCGAACGATAGTTACGGCATGATAATTGAACAGAAAATGCAGGGCTTGCTGCAGAGCTTGTGGAAGGAAGGGATTAGGGAGGTTTCGAGCAGCGAGCTTTGTCGTCAGATTGGGAAGCGTATATGCAATGAAAGCTCAATTCTCTATTGGGCAGAGAAGAAGGACATTCCGGTTTATGTGCCGGGCATCACGGATGGCGCCGTGGGCTATCAGACGTGGTTGTTCTCGCAGGACCACGATTTCAGGATTAACCTTCTGAAGGATTCTGGCGAGCTGAATGACATTGTGTTCTCAGCTAAGAAGAGTGGTGCTTTGATCGTGGGTGGTGGGATATCTAAGCATCATACGATTTGGTGGAATCAGTTTAAGGATGGGCTGGATTACGCTGTGTATGTGAGCACTGCAGACGAGTGGGATGGTAGTCTTTCGGGTGCAAGGCCACGTGAAGCTGTGTCATGGGGAAAAATCAGTGCTAAGGCAAAGCGGATTATGGTTGAGGGTGATGCGTCGGTCATTTTGCCGATAATGGTGAGTGCGCTTATAGATAGGGTGGGAGCAGTTTAGGAGACGCTTTTGAACAGCCATGAGAGGTCTGGTGCTTTTCGTTTGGTTTTCACTCTTTCGTTTAGAGCATGCGTTATTAGTGGTAGGGCAATTGTGGCGTCGCAGTAGCATACTGCTCTTTTGCCTTTTTCGTCGATTTTGCCCCAGCTTATTGCCTCTTCCAGCGTGCAGCCTGAGAGGCCGCCCCACTGCGGCGAATCAGTTGTGATTTGGATCGCGTAACGATGCGGGTAATAGTATTCCTTCAATCCCTTACGAAGGTGTCCTTTTCTTCCTCGGATGCCTTTGTCGTTCGTTCTTGGTGAGACGGATATGGCTAGGAGTTGTGTGAAGTCTTTTGGTACGCCTCCGCCGATGTAGATGACGCCGACTTCTTTTGTTTTTTCGCCTATGCTCACGAACTGGTCGAATTCTCTGACTTCGTCAAGCATGATTGGGTGTCCTTGGTTTTTGGCCATCAGGAATGTTTCTCCGTAGGCGCTGTCTGTTATTGCTGGGCAGAAGACTGGAACATTGTGTGCCGCTGCGGCGGCAACTATGCTTATCACGCCTTTCTTGTTCAAGTATTTCCCAAAGAGGTGCATTAGCTCTGCAGAGGTGTATGGATAACCTTTCTTGGTGGTCATTAGAAAGTCGGTTATGAGCAGCTCCATTTCTCGATAGTCGGTTTCTTTTCCGTAGACGTCGTAGTACCTGTTTACGTCGGCTTCTAGGAGTTCTTGGTCGTTGACTTGGTGTGCGCCTTGCCAGTATCCTAATCCCATCGCGTCAACGATGTCTTCTGAGATGTTGGCGCCTGTTGAGACGAGCACGTCTATGTAGCGGTTTTCTATGAGCCAGTTGATTATTTTCCATTGTCCAGCCGTGCTCATTGAGCCCGAAAAGCCCATGATTATTGTAAGGTCTTTCTCTTTGAGCATGGCTTCCCAGACTTCGACTGCTTCGCCTAGTTTTCTTCCCTGATAGGCTGTTCTGCTCATTTCGGCGAGAAGGTCAGAGACACTTTTTTTCTTGACGTCTATTGCTTCGAGTTTCCGCTTGAAATAGGAGCCGCTCATGATTTTGCACCTCGTTCTAGATCACTTGACCTGTATATGAAATTTCTTGTTTCATGAAAGGGGTTCAGACGTGAAAAATGGACGGGATTGTCATCAGCTAGGGGGCTGTCTGTGCTTTGGCTTTCACATTTTCTCTGGGGCTAGGACGCCGATTAGGTTGAGGGCGTTGCGGAGCACTATTCTTACAGCGTCCACTAGGGCGAGTCTTGCGTCGCTCAGTTCGTGTGTTTCAGCTTTTATGACCGGCAGCGCGTTGTAGAATGTGTTGAACTTGTCAGCCAAGTTGTTGGCATAGTCGGCGATCAGGTACGGCTTGAGATATTC
>CAYYXF010000124.1:0-3305 GCA_964475545.1 uncultured Candidatus Bathyarchaeia archaeon | reverse complement strand
GGTGTTTTTCCTAGGCATTCTGGACATTTGCGCACAACTGCCTTCTCATGTGCTTGTCCCATGGCAACTATAAGATCATATTCGCCTAGCCGCTTGGCATTCGGACTCTCGGGAGCTTTCTTGAGGTAGTTGTCCGCACCCTGCTTTGCCAAGTATTTCCTGGTCTCTTCTGAAATTTCGGTTTCCCTTGTGTTCTGGCAGAATCCACTTGCAAATCAGGTCTCAGTTTCTTCAGCAGTGCTTCCGCGAGAGGATTGCGATACGCATTTCCTGAGTACATAGATGATATTTTCATGCAGATTCACGTTAGCGCTCTTCTAGCACGTGCGGTGGCCTTCGCCATACCGGTATTCTCTGCTCTTGTTCTTGGAGAGTTTCTTCTTGAATATCTCGTCCATGTTTACTGAGGGGCATGCGAGTCTGCTTGCATCTAGAACGTAGAATATCACATCAATCAGTTCCTCAGCGATCTTCTCTTCACCTAAGCCTTTCTTCCAAGCATCGCTGGCTTCTCCGAGCTCTATAAATGCGAAAAGCAGCTTCTTCGGGATATCTTCCGGTTTGTTGTAGAAGCCTTTCTCTAGAACAAGGGTTTCAATTTCCTTCTTCATTTCCTCCAAATGCACCGTTGTCTACCTCATGCTACGTCAAGTTAGCAGGTCCATACCTTATAATAGCGTTGAAGCATGGACCGAATGCATCGAATGCAGTAGCGAGCTGATAGGCTTTACTTATCTTCGAGTTTAACGATCTTGCAGCATCTTCGCTCCAGATGGCCCATCAAGCTTACGCCTGCTTTGCTCTTCTCCTCTTCTTCGTCAAGATACTTTTGGAAGCCTACTTCCTTAACTCGTTTGTAGTTATCGACCACAAAGGGATACCAATCTCTATGATACTCTGTGTGTTTGCACGTCAGATAATCATCGCATAGAAGACAGCTTTCAAGCTTCTTTTGAGGAGCGCATTTTTTGTTTTCGCAAGGTGCACCTCCGCCGTTTAAGCACGTTGGGCATTGGGCGTTAGCGAACCACTCCAAGCCTTTTCTGAACTCTTCAAACTTGAAGGATTTGACCACGTCGCCGACCCAATCATAGCGGACCGTGTCGACAAGCCTCTTCAATTCTCCTGCAAACGCCTTTACTCTCCCATTCCCACTGGGACATTGGCCACAGTAAACGCCGCATATTCCGTATCGGTTGTTCTTCTCGTCCATTACAGACTACCTACGACATATGAAATGCTATTTGACCCTGATAAAAATACCGTATAGCAAAGCATGGCTGATCTACGGCTTTGCAGTTCTGTGTGCTTTTAAACTATAAGAGCAAGGCTAGTTCCTCAGGATAATCGTGGGACTTATGAATCCAGTTGTGGCCAGTTTCGCGGTTGTTAGATCCGTTCCCAGTTCGTACGAGAATTGTGTAAGAACCAATACTGAGAGGATAGATGTCGCGCTTGCCAAAATTCAGCACAGAGAGTACTGCAGCGCCTTGCAAAGGCTTGGACTCAAGCTCATATGGGTAAAAACTGACGACTCACTTCCAGACAGCTGCTTTGTCGAGGACACCGCCATAATAGTCGGAGACAAAGCAGTAATCTGCAACATGAGTGTAAAATCAAGGGCCTCTGAAGTGATTGAAGTTGCCAAAGTTCTCGAAAAGCTGAAACACGTATGCTATATCAGACCGCCTGCTACAATCGACGGTGGAGACGTTATGATAGCAGAAGACAGGGTCTTCATAGGGCTTACAGGGCGAACCAATCTGGACGCCGTGAACCAGGTCAAGCTGATTTTGAAGGACACTAATCTGCAGGTGATTCCTGTAAAAGTGCGGAACGTGTTACACCTGAAGTCAGCATGCACCTATATCGGAAACGACCACGTCATACTCGCCAAAGGCAGCTTTGACATCAACGTGCTGTCAGGTTTGATTAGGATTATGGTTCCCGAAGGAGAAGAGTACGCTGCAGACTGCCTTGCCGTTAACGGAACGATTCTGATGGCAAAAGGCTACGCTGAGACGAAGAGGCTCATGGAAAATGAAGGTTTCCGAGTTGAAGAGCTGGAGATGTCGGAATTCAGAAAAGGCGAAGGCGCTATGACATGTCTATCTATAATACTGTAAGCATAGCACGCCCAAGCTAGTAGGGCTACTTGTGCTTTCCTGCCCTAGAAAAACAACGTGCTTCCAGATTTTTCCGACAAGCTGCTAGACACAGCTTTATTGGCAAGGTTTTTGCAACATGGATACGCGGATATTCATGAAAAGGGAAGCCGGAGAAGAGCCCAGGATAGTCGAGCTTACAAAGAATGATGCCTATCTAAGCGAGCTGAAGTCTAGGTACTCAACATCCACCTATTATGACCTGTCAGTCCGTCGCGAATCTGGAGGTTGGAGAATAGAGTTGACTCTTAAGCCTCTTGAGAGCACACTGGAGAAGAATTATCAGGGGAAGCTATTCGAAGACCATGTTGAAGAACCTAGGGCTTTTGCAGCTGTATTAGAGAATAGGCGGGTTGGCTGGATTGAATTGGGTTATGATAAGTGGAACAACAGGATGCGGATTTGGGAGTTTCTTGTTGAAGAAGAGTTCCGCAGAAGGGGAATAGGAACACTGCTCATGAAACACGCCGTCAAAGTCGCAGAAGAAAAGAAAGCAAGAATGTTGATCCTTGAAACACAAACATGTGATGTTCCGGCAATCAACTTCTATCTGAAATTTGGGTACGAGCTGATTGGTTTCGATACCGCTGCATACTCCAACGAAGATATCGAGAAAAGGGAAGTCAGACTTGAACTAGGTCTGAAACTGTAAGCGCGCTCGCCTGCTAGACTATTATTCTGAACTTGCATTCACTGTCTCCGTTGATTATCGACTTTTCCTTCACAACTTCCACTGGTCTGGACAAAGCTCCTTCAAACAGTGCTTTGGCCCATCCGCGTGAGCAATTGCAGTATGTCTCAGAGAGTTTTCTCTTAGGAATCTTGTTCACTTGAGAGCAGTAGCATTTCGGATAGACAATGTATATTTTGTCGCCTTCTCTGTGCAGATGCTTGTAGACTCGTCCCAGTTTCTCCAAGAAATCGTCGATACCGTTTGACTTTTCATAAATGCCTTTGGCCTTCTTGATAAAACTCTGCGACTGACATTGCCGTCCACATTGCTCCAGTATCATAGCTCGAGTCTTCTCATCGACATGCTCATCTAGCCCAGCTATCAAGCACGAAATCCACTTCTCTGTTCGTCCGCTCATGCTAATCAACCAGATACTGCGGATATATAGGCTTGCAGTTGCAGTACTT
>CAYYXF010000123.1:0-3314 GCA_964475545.1 uncultured Candidatus Bathyarchaeia archaeon | reverse complement strand
CGCCAACTGTCACGTGATTATGTTTCAACCAAGCGAAGCCATGTCTTTGGAAGGAAGTTGACAACGGTCATCAAAGCACTTGACCAGGTTGACTTCGAGATTCAAGATGGAGAGTTGTTCGGTTTGCTTGGACCGAATGGTGCTGGCAAAACCACTACAGTGAAAATTCTGTGCACTCTGCTTGAACCAACCAGTGGTCACGCCTTTGTCAAAGGTTACGACGTAGTTAAGGACGCAGGACATGTGAGGAAAATCGTGAACATGGTGGCCGGCGGCGAACGGATGCTCTACTATAGGCTAACTGGCAGAGAGAATCTGAAGTACTTCGCTGATCTTTACGATGTTCCCAAGAGAGAAGTAACCGCCAGAGTGAACAGTCTGTTGGAGCTTATGGGGCTTTCGGACAGAGCTGACGACGAGGTTGAAAAATACAGCAAAGGAATGAGGCAGCGACTGCAAGTTTGTAGAGGACTCATCAATGATCCCGAAGTGCTTTTTCTTGACGAGCCAACTTTGGGATTAGACGTGAACATTGCGAAGGATTTGCGCAATTTCATCCGAGACAAAATTGTTCGAGAACAGGGTAAAACGGTTCTTTTAACCACTCATTATATGTACGAAGCAGAGGAAATGTGCGGCAGAGTGGGCTTCATCAGCAAGGGCAAGCTTGTCGCTGTTGGAGCCTCTGAAGAGCTTAAGAGAAAATTGCCCTCGGGATTCTCAATAGAAATACTTGTAGCCAGATTGACGGACGAAGCCATCAGCGGTTTAAGGCAATTGGAATCCGTGAAGAAGGTGATAACGACAGACTACGAAGGCGAAGCAGAAGGCGAGAAAATTGACCGACTCGTGGTCAACGTGGACAGCGACAAAGCCCTTCCACACGTGCTGAGCCTTATGGCAGCCAAACGTTGCAGAGTGATCTCATTCAACCTGCGCGGACCAACATTGGAGGACCTTTTCATGTTCTACACGGGAGAAAAATGAATGTTCACCAGAGTGGTAATGGCTGAGGCACTGAAGAACCTTAGGGTCTACTTCTTCAGTGGCCGAACACTGGTGTGGGCTTTGATTCTGCCTTTTGGAAACGGGCTATATTTGTATTTCTTGTATTTGCCGTTCGCCACGAAGTCGGTTAATCTTCAGTTCAATGCTGCGACCTATACGATAGATCTAGTAGGTTTCACGATAGTTGGGCAGCTGCTCTACTCCTTCTTCACGATGATGCTGTTGGCTGGCGCATCTTTTGAATCAGAGAGGTGGCAAGGCACCCTCGAGGCAGTCCTGCTATCGCCGGCGAACCGCATTGCATTGCTCCTAGGCGGAGCTTTAGCAAATGCTTTGAACTACATATGGATGCTGGTTGCATTGGTACTTTCATGGGTAGCATTCATTCATGTAAGCGTTTTCACAACCGATCTTTTGGCGCTCTGCGCTTCTCTCGGGCTATCCTATATTGCGATCGTGGCTCTTGGAATGTGTCTGGAAACTGTTTTCATCTATTCAAGAAGAGGAGGCTTACTCGTGGCGTGGCTTCAGGAACCAGTGATGTTTCTCTCAGGTCAGATCTTTCCATTGCAGTCGATGCCCACGTTCCTGCTGCCTTTAAGCTACCTGTTGCCGTTGACGTTCGGCCTGATGGCCGTCAGATTAACGCTGCTTGGCGGAGCATCAATATACGCCGTAGCAATTCCCTTGGCTGCACTTGCCTCTATGACGATAGTCTTCATCATGTTGGCAAGGGTACTCGTAAGCTACGCTGAACGAAGAGCAAAGGCGAACGCTACGTTAACTCAATTCTAGGGTGACAAAGATGGTCAGACACAGCCTCAGAGTCGTCGCCTCAACTACCAAAGTCAACCTGATCATGACTTGGCGATTCTTCAGCTGGACAGGTTTTGCCCTGCGGTTCTTTACGCCCATAATGACTCTTGCAGCCGCATGGGTACTATACAACGTGGTTTATGGAGCTGGCAAACTGGCACCTGGGTTCGGAGTTGCCGTAGGCAGTTCTGGTTATATTTCGTTCATAACGGTGGGTAACGCATTCTACGTGTTTGTGTTTGCAGCTGCTTTTGTGGTTGGCAGAGTCATGTTCTGGGAACGTGCAACTGGCACGATTGAGGCAACTTTCATGTCGCCTATGAGCCGGTTGGCCTACATGTCAGGAATTATGGTGGCTGCCGCAACCAACTCTCTGATCGATTTCGGCGCCGTTTTCCTGCTCGGCGTGGCCTTCGGTTTCCAAATAGCCCTGTTCAACGCACCGCTATTCTTCTGCAGCTTGCTATTGACGGCTTTCGGATTGTTCGGCATCGGGTTGATAACCAACGCGGTAACGTTGACGTTTCGAGATCGAACCACGACGGCCAACAGTTTGATGATATTGTTCATGGTTTTCTGCGGTTTGGTTTGCCCGGTGGAGTTCATGCCATCTTGGGCTCAGATGATTTCGCAGGCTTTGCCGTTGACTTATGGTATCAGGCTGATGAGGGCTTCTCTGCTTGACATCGGAACCGTCAACGTGACTTATGATATAGTAGCCCTACTAATCTTGGACCTTATCTACGTCGTAATAGGTGCCATAGCGCTCAGGCAGATAGAGAGAAACTTGAGAAAGAAAGCACTGTTCTCAGTCTTCTAGTTCAACTGGTATTCTTCGCCTTCCTGCAAGAGCACTACTCGAGTTCTTGAGTTGGCTTCCACTTTTTCTTTGAATTCCCCACGATCTTTTTCCCAAGTGTGCATGGCCATCGCAATTCTTGGGCCAATCGCTACTGCTGCTTGGGCAGCCTCGGAATTGTCCATGGTGTACTTGTCTCCTGTTGGGAGCAGAGCCAAGTCTATGTTCTTCAGTCGACTCATTTCTGGTACAAAGTCTGTGTCGCCCGCGTGATAGATCGTCTTGCCTTCAACCTCAATCAGATAGCCTACTCCGTACCCTTTGGGATGCCATGGCTTTCCAGAAGGCTTGAACCGTTTGACATTGTAAGCTTCAACCGCCTTTATAGTTACATTTGCAATGGTGATTTCTTCTCCAGGTTTGATTGTTCTGACGTTTCCGCCGATTCTTGAGGCACAGTTCTTCGGAGCAACTATGACAGTGTCATTCGTTTGCAGTTTCTGAATTTTAGCCGGACTGCAATGGTCACCATGATTGTGTGTAACGAGGATTATGTCTGCCTTCTCGGAGGTTTCTACTACCTTCCCATATTTTTTCAAGTCAATATAGATAATTTTGTCAGTTGTTCTGATTTGGAAGCTAGCATGGCCAAGCCACTTGACATAAACTGCCATCCAAGCACCGAGAACAG
>CAYYXF010000122.1:0-3325 GCA_964475545.1 uncultured Candidatus Bathyarchaeia archaeon | reverse complement strand
ACGATCTGAAAAGTTGAAAAACACGTAAGAAAAGACATTTGACACGCTTCCCTGCTTATCAATGTCCGTCAACCACGCAGTATACACCTCGACATCCGCTCCTACTGTCTTGCCCGTAGGATTCACCCCTGGCAAGTAAGGATAGGCTGCAATGGATAGGGCAATAGCAACCGAAAGAGCCAAGACCAACCAGTGACGCTTCGAGCTATGAGTCACAGGCTCAAAAGCCAGGTTCAATGCTGAATTCATGCGCTTCAGCAGCTTGTCAAAGCTTATCTTTCTTCCTCCAAGAGCGAGGACGCCATGAATGCGCTTGCTTTGGCGATTGGTGTAGACCTCACCAAGCCACATGAATAGTCGGGGCACCCAAGAGAGCATCATGAACACCACAAAAATGGGCGCAAGTGCAGCTGAAAAATAGAACAACCATGATTCACTGTCCAAAACTGACGAAACCAAGCCTTCTACACGAGGATTGAAAACTGACGGAAAAAAAGGAACCAACAGCCAGCAAGCGAGAGAAACGGCTTCAAACAAGACAAGAATCAGCAGACTCCAGTTCATGAAGCGTGCAAGCGCTAACCGTCGTCTCTCAGTAGGAGAAAAGTCCATTCACCCAAAGCATCCTCTAGACACGATTTATGCCCTGCCACTGCGATATATAAATTGAGGTACAGAATGCCCACGGGCACTTGCAACCGTTGCCAGACATAAGAAGCAGAATACCGCTTACTTGCATCAGTTTGCGCTTCTTTCAATTCCCTCATTTCTTCAATCAACCAAGATGTTTGACTGTGGATCTAACGATTTGCAGATCGTCCAAGGCAACTTTCTCCCAGTTGAAACGTCGAGCATACTCTTTTGACGCTTTTTCCAGTTCATCAAGATCCCTCCTCTCAAGTATGTTTTGGGCAGTCTCCGCGAATTTTCGAGTATCTCCAATCGGAACCAAGAAGGCACTCCTGCACTCTCCGAAGATTTCACGAAGAGCTGGAATATCATAACAGATGACAGGCAAGCCGCATGCCAAGGCTTCACCAACTGCCAGCCCCCAACCTTCAAACATACTCGGGAACAAGAATGTTCTGCTAGCTTTCATTAAAGCATACAGTTCGCTATCATCACAGCTGCCTTGCAAGATGATTTTTGAGGAAACACCAGACTTTTCAACTATCTCCCTCAGCTTCAACGAGTCAGACCCGCTGCCCACGATCATAAGCTTGGCATCAGGCCTCGTCGCAATTATCTGCCTCCATACCTTGACCAGGTCGAAAACTCCTTTGTCCCTTGCAATCCTCCCAACAAAAATGCCTTCGTAAAGTTTTCGTGGCGCTTTGAAATGGTCTATTATTTCTAAGTCAACACCGTTTCCACTGACTCGGATCTTCTGCGAGGAAACACCGTTCTTCAACAGGAAACTCGCCGTATAATTGGAAACGCTGATGCAGATGTCGGCGCGTTTCACCAAAGCAAGAATCAAAAGAAACGTCAAAGCTTTGGCAAAAGCCACAGGCATACTGAAGCGGGCCGTTCGATAGACTCTGTAGACAGAAGCAAAGTTCGCCTTAGCATCTGCATATGGAAAGTCCATGTGATGAACGATCGCGCACAATGGCAAGCCTGAAACAAGATGAAGCCAATATGCAATAATCAGGTTTGGCAACGTGTTGTTTGGAGCAAGAATAACACTATAATTACCGAGCCTTAGCAGCGACGGACAGAGAAAAAAGGCTTTCACGATCCAGAAAAACCATTGAAGATAAATGGAAAAAAGGCCCTTCCCTAAAGATGGCAAAGGATAAGGCATTGAAATGACGTTGCAGCTTGGACAATTCCTCGATATCAGCGTGGGGTCAGGGTCGACAACAGTAATGCTTACTCTTTCAGTTCCCCAGATCTTCAGAACTCTGATGAACCGTTTCTCCGCGCCTCCAACAGCCGTAAAATGCGTAGTTGGATGAAAGAATACAGCGAATATCCGCATGTTGTGGCCTTAACCTTCCAGGCCGTAAGCCATTAAGGATTACAGTGCTTTCAACGAATTCTCCAAGGTTTCCAGATGCTTCTCGCATGAAAACCTGTCCTCGACAAACTGGTGAAGACTGCTGCCTATTGATCGTTTGTCCATGTCAAAGGCCTTCGTGATCTTCTCAGCAAAATCATTCACGTCATATGGTCGAGCCCTGAACCCCGTCACTCCTTCAACAGTAGTTTCGCAAGGTCCCCCGCCATCATCCCAAACCACAGCTGGTGTCCCACATGCCATAGCCTCGACAGGCCCTAAGCCAAAATCTTCCATGGGTGTCGGATAAGCATAAACATCGGCCACATTGTACAATCGGACAAGCTCCTCCAGAGATCTGAACCCTAAGAACTTGACGTTTTCTCTGACTCCAAGCTCCTCCGCTAATCTTTTCAACTTGTCAATGTACTCTTCTCCTCCCTGGGGAGCCTCTCCAGCGATTGCAAGCATAACAGATGGGAAACTCTTTTTGACGTGAGCCAAAATCTCAATCAGCCACTCCCACCGCTTAATCGCCACGATCCGTCCTGAAGAAAAAATCAGAGGCCAACCAAACTCCTTGCGCAAATGAGACACCTCTTTTTCTTCGAGTCTTCTGAAAACACGAGTGTCCACGGGCGGATAACAAACCTTTGAATCAACACCATAGGCCTGTTTGACCCGGCGACCGGTGAGAGAACTGTTAACTAATACTTCATCAGAATTTGAAACTCCGAGAAAGTCAATCTCTTTAATCAGTGGCTCGCTAACCTTGCCAAGCAGGTAAACCGTATTTCTTGTTTTATCAAACCGCCACAGTTTTGCTTCATCCGAATCCAGGGAGAACATGCGAGGCAAAAAGTGAATGTAACTGATATATTTCATGCCTCTCATCTTTTTTTGAACATAACCAATCCACGGACCTGGTCCGTAACCGTGACAGATCAACGCGCTCACGTCTGCGAGTTTTCTAACAGTAAGTGGAGCTAAAGGAAGGGACATCAAGATTCTAGCAGTCTTGAAATTTGGAATGCTGTTCCCAAAGTAGTCATCAACATAACAATGCGGGTTCGAAGCCGGCTTTACCAAACGCCTATCAACGTACGCGAAGTAGCATTTCACGTCGTATCCCTTGTGGTGGAGCATATCGACTTGTTTTAAAATGACGTTCTCAGCGCCGCCGCGTTCAGTAAAATGGCTGTATAATACGCCTATTGGCACTCCATCAACACCGTTGGTAATATTCGACTGATGTGTTCTTAAAGCTTTATGGCGAAAACCGGTTAGTCACAGATAGCGCGGAATCGTTTGATGCATTTTTGA
>CAYYXF010000121.1:0-3412 GCA_964475545.1 uncultured Candidatus Bathyarchaeia archaeon | reverse complement strand
TTAGCGCGCGCTTTTCGCTAGAGGTTCTTGAGTATCTCATCTATGCCAGGCTCCACGCCTTGAAGTAGCAGGAAACCCCTAGGACCTTCTCTGGCCGTAATCTCGCCAGCCACATTACTCTGCATAAGCTTCTTTACCTGTCCAACGTCTCGCGTATGCCCAAGAACCCAGATTAGCTTAGTGTAAGCTGCAGAAGGCAACATGTTCCCACCCTCTATGACACCTCTCGCAAGCATGTCCCGACCTGTCTCATAAACACGAAGATGAACATACCCAAAAAGCGGCTCAACAACAAGCACAACAGGAATCTCCTCCTCCTGACAGCGCTCCAAAGGCGGAAACATGTCAGTTCCAACATGTCCCAGCCCAGTTCCTATTATAACAATGCCATGATACCCTTTGTCAACCATAGAATCAAGAATATCAGGATTCATCCCAGGATAAGAGTAAAGCATACCCACACGAGGATCAATCCTAGTATCTAAGCAGAAATCCTCAACAGGCCCACGAGGACGAACATCCTTCTTAAACCATGTAACACCCGAATCATCAATCTTGCCGAGCGGAACATCATCCAACGTACGGAAAGTGTCACGACGCGAAGAATGCATCTTCCGACATCGCGTAGCCCGATGAATCAGGTTATAACTGTCACTTGTCCCCCCGTGCATGCACACAGCCGTCTCAGCAAAATTCTCTCGGCCAGCAAGCGTCGCGGCGTACAAGATGTTGCGCGGCCCATCCGAAGAAGGCCTATCAGAACTCCGCTGACTGCCAACGAGAACCACCGGAACAGGCTGATCACGCAGGAAATACGATAGAGCAGCCCCAGTCGTACACATCGTATCCGTACCATGACCAATTATCACACCGTCCACACCACTCTCAATCTCCTTCGCTATAGCTTCAGCCGTCTTCACCCAATATTCCGGCCTAAAATTCTCACTCAATATCTGGTACAGAGTCTTAGGGGTCAAATTGACAGCCGACACCAGCTCAGGAACAGCAGAAAAAAGCTCCTCAGGCGTGAAAGCGGGCAGCACCGCGCCAGTTCTATAATCCAAACGGGAGGCAACCGTGCCACCAGTACCCAATAGAGTAACGTTCGGCATCTCCTTCTTGAATTTGACATCTATCCGGGGGAGTTGATAATGACCTTTCTGATGCCCGAACTCTTCAATAGTAGCGTTCGCATCCATCAAGACTCCAAGGTTGTAACCCGTGTCCACCTTTAGAGTCACATAATCATCAGCCGTGTGCTGACTCCTCGGAAGCAGTAACCCCTCATAGGTTGCTTTGCCCTTGGTGATTTTCACCTTGCTCCACGTTCTTATTCCCTCGTTGACCAGCCTGTCACGAAGAGCCCCGCGATACCCTTCAGGGTCGCTATTATCAGTCTTTTCATCTTTCCTTGGCATTTCCAATTTTCCTCCTGCCTGCTAAGGCCTGAACCCGTTCTACAATCATCTTTCCTTCCACACTGTAGTTGACCGACTTCAGCACTTCACCAACTATTTTCGGCACGACGCGTTTCCTATAGACTGGATCTGAAACAATTTTGGATGCCTCAAAAAGGCTCAACCGCTCTTGAATAATACTATCTAATTCAGCATGAGTAACACGTGAAATCGCAAGTTCCTTCACTGCTTGCTTGACGCTGAGCTCTGGTTCCTCAGCGAGGATTTGAATGAGAGCCTCGACCTGTTGACGGCTTATGAGCTTCTTAGAAAATCCCTCAGCCAATTTGTCAACAGTGTGCTCATCGATCCTTAGACCCTTCCTTCGTGCGTAGCGCGGCAATTCGATCAGCAAATGGTAAGCCAGAGCACCTTCAAGCCCCAGATTCTGCACATAACTATAGAATTTCTCGACCTTCTCGTCTCTTATGAGCAAATCCACTTGGTTCTGAGTGAAGTTGTTCTTGCCATGCAGGTCTTCATAGATCTCCCAGGGGCGCTTACCAGTCTTACTCCTGCACTCTTCAACCAGTTCCTTTGAAATGACTATGGGAGGCGTGTCTGTGTCAGGGTAAATGCGTTCCTTGCCGTGAATAACCCTAAGGAACTCGCTGTTGCCGCTCGGCAAGAGTCTCCGCGTTTCCTGTGGCACGCCGTCCAAAGCCATTTTTGCCCTCTCCACGATTTTCTTCATTGCATGCATTGCCCTTCTTTCAGGCCCAACAACCACGATGAAGGCATCTCCAGGTTCTGGGTTCATGATTGATCTTATCTCAACGATTTTCTTCTCGTCAATCGGTAATCTGCATGGGTGATTAGAACGCTTCCGTACAGCATTTTCCTCGTTTTCATCGCTGTGAAAGTGGTTTTCGCAAGGTATGCCTGTGACGAGCATGCTTTTTTCGAAAATCTCGAGGCCAAAGTCCTTGTCAGGCTGGACTTCCAAGCCAAATAGTCCTTTCATTTTGGGAAATATGGTTACGAAGGCCTTGTCGTCTCCGAGTGTGAAAAGGTGAGTAATATCGACGTAGGTGTGTTCAAAATCCTCTTTTTTTATTCCGTGTTCTCTCATTTTTCTGCTGATCTCGATTAGGGCATGTTGCCGTACAGCTTCGTGTCTGCAAAGCAGGTCAAACTTGTCAAGGTCTTGCACTCCTTTGATTTCAACTCTGTTCCCTCCCTCTATGGAGAGATTGACGTCCTGACGTGCTACACCAATCCCTCTCCTGCCTATTCGACTTATTCTCAAAACCCGTCCGATCTGCCTGGCTAACTCGACTAGTTCTTGCGGCGACTCCACATCTCTGTGGTCGCTGATAACCTCGGTCAGGGGGACGCCAAGACGGTCGAGATTGAAGTAGACTGTTCTGCTGACCGTGTCGAGCCAGTTTACTCGCCGGGCAGCATCCTCTTCGATGTAAACGTTGCTGATCCTAACTTTCTTGCCGTTGACTGGCACCCAACCGTCTCTGCCAACTATGAACGTTCTCTGAAATCCTGTTGTTATTGAGCCATCAAGGTACTGCTTTCTGTTCACGACGATTTCTTCAGCCAAGGCTGAACAGTTGAAGTACAAGGCTAGAACAAAGCCTTCCCTTATTGCTTCCATGTCTGGATAGAAAGGCGGTGTCTCGTCCATCTCGTACGTGCAAGTGTTTCTTTCACAAGCATAGTAGATTACTTTGTATCCTTTTTCGAACTCTACGAGCATGCCGGGATCAAAGTCGCCCATTTCGCCTAGAACAGGCCGAAAATACCTGTAGAAACTGTAATCCATGTTTTCTGGATCTTTCTCCAAGGTCGGTGGACAACGGCAGAAAAGCTTTCTCTCGGAACGGATCTGATGGTGAACTTCTATTCCTGCGCGAAAGCCAAGCCTCTTGAAATCAACTTTCTTCGGGTCCAGCATTTGGCCTATTCTGTATTTTTGGCACGTTAAAAAGTTTCTTCAACAT
>CAYYXF010000120.1:0-3472 GCA_964475545.1 uncultured Candidatus Bathyarchaeia archaeon | reverse complement strand
AAGAAGGTAACGAAATAACCATCAAGGACACTTTTGGAGCTGTAAAGAGTTACTACCATGAAGACTGTTTTAAAACGATCTTATCCTCTTAATTAGTTTGATTCTCTTCTTTTCTAATTATTGGTTTTCTATGAAGTCCTTTGAATGCTGGTAAGAAAAGACGGAAAAAGAGAAGGGAAAATTAGGCTTCAGGCAGTGTTTCTGTGCTTCTTATGCCTTCGATGCCGTTAATTTGGGTTGTGATTTCTCGCAGCTTTTTATAATCTTCAACCTCAACAAAGACAGCTAAATCGAACCTTCCGTATGTAAAGTATGCCTTTCTGACGCCAGTAACCTTCCTAATTGTGTCTAGAATCATATCGGCTTTAGTAGGCACGACCTTCAATAGTATACACGCATCTAGCATATCTCGTTCCTCCCTAATGTTGTATCTCTACGAGGGTTTCAGTAAAGACTACACCGGCGATATTCCCCATCCTCAGCACTGTGCCGCCTAGCTCCTCAGGATCTGAGGCTTCAAGGTCCACTACAACATCGTATCTTCCGAGAGTCGGGAAGACTCGCTTGACCGCTTTCAACTGGCGAATTGATCTAACAACATCCTCAAACTTGCTATGCACAGTCCTTATCAGAACACAAGCAGATAACAAAGAACAAATCACCCAAACATACAAGGCAGCTATGAAATATTAAGTTGTTGGAAGACAAAACTAAGCCGTGCCACAAACCTCTTCACATGGATCTTCGGCACGTTACATATTTTGAGCGTGTTGGAAAGCGCTCACTTCAAGGTTTGGGATTAAATTTTAATCTTTTTTTCTCATGCGTGATTGGCTTGTTCCCAGAAATACTTGAGTTCCAAGATTTCTATGTTTTCAGGTGCATCTTGCCAATTGTCATTCCAGCAGACTATCAGATCACACTTGCTTGGATCATGTCTGTGTCTTTTGAAGTCTTTGCTGTTAGCTTCAAACTCAATGACAATCTCTCCATCATCCATTTCTGCAACAGCATCTAATTCTCCTTTCTTCTCATCTTTGACGAGAATATCCTTCATATTGAGGTGTTTGAAGATTGTTCCGAAGAGAAACACAACCATGCTTTCTGAAGGAACTTGGAACACGAAGACTTCAGAGATTCCACCACCAAGATCGGCTATCAGTCCATCCAAATTCTTGACATACTTCTTGATCAATTCTTTTTTCATATTCCTTTTCCTTCTTTGAGTCCCTCAAACTTCAAAAGTCGAGGGCTCTTTGCCGTTTTTCAGTCATGGTTTATTCCTCTTTTCTACCAATATCTTATCAGTTTCTTTTGATAAGTGCCTCTCTCGGATTGAAGCATACAGGACATTTTTTCCAATAATGTGGAACATAGAATGTGCCTTCTTCAGGATGCTCAGGGCATCTAAAGTCTTTCAGCTTATTGCCTAAGTTCATGAAGTTGACAGAAACAGAAGAGCCGCCCAGATATAGCTTCCAATAGCAGCCGATCATAGGTGAAGCATTGTGTGCTGCATCTCTGTAGAGAAAACCCAAATTCAGATAGTTGAATAAGTACTGTCCATAATGGAGATGCCCATCCAACTGTATCAATACGTTAGGAATGATTTTTCTGTAGTGATGTCTGAGGAAGATTGCATTCTTAGGCATTTTTTCTGGGGAGGAAGTCAGCCAATATTTCAAGTTTGACAGGCTCTTCTTCTTTCAAATGCTTGCCAAATCTTAATGAAGAAAGAAAATCTTCAATCTTCTTGAAGAGTTGCCATCCTCTTTCTGGCATGTTGACTGCCCAAGTCCAATTGCCAATCTTTCTTGTTAAGGTTAGTTTTCCTACATCTTCTTTGATTTCGTAATCTTCTGTGGCAAATTCTAAACTACCTTCTCTGAATGGTGTTCCCCAAACATAGTAGTATGGAATTTTGAAACTCTCCATAATGGAAAAGATCTCTTTCACTTGCTGCACTCTTTCTGCAGGTGAAATGAGATCTGCATTCGTCAAGTCTCCAGCGACAAGCATGTAGTCATAACTTTCGTCTTCTATGCTGTCTCTGAGAAGCTTGAGAGTGGATGCATCTCCATGAAGATCACTGAAAGCTAAAACTTGCATTTTCTGTCACTCATAGTATTTACTGATCTTCTTATGTCCCATTATTCGATATTTTCCAGCTAATGTGTCCTCATCTGCTTTATAGGAAAGCTTGTTCGTTATGCCAAGCTTTCTGAGCTCCTCTCTGACTCTTTTGACATCTTTTTCATCAGTCCAATCATAGGTGTAAACGCATATGACCTTTGTGTCTGGATTGGCAGCATTTGGATTAGGCTTTGCTGTCGCAACCTTTGAACTATCTCCAAACTTTCCTTCTCCTGTTGCTTTCTTGATTTTAGCCCAAAGCGCGTCAACATCTTTTTTGTCTACAAAAATGAGCCATTTTCCACTTCTAACTATTGGCTTCGGATATTCTTTCTTTTTCCTTATTGCATAAATCCAGTAGACTTCTGTCACTTCAGAGGGTTTGGCATCCGCATAAGGTAATGAAATCATTCTTTGCCTTGCTTTGATGAGTTCATGCTCATGGTTCTCTTTCTTCCTCATCCTTCAGAACCTCTCGGCTTTTGGACTATTCTTGAAACAGAGCTTTTCCTTCTTTCATGCTTTTTTCAATCAGCCTCTTGGCTCCGAAGAGATCCAGCCAACGGACTATGGTAAGATCCTGTTTGAGATGCTCTTCAATCTCTTTATACTTGCCTTGATCGTAAAGTTCTTTGACTGCACTTCCACTTGTGCTGTGTGATGGTGGCTTCAAACCAAGCTTCTTTGAAACTTCCACAATTTTCTCAAGCTTCAAGCCTTTGAAGAAGTTCCTGTTTGCCACTAAGAGCTGCTGAAAATAGTCTATCGTAAAACAGTCATTCCACATCTTGGCAATCACATCATGCTTGTCAAGTGAGTACTGGACGCATCTGCATATCAGCAAGGGAATGTCGAATCTGAGAATGTTGAAGCCACATATCACAGCAAACCTGTGAGTTTTCCATGCTTCTCTGACTTGATCCTGAACCTTCCTTACAATCTCGCACTCACTGAGTCCATCCCACTCACTGATCAAAATTGGATCAATGCTCTCTTTCAGACTGTCTTCCTGATATGGTGTTTCGTCAATGAGCAGTCCACTTGAGATTATTCTCTCCTCGACAAAGGAACCTTCTTTCCTTGGACGATAAGTCTCAAGATCAAGATATAGCCTAACCATACTCTATTTCTTCTTCACTTTCTTTATCCTTTTACACTAACCTTTTTGCCGTGGATTCTGGGCCGTCTACCTAGCACTCGCTATTTCCGTTGTTTCGCTATAGGTCGAGTCATGATCTTTATCACATCTTTATGTCTTAGACTGTAATCCTTAGGGAGCCGTATTCCTGTTTTGGCGTCGATTGCAAGAATATAGTTTTCTACAAGGCTTGTGTGTACG
>CAYYXF010000119.1:0-3563 GCA_964475545.1 uncultured Candidatus Bathyarchaeia archaeon | reverse complement strand
GTCTTTAGAAGTTCGGAAGCTTGTTGCTAGCGAGTACTACTGACCAAACTCAAATTAAGCCCTGAGCTTAAGCAGGTTAGAAAGGTGACTTTGGTTGATGCTTTTGTATACCGAAACCTAGAAGTTCGCCTTTGAGTATACCGTGTCGTCTAAGAGTCCTTTTCGCCCGCGCTAGTTGTTTAATGATTCGGCTGGTTTCCATTTTCGAATAAGAAGGATGAGGAACCCATATTTCCAATTCATAAAAAACTTATCTCGCCCATGTCAAAATGTGACGTTGCAGCGGACGAGAAAGCGGAGGTATAGTGATTGAATGAAAGCGTCCTAATTGTTGATGACGACATTGGGGTGAGGAAGACCCTTTCTTCAATCCTATTAGAGGAGGGATACTCAGTTGACGTTGTGGAAAATGGAAAGCAGGCGATTAGAGCCTCTGAGAAAGCGTATTTTGACGTAGCCCTGGTCGACGTTGAGCTGCCTGACATGAAGGGAACTGAGCTCCTCCTAGGGCTGAAGCAGAGGCAGCCCGAAATGATCAAGATAATCATTACGGGCTTTCCGTCCATAGAGAACGCTATGAAGGCAGTAAACGAGGGCGCGGATGGATACGTCTTGAAACCTTTCGATGTGCCAAAGTTGCTTGAAATGATCAGAAAGTATCTGGACGAGAAGGCAGCAGAGCATTTTCGCATCTGGACGGAAAAATCTGAAATGGAACAAAGAGGCACTAAATTCTCCGAACAGTTCAAAAGACCAAAAGGTAGCCTTTTCTCGTCTTCAACGCAGTAGTAGATTCAAGCCATGCTACATTGGAAAAGGGCATGAGAAACATCGTGTTGTCCAGGTTGAATCCCGGTTATTCAAACCCAT
Organism: uncultured Candidatus Bathyarchaeia archaeon; assembly: GCA_964475545.1. Classification (GTDB taxonomy): domain Archaea; phylum Thermoproteota; class Bathyarchaeia; order Bathyarchaeales; family Bathycorpusculaceae; genus DASPTR01. The sequence goes on along the minus strand of CAYYXF010000119.1, from coordinate 2,693 downwards.
ATTCTCTGCAGCCATCAATTGTCGTCTGAATTGGCGTCTCGCCTCTATGCAAGTACCTCAAGCAATCATTGAGCCCCTCTCACAGCAAATGTGAATCGGAGTCAGAGCCCTCTTGAACGAAGTAACGTATGTTTCTTTCTTGCACAGGGCGCCCGCTAGATCTGTTTGGATTTGTCAGTCAACTTTTTTGCGAACCTCGTTCTCAACTTTGCGAAGTTGTCGATATTCTTTCTTTTCGCCTGTTTGGGCATCGTTTCAAGCACTATTGCTAGAATGTCTTTGTTCTTCCATTGTTCATAACGCCTCGACGATTTCTCAAACATGCTTCGGTCTTTGAGAACCTCAAGAAAGCCTTCAGTCATCTACTGATCTGCCTCTCCTTCCTCCTATGTCTTTTTCCTGGTTTGAAATAAAAAAGGTTCTTCCAAAAAACGCCATATTAGTCTTCCAGAAAGCTTCAAAGTTTACAACATGCGGATTCCCCCTTATTTTTCTGCAACTGTTCACGCTCAGATTCACAGCCATGATGAAAGCATCGGGAAAATGGGTTGTTGTGTTGAATGTCGCTGCGTGAAAGGGGAACTTGAAGCAGAAAAGACTCGCTAACTGGCTTCATTGAAAAGGTCCACAACGTTCATTCAGACACGCATCTTCATTCATTCAGATGGAGAATATGTTGGGAACATGATTAGTGTTCTAGCGCGTACAGAGTTCTGATTCAGATTATGGTTTCATATCTCTTTTATTTCTGCCTATGCAATATCAAATCTCTCACCGATTGTAAAAGGAGGTGCATGAAACCATGATTTTCAAGATTACGAGGTTTCTACCAGTTCTTGTTCTTCTATGCTTGACAGTCTTTGCTATTACAGCGTTCTCGACAAACCATACGATCGATGCTACGTGGAAAGAGTCCGAGAGTGGTTCTATACATGGCCAGCATTACGGCTCAGTGTTTGTTGGCGATCCAGTTGAGGGGGGCGGAACCCCATGCGGCGGAAACCAAACGTTGAACTGCACCGGATAAACAAAAGCTCTAAAAACAGCGTGTGACATAAAGCATAGACGGTGCCCAAGTGGCCAAACAGAACAAAGCAGTCAGGCAGAAGAAACTTCGCAACATCGACGTTAAGGTTTTGGAAGGCCTAGCCATTTGTGGCCCTAGAAACAAAACGAAACTTGCCACCCAACTCAACATGCCCAGGGAAACCTTGCGACATAGAATCAACTATTTGCGTTCCCACTTTTCTCTATATCTCCAAGGAAATCTATACCACACTAACATCGGCCTCAGAAAGGCAATGGTGCTTGCCGAGTCAAAGCCAGGATACGAGGATTTCGTTTATCGGTGCCTGAAATGCAACGATTACTGGCTCTACGTCACTCGTTGTATCGGGGCACCTAGATGTGTTGCAACTTATGGAATTCCTGCAGGCAAAGAAAAAGAGTTTGAAAGCTTCATAGATGAGTTGCGAGAACTGGATCAGATGTCAGCAATCAGCTTCTTTTGGTCCACATGCATACACAACGTAAACACCGTAAGCACGTGGTTTGACGGCTCCTCTGAAAATTGGATTTTTCCGTGGGACTTATGGCTAGAAGAGATAGAAGACTCCAAAGGAGATCTACCTTATACAATCAAGGAGCCTGACTGTTATGATCAGAAAGCAGATTGGATCGACATCATGATATTGAAGGAATTGGAAAAGGATTGCACCATCAAACTGCAGGAAATAGCAAAGAAGCTGAACATAAGTAAGCAAAGGGTGAAATATCATTTTGGAAACCACGTCATTAAGAAACAAATGTTTGAAGGCCACCAAATACTGGCAGACCACTACAGGGGACTTTCTCCAGACACGTGCCTTTTCATATTCACCTTCAAGAACTATGCGAACTTCAGCAAGTTTGCATCCTCACTGTTGGACAAGCCTTTCGCAAGAGCTATGGGAAAAGTCTATAAGATGAATCAGCTGTTCGTCCGAACCTATCTACCTCGCGAGCAACTCAGGAATTTCATTGAAACGCTCGCAAAGCTTGTTAGAACCGAATTTCTGGAAACTTACCAATGTTTGATTGAAGACTCAACCCAAACTGAGAGACAAACCATCTCGTATGAACATTTCAAGGACAACATGTGGAAATACGACAGCGAGCGCTACCTCGGAAAACTCCAAACAGTCGCTAACGAGTTGCCCCGTCGGCACAATTCTTTACTTCAGCCAGAGAAATTTGCATCTAATGACCGAAAGTAAAATATACCCTGCATTACAGTACTAGAAGCAAGTTCTATTAGGAGTTCGGCAAATGCTTGATGAAAAGAAGAACAAGGTCACAGTCACCGGTACCTTCAGGCATGATTTGACGGGTGTGGATCTGTACACTTCCAAATGGGTGGAACCAAGTTATCTGGCGAACAACGTCGGAATTGATGAAAACCACACAGTTAGAGTAAGAATCACTCTTGAAGTCATTGAAGAACCGTGCGAGCTTTGTGGAAAACCGGCAACGGGCTATCAGATCTGCCAACGATGCGGGATGCTAGTGTGCGATAAATGCGCAAGAAAGGATCTAACTCGAAGATATTGCCCCACATGCTTTGACAGGATAAAATCGCCACAAAATCAAGTCTAAATGCAAAGCAGCGCCAAAACTCGCGTTCATAACTGTGAACCCGAGCAGCAACGCTCCAT
>CAYYXF010000118.1:0-3629 GCA_964475545.1 uncultured Candidatus Bathyarchaeia archaeon | reverse complement strand
AAACAGATTTAGGCGCCCCAGAAAAGCCTTCACCAGACTGAAAGAGGGCGAAAAACGCAAGAACATACACTTTTTCGAATGCTAATGCATCAGTCTTCTCCGGAAGGACGAAATCCGTCCAATATCTTCGAGACAGAAAACCTAGTAAAAGGAAACGTCTGTTGCCCCAAACGTTCTATGAATAGCGCCTCTAAGAAGTTAAATACTCGCATAACCGAAGATTGAATTGAGCTTCTGAAGAGAATTGATCAAAGAAGAAGGTGCATAGTCGATGAAAAAAAGGCTAGAAGCGATTCTGATATTGATGACGATATTGACAGTGATTTATGTCAGTGTGGTGGTCTATGCAAACGCTACGTCAGCTAATAGCAGTGATTCTACAGATAAGGGAAAGGATCCTGTCGAATATGGGATCTGGAAGCATTATCTCGCCGATAAGTTGGAAACTGAACCTGCGGAGTGGTACACGCCTGAGCAGCTTGGAATCGTACTTGTAAAAAGCCCGGTCACAGAAGAACGCTATCACATTTTCATTGCCGACGAAGAGAAAGCGTTGCCTTGGATGAATGGTACAAAACCAATGCCTTACGCCGTGAAATATGAGAACGCGTTTTACCGCATCGCATACCTATGGGTGACCCCTGGATTGCCTGAGAGTGTTAAACAGTGGCAGGTTCCAGCTGCAACAGGTCTGGGAGCAGGTTGGATCATCGTTGGAGCACTACTCATCCAGAGGAAGAAAGAATGAACAGAGTCTTGTTGACCGTGTTCATCCTCTTGCTGATGAGACCAGCCTTCTTAAACAAAGCTCCCGTAGCAGCAACTGGGCGCGAGGATTTGCACGTTACCTATGCATTGCCAGATTCTGTTCCTCATGAGCCAATGCCAGAAAACTTCACAACTGAAGACTATTTGAATACAACTAATCCATACTCCGATTTGACAAGTCGTCAGGACGCATTGAACGAAGTTGGCGTCCCCGAGGGAAGTCGTCCATTATACGTACTAGTTTTTGTAGACGAGGAAGAAAGACAAACACTTCATTCTGGTCCATTGGAATATGAGTATTATTCATGGGAAAACTGGGCGAAAATCCAATTGGAAAGAGGAGATGAAGGGCTGGTGGCTGATTTCGGCATAGACATCCGCATTCTCGGCTTTCTATCGTGGAACAGCAATAACAGCCTGACTTCAATGTATTATCTTTGGGACCAATTGGAAAAAGACAGGCAGTGCTTTCTCCGCCAATGGTACAATGGCACATATTGGAGCAATTATGTTGACGCAGTCATCGGCATAACCGCTCAACCAACGCCTGATGACGACCCATCCATTGCCGGGTTGAGCCCACCGCCTACCTTTTTGGACGAGGGGAAGGTATGTGTTCTTTTGAAATGGCAGGTCTATTGGGCAGATGATAACTTGGTGCAGCACGAGGTGAGCCACCTTTTCTATGCGGACGACCACGATGATCCTCCCTGTTGCCGCATGTCAAGAACAAAACACTGGTGTTTCTATGTTTTTGAAGATGGTTACTGGGGAGTTTGGGATTCCCCGCCTTGTGGCTTTATCACGAACTCTTACTGCAATTCCTGCCTGCAGACGATTCAGCAGAATGTTGGAAGATATCCTATTCAGGTTTTGAACATATCTGTTGCTCATGGCACAACCGATCCGACTTCTGGAGAACATGCCTACAGCCGTGGCACGTCCTTGAACGTCACAGCTAGTCGAACTGAGTCTGGCTATTACTTCGTCTATTGGCTTCTTGATGGAGCAAAATCTTACAGCAACCCGATAAGCGTCACCATGGATGCTGATCACAATCTCACAGCTCGTTTTGCTCGGGCATCAATGAAAACCAAGACAAACGGATGTTTCTATGTTCCAAGTATTACGACAGATATGTTCAGGATCGAAAAGGTCTTCAACGACACTAACATTGTAGGAGACCAGACAGCAGCATATAACGAAACCTACCGTCCGCTTCAAGAGTTAACCGCCTATCCGGATGGAAGGGTGGACGCTCCAGACGTCAGTCTAGTTGCGAGCAAGTACGGCAAGCGAGAGGGGCAAGCTGGCTGGGACTACATGGCAGACGTTGTTCCGGACACAAAAATAGATGCGAAAGATACGGCGTTGGTTGCCTCCCATAATGGCTTACACGGAAACTACATCGAGCCGATCGATTATGGGAGACTATCCGTCACATTTGACAATGGAGAAGTAAGGGCACCTGACTACCTTGGTTTCGTCGAAATTCCCTCGAATACTACGAAATTCAACGTCACTTGAGACGGCACCGGCATAGGCGCCATGGTGATCTTCTGGTAGGCAGCGTAATCTAGCGCGCGCTTCATGACTACAACACTATTGGCAGTCTTACTGTACAGAAGGATACTATTCGCACGCTTGTCGCGCAGTCTCACAGTCATACACGCTTGAATCTGCAAATATCGACTTAGAGATAGAGGTGATAGGAATGCCGGGAAAGAAGAAAAGAGTGGAAGAGGCTGCTGAGAGAACTGGTGAAGCAGTCGAGAAAGACCTCAAGAAAGGTGCCAAAGCCGTAAGTAACTTTGGGAAGGGAATAAAGAAAAGAATCAAGAAAGAAGACTAAATAAGGTCACGTTGGTGCGCAAGAAAAGTTTTAGTTGTACGTACGACATTGTTTGCTTGTGAGCAAAGCGCGCGCTGATGCTTTTGTATGCAGACTTTACATTTGTAAACTTCATAGCGATCGCGTGTGCGCGTGTCTTTCTGAATGCAATTGTCCACCAGTTGCCCAATTGCTCTTTGGCGCTTCATAAATGACGGTCTCGACTGCTTCCTTGGGAACTCCTAAATCTTCAAAAACCTTGGTTATCCCTTCGACTGTTTTCTTCTTGTTCTGAGGGCTCATGCCCTCCCAAACAGAAACCTGAACTATTGGCATTTCATTTTTACCTCAAAAAACACTTTGCTATTTCGCCTGATTAATATTTTCCCTTAATAACGCGCGCTATACATCATTGTCTGAGCTTACCTGTCTTTGGATCGGCAAAATTATCAATTATCCACTGTTTGATGTCATCTCTTGTGCGTCGAAAGGCTGGGGTTTTTTCCTCGTCACTCCCGTCCACTTCAGAAGGATCGTCAAAGCCATGGTGAAGATAGTGTTTTGCTCCAGGTATTATCGTGTTGATTATCTCTGGCCTACCCAGAACTATTGGTGAAGAACATAGAGAACACGTTAGCTTGGCGCTGCTTCGGCAGACTGATACGACCAAGTCGATCTCCTTGTTACGGAACTCTTCAATGCTCTTGGAATACTGTTTGGAAATGTCTATTCCTATCTCGGCCATGACCTTGATGGCAAAAGGATTTACTTGCGTCGGGTTTGAGCCTGCGCTGAAGACTTCGTATTTTTCACCGTACAGATGCCTAAGCAAGCCTTCAGCCATCTGCGATCTAGCTGAATTATGTTCGCACAAGAAAAGAACTTTCATCTTTTTCATTCACGAACACCTTGTCGCGTTACTGGTGCGCGCTACGTCAATTACCCTGGACAATAGTCGTACACCTTCTAAAACATTTATCGGCAGACAACAATCACTCTCACTTGGTCACAGGCGTCTTCACATCGATTG
>CAYYXF010000117.1:0-3743 GCA_964475545.1 uncultured Candidatus Bathyarchaeia archaeon | reverse complement strand
GAATACATGGGCAAAACCTACTACTTCTGCAACCAGTCGTGCAAAGCAGTGTTTGAGAAGAACCCGAAAAGATTCACTGATGAACATTCAGAGCACGAAGGACATAGTTGTTGCTGCTGCTAACAACTCGCAAGGAACTTGTCTTGCTTTTAGCGGACGAGGTGGAATTTGCACCTCACACCAAGTGGCGAAATCCCGCAAATTCCCTCTTTTTTCGCATTCAGAATACTTAGAATATCAGGCCGAATTACTTCTCAGCTTCTTCGGCAATCCGGTTATTTCATCCGGCGCTTCTTTGCGCGCTTCTATTGCATTCTGCCCAGGCATGCCACTTGACTCCCTTGCTTCGACGACCGGAGTGACTGAGAGATAGCTCGGGCCGCCGTCGGGATGGCCCTTGCACCTGAACCATCACGTATTTCCGATTCAGGAAGGAAAGGAAGTATTGTTCCAGAGGTTCCTCATGAGCCAGTCATATAGAAGACTGTTGTAGTGTGCGCGAAAGTGCGCGCGTTACGAAGTTGAACGTGGGAGCTCGTCTGTGTCTCAGTATGTGACTTGCACACCTAATGTTGACAGATCGATTGTTATGTCGTTTGCTGCTGAGGTAGGCAACTTTGGTGGTGGGTAGCTTGGACAGCCTCCGCTGACGCCGGTTAATGTTTCGATGTCCCATTTTGTGTGACACGTGTCGCAGTCAAGGTATCTTGCACTGACAATGTGGAAGCTGAATGATCCGCAAGGCTCACAGACTCTCAGTCCGGAAACTACATTTCCTGATGGTGTCGAAATAACTAATAGCGGTAGATATTGTCCGCCTCTGTACAAACTGAGAGGAATGGTGCGACCTTGGTACGCGAGTTCGTTAAGGGGGTTCTGAAGCTTCAAGTCCACGAATGTGAGTTTGTTGTTCTTCACAACACTTGCAGGTAGCGAAGCACTGGAACCACCAGACGACATTGTGGGGTAGGAGTACACTACGCCAGTAACTGATTGCGGATACGATTGTGAGGATCCAGGCATCGGCGATGATGCAGCAGTCGGTGAAGATATAGGCTGGGACGATGACGAGAGTTGCCAATACCCGATTCCGCCTATTATAAGTATGGCAAACAACCCTAGAAGCATTTTAGTTCCCGTAGAAAAGCTTCCTTTTCGTGTGTGCTTTGGAATTGGTTGAAGTGGAGCTGGCCCCGACCTCTTCCGGACAACAACACCGTATTTTCCTATCTTTCTCTTTTTGTGCCCCATCTATTTCACCTCCATTTCCTCCAGCACTTTTCCGTTTCCTATATGACCGTCAATCATCTTCACGACTTTGTTTGCATGCTTTGCCTTAGTCGAGTCGTGTGTAACAAGAATCAGAGTAAGCTCATTCTCTCTGTGCAGTCTGCATAGGAGTTGCATGATTTCATTTCCGGTCTTCTGGTCCAGATTTCCTGTAGGCTCATCCGCCAACAGGATTCTTGAACTGTTCACTATGCCCCTTGCTATTGCTACCCTTTGCTGTTCACCGCCGCTCAACTCGGTAGGCTTGTGCGATGCTCTTTCTGTAAGCCCAACTCTTTCGATGGCCCTTTCTGAAGCCTCATGTTGTTCGGCTGAAGGCCTGCCAGCGAGGTACAGAGGTAGCATCACGTTTTCGGTCGCTGTCAAATAGGGCATAAGCTCAAAACCCTGAAAGATGAAACCAATGTTCTCCCTAACGAATTTGGCTCGTTCTCTGGGCTTCAGTTTGTAGATTGATGCGCCACCTATCGTGACCGTACCTATTGTCGGGGTTAGCAATCCTCCGAGCGTGTACAGCAACGTTGATTTTCCACTACCGCTAGGCCCCATTACAGCCACAAAGTCTCCTTCTTCTATCTCTACATTGACGTTGTCTAAGGCGCAAACTTTGGCTCCGCCAACTTCATAGATTTTCGAGACTCTATCCATGGTTATCATGTCTACACCGTCTTCAGCGCTTTAACTGGGTCCACCTTGGAGGCTCTCCAGGTGGGGTAGAGACTGGCTGCTAGGCAGGACAGCACTGACAAAGCGATGGCAAGCGGGATAATGTACAAGGGGATTTCTGCAATATTTATCTGCAGGTTTATGAAAACAGATCCGAACAATATTGAGGAAAGAATACCGACTAGGATACCTATCAGTCCGCCGACTAATCCGAGTACCACGGATTCCCAGAAGAACATCTTGTACAAATGACGATTATCAGCTCCAAGGGACATGAAAATCCCGATCTCTTTCAACCTTTCATGAACCGACGCAAGCATTGTGTTCATGACACCAGCACAGCCAACCACAAGAATTATGGCTGCTAGAAGAAGTGAAAAGCTGGCTGTCTGCTCAACTGCCTTCATTCGGGTCTCAACAGCTTGCCTCACCGGGGTGGCTTTGACGCCTGGCACAGCATACATTATTTGCTTTGAAATCACTTCTACTGGACAATTATTACATAATGCTCCTACGTCGATTAAGCTGACGCTACCATTTAATCCAAGTAGTTTTTGAGCGGTGTGCAGAGGCATAAAAACAGAGTAATCGTCGACTGAGCCCGTTTCGCTTACAAGGCCAGTCACTACAAAAGGGGTGTGATCGAACTGTATTATGGAGCCTGCTTCCAGGTCCATGGAAGCTTTCAAAGCTGCGCCTACGATTACCTCGTTTGTGTCATTCTGAGGCAATGTGCCACTGATGTTCCACCATTTCTTGAGTTCGATTTCTTTGCTGGGAATCATACCGACAAGAAGTATGCTATTGTTTCCATACTCCACTTGACCATACAGTTTAGGGGATAAGACCCTGATATTTGCCCTGTTTGGAATCTGAAGAATTTGATCTACAGAGATCTCAGGAATCCTAGTGTCGCCGACGACAACATTTCCGTACGGAATGTTCACTGCACTGGCTTTGGGTGTCACGACGATGTTAGGTCCATATTTCTCTATCTCGTTGCCAACTTGGACCTCCATTGACCGTGAAATAGTGAAAGTCGAAACGATTACTGCTATGGCAAGTATCAGTCCAACGGAGCTGAGTATTGACCGGCCTTTCCTTCTTGAAAGGTTCTTTGAAACCAAAGTCAATGTTCGCAAAAGCTATTCCCCCAAAGCTATGAAAACATCCACTGCATAACTCTCCAAGTCGGAAAAGTCCAATCTGCGCTAATAAGGACAATCGGACAAAACCATGAAACAGACTAGTACAAAAACCGAAATGAATCATCCTTGCCTCGTTTCTTCATTAGCAACATGGGCTTCCGTCCAAATGCCAACGCACTGTCCACAAGTTTGTCCAGGAAGCTAGGATTGTACGCTGTCAAGACTTTCGTAACTCTTTCCTCATCTTTAACAGTATAGAGGTTTTCGAAGCCTGTCTTTTCCTTGACAAGTATTCTGTTTGTGACCAGGTATTTCAGATAAGAAGACAGTGTTGAGCGGGAAGGCTTGACATGTTCTGTCAACAACTGGTAATTTGTTTTTCCGGTTGACAAGATGACGAGCACGATTTCTCTCATTCTCTTCTGTCTCAATGCCGCCAGCACCTTTTTTGGTCTTTTGTTTTGAAGAGGGGCAGACTAGGGCGAGCACTTGGTAGGAAGAGTTATATGCACTACTGATAGAATATACTACAGTGTTGAAGTTGGAAAATGAAGTTGTAGTAACTAGGAAGGGTCAGACGACAATTCCTGTTCGACTTCGTCAGAAGTACAAAATCGAAGAAGGAACAAGGCTTCAGGT
>CAYYXF010000116.1:0-3862 GCA_964475545.1 uncultured Candidatus Bathyarchaeia archaeon | reverse complement strand
CCCATATGGAGCGGCTCTGCAGGCCGCCGCTTCAACCGTTCAGCCACCCCGGCAACTCAGATATCTTCGAAACTGCAATAAATATGTTATTTGGCCACTCCTAGCTTTCTCATAACTTCCCTGTAGGCCTTCAAAGCTGATTGTTCGTCTTCAACATTCTTTATCAGCATGCGTCCACCGTTGAAAAGGGTAACCTCAAAGTTACTGTAATCGAATATTATGGCAAGTTGAGACCTCATTCGCACCTTGAACTGCTGCTTGATTGATTCATAGATCTCGTTCAGTTTGAGTTTAACCGGCTTTTCCGGGTTGACGTTGGCTGTATTCCGTCCGCACAGCCAGACGAGCTTCTCCTTGGTCTTGGGCGCGGGTTTGCTCGTTTGGCATGCGGGGCAACCATTTCTCTTGAAAATGTCGATCGTAGCGAAGTACATGTCGCTGAAGTCGCAGATCAGCAGCTTCCCCTTCAGGGTTGAGCCTATCCCACTAAGAACCTTTATCGCTTCCATGGCCTGCAGGGTTCCGATTATTCCAGCCGTTGCGCCGAGCACTCCTCGCACAGTGCAGGACAGCAGATTGCTGTCGTCAACGTATGGAAAGACGCATTCTAGGCATGGAGTCTCAGGCGGAGCAAAAACTGAAAGATTCCCCTCAATCCCTATGGCTGCGCCGAAAACATACGGAATTCGGAGTTTCACACATGCACGGTTAATCAAATAGCGTGTTTTCATGTTATCCAAGCCGTCGACAATGCAGTCGATCCCTGACAGTAGCCTCTCAACGTTGCTCTCATTCAGGTTTTCAGGAACAGCCTCGACCTTGACAAGAGGATTGGCTTTTTTCAGTTTCCTCGCTGAAACCTCGACCTTGGGATAAAGCAGATCATCCGGGTTGTACAAGATCTGCCTATGCAGGTTGGCCAGTTCCACAGTATCTTGGTCTATGAGGCGCAGATTTCCGATGCCAGCAAGGGCTAGGTAAAGGGATGAAACAGTGCCAAGTCCTCCAAGTCCAACCACTGCAACGTTGGACTCTGCGAGTTTCCTTTGTCCTGTGCGACCAAGTTCCTTCAGGATAATTTGGCGACTGTAATATTCTTCGTAGCTTCGTTTCCTAGTGGTCTTAGGCATCTTGATTCCTCTTCCAGTTTATCCTTGCTGTCAATCAGTCTTATATCTGCCTTTTTTCAAGAACTGCTTTTCAAATATTTCCTTGACCTTTTCTAAGGTGTCTGCTTCTTCAGCTTTCTTATCGTCTCTGATGCGGGTTATCCTTGCAAACCGCAGTGCCATGCCGCACTTATACGTAGGGCTTTTTTGAATTTCGTTGTATGCTACTTCAACGACTATTCTTGGCACAACTGTGACTCTGCCTCGCTGCTCGCTTATGGTCAACTCTTTAAGGCGCCTGGTCATTTCGATGATTTCTGCATCCGTCAGTCCCTTGAAGGTCTTGCCCAATTCTAGAAACTCGCCAGTTTCAGCATCACGTGCCGCTAGGTGATAGTCCGAAAGCCAATCATGTCTTCGACCATATCCATACTCTGCCGCCACAATGACGAGGTCTAGAGGTTCAAGAATGGGTTTAATCTTGAGCCAATGCTTCCCCCGGATTCCCGGCGTATATGAGCTGTCAAGTCTCTTCGCCATCAGTCCTTCGTGTCCAGCATCCATAGCCTCGGTTAAGAGGTTCTGAGCTTCTTCGATTTTGTCAGTCACCATCTGCCTCGTTAGCTGTAATTTTCCCACGTTTTGTGACAATATCTGCCTGCGCTGGAAATATGGGAGAGAAATGAGGTTTTCGCCATCAAGGTACAGAATATCGAACAGATACAGCTCAACTGGTATTCTTTCGACCATTTCTCCTATCGAATGAACCCTTCTGAATCGGCGCATCAAATGCTGGAAAGGAACAGGAAGACCACGACCGTCAACTGCTATGATTTCGCCTTCGAGAATTGTTTCTTCTGACACAACGTTCGTTCTCGCAGCTTCGACGATCTCTGGCAAACTCTCGGTTACTTCTGTCAGTCTCCTGCTGAAGATCCTCACTTCGTCGCCTAGCTTGTGAATCTGAACTCTAGCCCCATCGTACTTGTACTCAAAGGCAGTTTTACCTCCATGTTCACGCAAGGCCTCAGTAACGTCATTTGCCATTTGGGCTAGCATCAGGCTAACGGGCCTGAAAGCTTTGAAACCAATCTTGGACAAGCCAGCTACACTCTCTGTCCTTGCAATGGCAGCAATTTCCCCAATGTCACCGACAATCATGCTCGTTTTCTGCACCATCTCAAGCGGAACCTGAAAAGCCTCTGCAACAGCCTGCTCCATCAATCCTTCATGAAAACCTGTCCGCATCTCACCTATGAAAACCTTAACCAGATATTTCGCTTCAAGTGGCGAAGCCAAGCTTAGCATGGTCTCGATCAGACGTTCTTTTTTCTCCCTTGAGCCCGACCCTTCGGTTTCAGCTATGGCTTCAAAACTCCGTCTAACCTCCATCACGGTCAAAGTCCTTTCGACAAGCAGTGTCTGCTTCTTGACTTTGCTGTTCTCAAACACTATTCTCGTGGCCGAACCTATGTCGCCGGTGCTGCTGAAGGCTTGGGAGAACACTTCCCAGCGAACGCCAGTTACACGCTTTATGATCTCGCTCAAAGTTGCCCAGCTCACCTCAAGCGTGCGCTGACTCCACTTCGGGAAAGGCCTGCCGAGAATCATTGAAATGGCTGGCTCGACCTCCGGAGGCTGCAGAGTTTTTAGGAACACCGCTGTCAGGCCTATCATTAGGAGCCGTTTTCTCGTGCCTTCTAGACTCTCGCATAATTCCGCCAACGCTCTGAAGCTGGTCTGCATGCCTTAGAACACGGATCTCCAAATAAGAAGCTAAGGCAAATAAACATTGTTCACATCCTCTTCCGGCGAACCTAGAAGTCAGCGTCAATGGCCAACAGCAAATCTGGACGGATGCATACAGCTTATATCATAAATGCCACGAAGCCCTAAGTGCGGAAGTGACCGATCCCACCAAGATTCACGACATGACTTAGGATGTGCTGCTGGAAAAGAGGGAAAAAATGGTTCAGATTTCAGTAACTATCAGAACTCGCGACGAAGAGGAGCAATTCAAAGACTTAATGAACATTCTGCTAAATCAGACACTTTTGCCGTCCGAGGTTATTTTGGTCAACAACTATTCCTCAAAGGCAGCACTAGCCTCCTTTGAAAACAGCTTAAAAACGTTGGCTCCGCTACTGAAGAAAAAAAGTGTAAAAGCTAAGCTTGTCAGTTTTCCCGATCGAGATTTTTCGCATCCATACTCCACGAATTTAGGTATCTTCTTCGCTGAAAATGAACTTATAGCCATAACTAATGCACACACGCTTCCAATTTCATCTAATTGGCTGGCACATGGCGCTAGACATTTCAAAAACCACAAGGTTGCATGTGTCACAGGCTACTCTTCCCCTCTTGAGAAAAACAGATCTCTATCGAAGCTGAGTCGATACGTCTACTATGGCTCAGAGAGAATTATCCTAAGATTCAACTGGACCTCCACAGTGAACTGCATCATCAGAAAATCTCTTTGGGACGCCTACCCGTTTGATGAGAACCTATCCAAAATAATCCCTGCAACCAAAGCTTACGGATGCGAAGACTACGATTGGAGCAAAGAGATGCAAGCAAGAGGCTTCAAAACGGTCGTGGATCCAGACTTCAGCGTTTATCACTCGCACAGAAGAGGGCTACAAGAAGCTGAGAGAAACATAAGAATCTACGTGACTCACAGAAGAATTCAGCAGCTGATAAACAGATTTAGGCGCCCCAGAAAAGCCTTCACCAGACTGAAAGAGGGCGAAAAA
>CAYYXF010000115.1:0-3871 GCA_964475545.1 uncultured Candidatus Bathyarchaeia archaeon | reverse complement strand
AATTAAATCTTCGGATTGTCAGCTTCGTATGGAGGCAGTTGGATGGACAGAAGAGTGTCACTAGTAAGCCGAGCGTTTTCTCGCAGACTCGTAGAACAGGGAGCGGAAGCAGTAGTTCTTTTCGGTAGCCGGGTGCGAGAAGATGCTTACAAGGAATCGGATATCGACATTCATGCTATAGGCAGAGGACCCCATTACAGGCTTGAACGGGATCAAGGTTTTCTAATCTCCGTATCATGGGCCACGGCCAGACAGCATCGCCAAGCCTTCAAAGATCCTAGCAAAGCTGGCGGAATCATCCCGGCTTGGCGCAATGCAGCAATTATCTGTGATCCACGAGGAATTGCATATGCCCTTAAGCAAGATGCTCAGAGATGGCAATGGGAACCGCTAAGCAAGCAAGCGGATAGATGGGTTGCCGAAGAGATTACTGGTTGGGCTGAAGAGGTTCACAGATTAATCGGCAACCTACAACTCGGACGCAGAAGTGCCGCAGCAGTTCAACGGTCTGTCTTGGCCATCAAAATGGCACCAATACTCGCCGTACACCACCGAATTCTCTACGATACTGAAAACCAACTTTGGGATCTTGTCTCCACGAGAATGGGGAAAAGGTGGACGAAATTGCAGAGCGTCGCCCTTGGAGAAGGCAACCAGAGCTTCGAAGACACATGTAGAGCAGCGCTTCAACTGTATGCTCAAGTGGCTCGAGAAGTCAGACATCTGTTAAGTCGACGACAGTATCAGGTCGTCGCCCACGCCTGCGAAATAGCAGGACACTCTTTGCTTGACTAGGATTCTGTGCGTCTCTCGAGTTGCTCTAATCAGAGCCAGATAGACAAGAAAAGGATGCTGCATAAGTCAGTGGAAAGATCACCATCTGATCTCGGGTGCAAACCCCATCTCCTACATCAAAACCACTATTCTGCCTTTTTTTGCTGAAATAGCGCCTCTTGTTAGTGATTTTATTGAAAGCAACCCATCCAAATAGGTTGCTTCAGTCTAAAAACTCTGCCAGTCACAACTCCTCTTCATCCTGATATTCCGTCCAAAGTTCAAATCCCAGCAAGAACCGCACAACGACTCACGTAGAAATGCCAAATCTTAAAGATCAGCGTGCGCTAGCATTTAGACGGTGGAAATCATGAATGAGAACGGCTTATCGTTTCAAATATGCAAGACTGCTGACGATTTCAAATCTGCGAAAGACGGCTACCGAGCGGTTCTGGAGGGTCTCGGAAGAAATATCACCAGCAAAACTGGCAACACGGAACTTGGAAGAACGGTTCAGATATTCATACGGGACAGAGAAAACAGAGTTGTCGGCGGAGTAATAGGCAATGTCTTCGGAGGCTGGCTGTATGTCTCCCTCCTATGGGTCGAAGAATCACTCAGGAATAAGGGCAACGGCACCAGACTGCTCAACATGATCGAAAGCGAAGCGGCTAAGCTGGGATGCAAATACGCCCACCTAGACACCTACAGTTTCGAAGCAAGACCATTCTACGAAAAACACGGCTACACTTTGTTTGCAACGCTCGGCAACTATCCAGAAGGGCACAGCAAGTATTTCCTCAAGAAAACACTACTATAGCTGGGCGCGCTCGTTTATTTCTCAAGCTTGGCTAGATAGAAATACCGCACTTGCCTTCCGTTTTCTATTGTCTCCAGCGTCCGCTTGGCGTCCTGTGCTCTGTCTTCATAGATGTCCATGTTGCCTTCTTTGGCGAACAGTTCTTTCAGTTCTTCAGCGGCTTCTATTTCACGAATCCATATCCCTTTGCTGTTGGCCGTGTAGTCAACTGTCTCATAAGCCAGACCATTGCTGTTCAGAGCCTTGCCGACTTTCGTGTTTTCCGGAAGCAGAACATCCCGAGACTCATCAGGGTCGCAGCTCTGGTCATAGAAAATGGCCAATCTGCCATTTGGCGATTTCAGCAGGCTCTTCAGTTTCCCTACTGTTGCACTAATGTTTTCAACGAAGTACAGTGTGTCTACCGAGACAACGGCGTCGAAAATCTGCTCCTCAAATGACAAATCATCTATGTCACCCAATAGGTAAGTTAAGCGGTCTTTCTTGTTGACTGTTCGCTGTTGCGCCATCTTGATCACTTCAGCGGCGAAGTCAAGTCCAACCATCTTGGCGCCTGTGAGGTCGGAAATGTATTCAGCTATTCTTCCGTTCCCGCATCCCAGATCCAGAGCCACCTCTCTGGGCCTGAGCTCCAACTTCTCTATCAGGGTGTTCAACTGCTCCATGTCGAGCACGTTGTATTGGGACAGGTCTTTGCCGAAGACGCGTTCGCAGAACACTGAATATGCTTTGCTGGTCTCGGTTCTTGACAAAAGACTATCGTAGCCTTTGCTCATCCTTTCTTTCCTGCATTTCCTGCCGAGTTTCCTCCCGACATCTGACAGGAAGTAGCAGTCTGCTCTTTTCGTGACCATTCCCATTTCTAACAATAGCTCTACAGAGGCATCCATTTTCTTGGCTTCTATCGGCGCGCCGCCCCTTAGGATGGATTTCATACCCTCGACGCTGGGCCTGACCCGTCTCCCATCAGGGAGAACATACTCGCCTGAGTCTTCAAGTCTGCGACTGCATTCTAACACTGACAGCGCCGCCAAAATCCTCCTCTCCAAGTCGAGCATTTCAGAAAAGCCATCTACACTTGCCGTGTCTCTTGGCATAAGCAAACCCTCCACAGGAAATCGCACATCCGGTCAAATAAACTGGTCGGATCATCTTACACGGACACGCCTATTTCCAAAGCCGCCAAGCTAGATCGAACTCGAATAGTGGAAGACGCCTAGAAATCACGTCACTCGGCAATAACCCCATCCCCACACTCTAAATTCAGGCACAATTTGAGCTTATTTTAGCTAAAAAAATCCTATTTTGGGATGCTGTGATCAGGGACTGAAATTTGAACATATGCTTACCGGTAAAAGTGTGTGCTAACAATGCTATCGCTGCAAATATCGTGGATCGTTTTTCATGCAGTAGTCATGGTAGGGCTGGCAACTTCAAATGAGTATCTAATTCTGATAGGTTTGGTTTTGATGGTCAATGCTGGAACATTGAGTTATGCAATGCGACATAGACGGACGCAATACTTGATATCGAATGAAGCACGATGAGCTACAATAGGTTTATTTTGGAAAGGATACTATTGACAATTGAAAGGTGAGGTGACAGAACATTAGCAGAGAACAGAATCCGCGCAGAAAAGCCATCGGTAGCGCTCGGCGTGACAAAGGCAAGGGTCAGCAAACGAGGAGAGCTCGAGGTGGAAAGAAACAGAAGAGAAGGTAAGATGCTAGGCCTGACAAACAAAAACCTACCAGCGCGTGCGCCTAGAACTGGGTGGAGAGAATACAGAAAGGCGTTGCTTGGAAGGGCCAAAATGAACGGTTGGCGCGTTTGACTTGGCTGAAGAGAATGTTAATCCTTCCAGAATCAGAAACTGTTAAGTGGCAGTCCAGAGGACTCACAAACAGGTGAGTTTTATGCCCAGAACGTTCCATGAGCGTGGAGAAGATTGGTTAGTCACCTGTCCTGTATGCCGTGGTACAGGCACGACAGGTGAAGGGGTTTCGAGAAAACGATGCCCAAAATGTGATGGAGCAGGAAAACTGAGACGCTAGCAAAGACAACAATTGATAGTTCTGGTTCAACTTGTTAGTCACATTATCGTAAGGCTCAATCACCTTAAGGCTAAATGCTCTGTTTTCATATGATTCAGCCAATGAGAAGGAGAACACATGATAGAAGGAAGGCTTTCTTCATAGCTCACGATTGAGCAAACTCCAGTCATAAAACCTTCCCATGTGTTGCAGCTCTAGCTACTTACAATCCGAGCGCGCTCAA
>CAYYXF010000114.1:0-3972 GCA_964475545.1 uncultured Candidatus Bathyarchaeia archaeon | reverse complement strand
GCCAAAAATAGTTTTTATTCGTCTTCAAGCGTTTGGAAATGCAGTTGAACCTCGAACAAATCCGTGTTTTCTCTGTGGCAACCAGACTGCCCAAAATTCAGGAAATGGAATTAAAGCCATTTTTGACCATTTTCGGAACAGGCATGCGTGCTTTCACTCTTGACGTGACATGATCTTCTCTTTTTTGGCGCTTTCAAACCGCTATTGCCGTTATCAGGCTTTGTTACAGATAGGTTCATATGGCTGTCACGAGTGTTATGTTGTTGGCGGCTTCATGGTTACTCGCAAGTTCACGGTTTTCTTGGAACCTGCAGAGGAAGGCGGCTTCATAATCAAATGTGCAGAGCTTCCAGTAGCCACTCAAGGCGAAACCAGAGAAGAAGCCTTGAAAAACATGAAAGAAGCGATAGAAGGCTACTTGGAAGTCAAAACAAAACTTCTAGGTCGAAAGGTCAAAGGCGAGAAGGCTGAAGTAGTTGTCGAAGCTCCCTCTGCTCTCTTGGCGTGAAGTTGTGAAAGCCCTTACAAAAGCCGGTTTCCATGTTACTCGACAAAAAGGAAGCTATCTAATCCTCCTCAAGAACGAATACGTAGTGCCAGTTCCAAAGCACAAGGAGATAAAAAGAGGGCTATTGATGGAAATCATCGCAGAGGCAGGCTTAACAAAAGAGGAATTCTTAAAGCTAATAAAGTAACAATAACCTTCAAACCTGCTCTAAGTTCAACTACTGATCTCAGGGGGACGATTGGCTCTTGCGAACAAGGCACTTGCGAATTTGTTTGGCTATTCCGTTCATGAAATGTCTGGTCGTGCGTTCAAAGGCTTTTTGCACCCTGACGACAGGGGAAGACTCGTGCGCTTATTCCTGAAGGCTGCCGAATAAAATCTATTAGAGTCTGAATTTTGCAACACCCTAGCGCGCCCGAAATCATGCGTTGAAGTATGTTGGTGAGAACATCGAAGAAGCTTTCATGTTCTTTTCTCCAAAAAACAAATTAGATAGAAGCGCTCATAACTCGGGCGCTGGTGGCATATTGGTGAAAAAAGCTACGATTGTTATCTCTCTTGTGGACGAGAGTTCTGAGAATTCAAGTGAAGAAATCCGGAAAGAAATCTTCGAAGAGCTTTCAAAAGGGCTGCCCAAGATTCCCTGGTTCAAAAGGGTTGAGAAGGTCCTGGTTTCTTAGTCTAGATTGCCACTTTTGTGCCTTTCAGAAGATTCATAAGCAGGCTCTCTAGAACATCGCTTGAGTCACGGATGGCTTTGATTGTTGTTTCACCCTTTGGAGTTAGGGCATAGATTCTCTTCCTGTCTACACCCCGAGCTGTGATCAATCCATCTCTCTCCATGGAATACAAAACAGAATAGACTGTGCCCGGGCTGACCAGAAAATCAAACTTCTGATGAAAATAGTTGAGTACGTCATAACCACTAGTCTCTCCTTCCCTCATTTTCACCATGATCAGTACATCCATAAACTCTTTCAAGAACCGATGATATATCACGTTCACAGTTTCTCTTTCCAACGACAATCACCAACTTATCGGTTCTCCACAGAGTCCAGAAATAGTTTGCTGCATATTCAGATTCGGAATATTCACAGGAAATGGAAATTTCCAACAAGCCAATTCAAGCAATATGCAAGGCTGTATATTCGGGAGACTCATGCTCTGACTCCGAATTATCAATGCCTATGATTCAAACCTGCTCATCACAAAAGATCTTTTGACCGTGCTATCAAAGCTGCGAACAAAAAACAGACGGCTACAACCTGAAGCAGTTTGATGTCGGAGCTGCTGGCAATGATTAAGAATCATTTGAAAAAGCGACAGGAGAATCCAAAGTGCCGTGAGCAGAGCTACAGGTACACTGAAAAACGTGAGCATACTCTCGAAAACCTGAACCGTCCGTCTTGGTTTATTCAACCTGAAGCAGCACAGAAGATTGAAAGAAAGGCAGCACGGTTGCGCTGCTCAGTCATGCGGATCCTGCTTAAGTATTCTTCGCCCTGTTCTGTCAGTCTGTAGACTCTTCTTCTTCCATCGCAAACCCCTTCCAAGAAGCCTTGTCTCTCCAGTGAGTATAATTTTGAATACACTGTACCAGAACTTACCAGGAAGTGAAATCTGTGATGGAAGTATTTGATTAGGGAATATCCACTCGTGGAACTACTCTTTTCGAGCATTCTGAGAATTAGTATGTCCATGAAATCTCGCATCAGCCTCAAATCAAGATCAGTTTTCATTCTGACTTCGACACCGATACTGTGCAGAAAATACTATATACGGTAAAGGCTTATTAGACTTGTGTGACTGTGACAACACACACACAGTCTAACAGACAGCTAATCTGCAGAGAGAAGGAAAGATGCAGCCCATCATGAACCGATCGGTGCCAACTATACTGATAGTGGATGATGACAAAAGCATACAGGAAACCCTCTCTACCATACTGCGGTCGCAAGGATATGATACTGCAACGGCAGCAAGCGCCAAAGAAGCCTTGGAAAAGACGACAACTCAGTTCTTCGACGTTGTGTTGCTTGACATCAAGCTGCCAGACAAGGAAGGGACGCGACTTCTCTCAGATCTGGAAAAAGTCACCCCTAGAATAATCAAGATCATAATCACAGGTTACCCCACACTCAAGAATGCTACACAGGCACTCAACGATGGCGCGAATCTCTATTTAACCAAACCACTTGATCCAGATAACCTGCTGAGCGCAATAAAAACCAAACTGGAAGAACGTGAGGAAAAAGAAAAAATCACAAGAAAAAAGATGATAGAATGGACTGAAAGGCGTGCCCGCGAGGCTCGTTTGACTAACATCCAAGAATTCTCGGAGAAAACGGTCAATGAGTTCGCCCATTTCGGCCTGACAAAAACACAAGCCAGAACTTACGTCGCACTGGTAGCCCTGGGCGCAGCCTCAGCGTTAGAAATCGCCACCCTATCAGGGATTCGCAGAGAAGAAGTCTACAGAACACTGCCTAGGCTTGAAAAATGCGGACTGGCAACTAGAAGACTTGGAACACCTAGAAGGTTTTTAGCGACCAAACCGGATGCAGCTCTGAAAATCTTGACGAGAACCAGGCTGGACGCCGTAGCGAACGAAGTCAGTGCTCTTGAACAGAAAAAGGATAAGCTAGTCTCTCAATTGGAGAAAATTGCGTTTAGCGCAGACGAAGAGGAACCTTCGATCGAAGCGTTGTCTCAAGAAGACAATGTATCGACGAAGCTTATCAACATGACTGAAAAAGCTAGGAACCAAATTGTGGCGGCAATCTCATCTGACCAGTCTTGGCAGATTTTCTTAGAACGCATAAGAGCAAGGGAAGACAAAGGCCAACCCAACGTCAGCGTGCGGATAATAACCGAGGAAACAGACACTACAGTATTGGCGCGGGCGCCAAACGCCAGCACGCACGAAGGACTTGAACTGAGGCAGATAGAAAGGCTGCCCTTCAGCTTGCTTGTAATCGATGATAAAGAAGCCATTTGGGGAGAATCTCATTATGAAAGTGAGAACACACAGATCTTGTGGACAAATCGCCAAGCGCAAGTTGCTGTGTTGAAAATGGCCTTCGAGAATCTGTGGGAAAAATCGCACGCGTTATCATATCAGTAGGTTGTGTCTTTGCCAATGACACGGTTAGGACGGCTGGACAAGTGCAAAACCATTTTCTTTGTCTGTCCGTCACTCACGTTGCATTCCGAATCTGAATTTCAAAGCCCACTGATTCGCACGTCCGCTTCAGAAGCCTTAACTCTTAGGCGTGGAATCAGAAACAACGAGTTAACATTACCGCACAGCAGCGTTCAGGCACGGGTAATAGGAAGCTGATCTATATGACGGAATCCGTTCCGGAATCTTCAACTGCGATCTTTTCAGACTTGACTGTGACAAGACCCACAAAGGTTCTACACGTTGACGATGACCCGGACTTCTTGAAGGTTGCTGAACAATG
>CAYYXF010000113.1:0-4027 GCA_964475545.1 uncultured Candidatus Bathyarchaeia archaeon | reverse complement strand
CATAATGAATGTAAGGGGGTTCATATGAAAGTTGAATGGAAGATAAGGCATCATATTAAGCCGGGAGATATAGGGTATCTTACTTATCTTCACGGGATCTTGTATGCAAAAGAATATGGCTACGACCAAACATTCGAAGCGTATGTTGCAGGTGGACTTGCAGAATTTGTTCAATCGTTCAGCCCGGACAAAGATCGAATTTGGCTAGCAGAGACAAACGGTCAAATTATCGGTTCCATCGCTACTGTCGGGCATTCAAAAGCAGATGCTCAACTTCGCTGGTTTCTCGTTCACCCTAACTATCGAGGGCTTGGTATCGGGAAAAAACTCCTAAAGGACGCGATTCAGTTCTGCAGGGAGCGCAAGTACAAAACCACATTCCTCTGGACCGCAAGCGAACTAATGGAAGCTAGTCATCTCTACACACGCTTTGGCTTCAGTAAAACCGAGGAGAAAACACACGAAATTTGGGGAAAGAGTGTCACAGAAGAAAAGTATGATCTGTATCTGTAAAACGGTTTGTAAACAGAAATTTCCCTAACAGAGATGAAAGGAAGTGCGCTGATTCACGGAAGAAAAGGATCCTCATTTAACGCGCACCATGAATTGTTCATGAGGGGCTTATTTAGCTATCATGACTTCTGTTGCTTTCACGATCGCTTCTACGGTATCCCCGACTTTTATGTTCAGATCTTCAAGGGCTTCCTTTGTTATCACCGCTGTGACAACGGCGGGCACGGTTACTTCAATCTTGACTTTCGCTGTAATACCATCTTTTTCAACTGCTACGACTTTTCCTTTCAAACGGTTCCTTGCACTGATTTTCAAACTTTCCACCTCCCAATATCCTCTATTAGAAAGAACATCACTCAAGTGGTCCTCCAAGCGCTCGTATCTGCCTAATAGATCTTCGCCGCATTTGGTTAATCGTGCCCCGCCACCGCCGGATTTGCCTCCCCTGAAGGTTTCAAGAACTGGCTCGTTAAGGGTTTTCTCTATTTTTTGCATGTATCCCCAAACATAGCGATAGGACATGCCAAGCCTTTGAGCAGCCTTTGAAATTGACTCTTCCCTTCTTATGCTTGCTAGGATTTCGGCTCCGCCCTTGCCTAGCACTGGTTTCCCTTCGCACTCTAGCCAAATTTTGAATGAAGGTTTCTGCTTTTTCTCGCCACGCATATGGTTCATTTACTTGGTGGGCAATATTTATAAACGTGCCCGATATGACTGGTAAAACATAACGGTGAATAGGATGAAAACATGGATAAAAGTTCTAATAATCGCGGTTGCTGTCACAGCGTTGATAATCGGCGGATCCTTTGCCTACTTCCAGTATTTCACCAGAACCAAGCTGTTAATCTCCACAACCACGAGCCTTTATGAGACTGGTTTGCTGAATGCGACAAAACAGGCATTCGAAGCAAAATATCAAATAGACCTTAACTTCCTGGCAGTTGGCACGGGTCAGGCTATACTGCAGGCACAGGGAGGCAATGTTGACGCTTTACTGGTTCATTCTCCCTCAAACGAAACACAATTTCTCCAAGGAGGAGACGGAGCGTGCCGAAAGATAATAGCGTACAACTTCTTCACAATAGTAGGCCCGGCGTCTGATCCTGCTGGCATCAACGGATCATCAGTGACTTCTGCGTTGGGAAAAATAGTTGACTACGGAAGAAACCACACTAGCAGCAGAATATGGGTGTCTAGAGGAGATGGTTCGGGAACCCACACGAAAGAGAAAAGCCTGTGGGCGAAGGCCAATTTCAGCTACGCGCAGATATCCTCGGAATCGTGGTATGCAAGCGCAGGCCAGAGCATGAGCATAACACTAAATATGGCCAACGAGTTCGGAGCTTACACACTTTCAGACACCGGCACATACTGGAAACTCTCAAAAGATGGAACAATATCATTAGTTCCTTTCATTACAGAAACGAAGGACCTGCTCAATGTCTACAGCGTCATGGCAGTAAACCAGACAAAACACCCCAGCGTAAACTTCACTAATGCAATAACATTCATAAGATATCTAATATCCGACGAGGGCCAACAACTCATAGACAACTACGGAAAAGACCAATATGGGCAGAGCCTCTTCCACAGTACCGTTCAGTTGCTGAAGCAAAACTCAACTCTGCAAATCGTCCAGTGGATAAAAGACTACGCATTCATCAAGGAAGGCAATGAATCGTACGAATGCCCACCACAATATAGAGACGACCGCTACCCTGATCTATATCCATAGGATGGAAAAACCCCAATGAACATGTTGGATGGCTTGATCAAAGCCTTTCAACTCATTTTTTCTGGTGACCCTAGGTTAATCGAAATTACCCTGCGTTCGTTGTTTGTTTCAGGCTCGGCCACGTTGATTGCTGCTCTCTGGGGAATCCCGATCGCAACACTGATAGCGATGAAAAACTTCCGAGGCAAATTCTTGGTGAAAACCATCTTCAGCTCCTTAATAGGCATACCGACAGTCGCTCTAGGTTTCCTCTTGTTCTTGACTTTTTCAAGGGAGAAAGGGCCTCTTGGCTTTCTGGGCCTATTGTACACTCCCACAGCAATAATAATCGGCGAAGCCCTGCTCATCACACCTATAATCGTCAGTCTGGCAATTACAGCAATAGAAGCCGTTGACCCGGAAATAGTGAATCTAGCGAAGACCTTGGGGGCCTCAGAGTCTCAGGCTTCCTTCGCAGTCTTGAAGGAGGCTCTAAGCGGGATTCTCCTTGCTGGTGTAGCAAGTTTCAATCGGGCGATCGGCGAGCTGGGCATAGCTCAACTCGTAGGCGGTTTCATTACGGGCTACACGGAGCTCTTGACAACGGGGATATGGGTTGAATTGCAGAACGGCAACCCGGAAACTTCTATTGCGCTCACGATAATACTGCTCACGATGGTTTTCGTCATAAACCTCGCGTTGAACCTAATTCAAAGGGGAAGAAAATGGGCGCCATTGCTGTACTCAGAAACGTGACAAGAGATTTCGGAAAAACAACAGTTCTGGACAGTATAAACTTGGAGCTCACCGAGGGCGAAATACTAGCCTTACTTGGACCCAACGGTTCTGGAAAAACGACGCTGCTAAAGATTCTAGCCTTCATTTTGAAACCGACAAAGGGCGAAACATATTTCGACGGAGTGAAAGTGACGGACAAGAACGTCGAAGAAGTGCGAATGGAAAGCACCATGGTCTTCCAGAAAACTGTGCTCTTTCGCGCATCGGTGTATGACAACATTGCCTATGGACTGAAAATAAGAAAAATGCCGGAAAGCAAAATTGACGAAAGAATCAGCGAAGCGCTGAGACTTGTGAGGCTGGAAGGCTTCGAAAAAAAGCAAGCAAAGAAACTCTCAGGCGGAGAACAGCAAAGGGTGGCATTGGCAAGAGCCTTAGCCCTCAACACCAAGCTACTTCTTCTGGACGAACCAACCGCAAATCTGGATCCCAAAAATGCTGATATCATGGAGGAAGTCATAGCGGCGGCTAATCGAGAATTGAAAACAACCATAGTAATCGCAACACACAACATGTTTCAGGCAAGGAGCCTGCCACACCGCATTGCGTTGATCAGCGATGGAAAGATAAGTGAGGTTGGAACGCCGACAGAAATCTTTGGAAGATTATCGAAGACCTTGGCCAGCTTCGCAGCAGTAGAAAATACGTTCGCCGGAACTGCAAAGACCACAGAAGGTGGCACGACACTGGTAGACATAGGAGATGATGTCCAGTTGGAAGCCGCAACTCAACGAGATGGAGCAGTTACAGTTCTCATAAGTCCAAGCGACATAATCCTGTCCAGGAATCGAATCTTATCAAGCGCAAGAAACGTTCTCAACGGCAAGATCACCGAAATCCAGGATCTGGATTCTGTCGTAAAACTCAGAGTGAACGCCGGCAAGCCCTTCGTAGTGCAAATAACCAAGCGTTCCTTCAACGAGATGCAACTTGGCTTGGGCAACGAGGTTTTCCTAGCATTTAAAGCTTCAAGCGTCCAAATTCTGTAGTGTGCGGCATTTA
>CAYYXF010000112.1:0-4060 GCA_964475545.1 uncultured Candidatus Bathyarchaeia archaeon | reverse complement strand
TTGGAGGTTGAGAACAAGTCGGCAAAACCTGTTCTTCAAAAGGGCTCGTCAAGGTCTAGAACACGTTGAAGATCCTTTTTGTTTCCTCTCTCCTTTCTCCTTTAGTTCGGCCTTCAGCTGCTCTAGACCCTTGCGAGAATCCTCGAAGAAGAGGTTTCTGTCAACAGCAAAAAAGGTGGAAAAGACATGAACACACAATTGCTGCTACAAGAAAGACATGTTCTGCTAAAAAGTGAGCTTGACGAGAAACTGCAGAAGAAGCATGCTTTGGAATTGGAAATCAGCATGCAATTTGAGGAACTGAAGAGACTGGAGATCTCCCTGGAAAAACAAGTCCACAGAACAGGGGATAAATAACAATGTTTTGTTGTTTAGGATTAGTTGCCGGTTTTGCAGTTGGCTCCATTCTGGGCGGACCTTGGGCACTCATTGCACCGATTGCAGGACTTGGCCTCGGCCTGATAGGAGACTTTGCGCTGATTAAACACGGTCCGCATGGCATTCACGAGAACGCTGAACATTGGATACGAACAAAACAAGGCAGGCCAAATCACAAAGAGCCTAGGGAGGTTTGAGCTGCAAGTGAGCAGATCACTTATAGTTCTGATACTAGCCTCAATGGTAACAGTCGCAGCATCAGCTATGGTTAGCGTTTGGTTTGAGTCACGCGCAAGCGATGAGGGAAAACGCTGGCTTCATGGGATCAATGGGGCATCACATGGGGCAAGATAACCATATGGACTGCGATGAAAGCATGTTAACTCACATGAACGTAACCCAGTATATGCAGGGAGACATTCACAGCGGGTGCGACGAAATGCATAACCACATGAACATGACTGAATACATAAGCTGTTTGCACTAAATCATACTGGGCGCTGCTTGGCTACAATATCGATGTACAAAGTGATTAGCGCGCGTAGCAATCAGACAAGGTGCGCTTCCTAGCTTCTTTTCATGTACGCACCGGTTTTCTCGTACAGCTTCTGGAAATGCTCGCCAAATGTCTTGTCGCCCCTTTCCTTCCTCATGACAAGTATCCATGGCTCCAGCTTCTTCCAGTTCGAGACTATGTATGCGCCCAAACGGTCAACGATCACATCAATATCCACGAACTTTTTGTTCACCAGGAAACCGACCTCCTCAAAGAAGGCTTCGACCTGGTAGGGATAGTCACTGACTTCGAAGTCCTCTTCAACTTCAGCCTTGTACTTCTCGTAGTCTTCAAACTGGAATTCCCTTTCAACCCATCTGAAGGCTTTGCGAAGCCCCTCGGTCTCGGCCCAGTCGAACAACTTCATAGAAATCTCAAGGTCTCTATGTCGGTCCATATGTCTAAGCTGAAGAAGGATAAACACCGTTGCCGAGATACCTGCCAACGCAGAAAAAACTGCCGACCACTCAATCAGCGTCACCATAATAATCTCCGGACCCATTTACATTTGACAGCATGTGCCTATATTAGAATTTCACGCTCCCACAGCGCGGGCTGACAGAAAAGGGAATTGCGAGAGACTTCCACGTGGATGCTGGTGCAAATCCCAGCCCGCCCGCTACAGACGCGCGGGTCGAAAACTTCTTCTGGATTCGCAGTGCACACTATTTCCCTTTTGAATCTGGTCTAAACAGCAAGCTTTTCGCGATTTCTCGCCAAGCAATAGCCAGAAGAGCGAAGACGAAGATCAAGGCAAGCTGACTGGCCGTTAGCGTTGAAAGCTTAAGCTGCACACCCACTGAAGGTACACTGACTACAACGAGCAAGAACGAGAAAGCAAGAACTGCCCACAGATCCATTACCCTGTTCGACAGGGGTCCCAAGATGTAAAGCGGTTCCTTTTCTGAGCGTGTAACAAAGGCCAAGATCACGTGGCCCATTATCCAAGCGGCGAAAGCAAAAGTCTGTGTTTCAACAACTGAAAGGTTTTGCCAACCTGCGTAGAAGTATGCAAGCATCACGGCTGCAAATAGGCTTGCTCCGGAGACTGCAATGTCAATTATCATCTTTGAATCAGGAAACTTTGCTTTTGGTTTTCTTGGCGCTCGGTCGTAAATGGTTTTTTCGGCGGGTTCTGTGACAAACCCTGCAGAGGCAGCGAGGTCCATAAAGAGTTCAAGCACGATTATCTGTATCGGAGCAAATGGCAGAGGCACGCCTAGAGCCAGAGGCAGAAGAAAAATCGAGATTAGCGCCGCTTTGCAGGATAAATAATATTTCAGTCCCTTTCTGAGGTTATCAAAGAATTTGCGACCCTCAAAAACTGCTTGGCCGATGGTCACAAAATTATCATCGGTCAATACAACATCCGCTGCTTCTTTAGCCGCATCAGTTCCCTTTACGCCCATTGCAATGCCGACATCCGCTCCTTTTAAGGCCAACGTGTCGTTGACTCCGTCGCCGGTCACCGCGACAACTTCGTTGTTTGCATGCAACGCCTTTACAAGTCGATACTTATGCTCGGGCGTTGTCCTTGCAAAAACGGACACCTCTCTCACGGCCTTCTGTAGTTCCTCATCAGTAAGCCTATCCAGCTCCTCTCCAGTCAGCACTGTTTCTGAGGGGATGCCGACACTCTCTGCGACGTAGGCTGCGGTTTGCGGATGGTCACCGGTGACCATTATAGTCTTAATTCCTGCTTTGCGCATTGTCGCTATGGTCTCTTTGACACCTTGTCGTGGGGGATCAGCAATCGAAATCAAGCCCATGAAGTCCCAATTTGTCTCCAACTCTGAGAAGGGCAAATCTGCTTCTTCAGCTAAGACTGCCTTCTCTGCAACAGCGATTACTCTCATTCCTTTTGCTGTTTCGTTTCTGAGCTCTTCATTAACATCGTCTTTGCTGTTTGCTGAGCTTAGAATTTCCTCCGGCGCTCCAACAGTCGAAAGCCAGAAACCACCATTTCTCTCACGTAAAACAGCTTTGGTTCGCTTACTGCTCTCAAAACCGCGTTCGCGCAGAACCCTCCCAAACTTCACTTTGACTCCGAGTTCGCCGGCTTTTTCCAAGACTGCCCTGTCGGTGGGAGACAATGACATCTCGGTCAACGCGGCAGCGGCTGCACCAAGCGTTCTGGTCTCTTCATTACGTGGAAAAATGTGAGCAACTTGCATTCTGTTCTCAGTGATTGTTCCTGTCTTGTCAGTGAGGATAACGGTCGCGTCACCCAGAACTTCTGCGGCTTTGAGCTTCTTGACCAGAAACCCCTTCTGTGAAAGTCTGTAGGAGCCCAATCCCAAGATCATCGTGATGATGATCGGCAATTCTTCAGGAATGGCGGCAAAAGCAAGTGCAAGCCCCGTCAGAATCAGCGTGACAAGATCCTGTGGTCCAAAGCGCAGGAAACCCAAGAACGGCACGATAATGCTGAAGAAGAGAGCGACCCAAGCAAGAGTCTTCGACAGCGACTTCATTGCCAGTTGTAATGGTGTCTTCGGAGGTTTAATTCTTTGAGCAAGGACGGAGATCTTACCCAATCTAGTGTTTTTGCCAGTGGCATACGCTTCTCCTTCTCCCTCGCCTGAGAGAACCAAGGTTCCAGCCAAAGCATCGTCTCCGACATTCTTCTCTTTGGGAAGGGATTCGCCTGTCAATACTGACTCATCAACCTGAATATCATAGGCCACATCGAATTTGCAGTCGGCAGCGATTCGTGTGCCCTGGGTGAAAACCAAAATGTCGTCAGGAACGACTTTTTCAGCTTCAACCTCAACGATTATGCCATCTCGCAGGACTCTAGTTTTTGGAGCCGCCAACTCGGAAAGCGCAGAAATGGCTTTTTTGGCGCGATATTCGTTCCAGATTTCGACAAAAACCAGTATGAAGATAATACTGAAGATTGTCAAGGCATCTTGCAGGCTTCCGAAAACCGTGTAGACTACGCCAACAACGAGCAACAGCAATATCATGGGTTCAGTTACTTCTTCTTTTGCGATACCGAGGAAATTTATCCTTTGAGGCTCAACGAACTGATTTGGCCCGACCTGTTCAAGTCTTCTTTCAGCCTCAGCTTGAGAAAGGCCCTTTGACCCCTTGACTGAACCCTCCATACCTCGCCCTAAGCTG
>CAYYXF010000111.1:0-4067 GCA_964475545.1 uncultured Candidatus Bathyarchaeia archaeon | reverse complement strand
ATCAACACCGCAAACATCGAAGCAATCAAAGACATCGCTGTGATCATCGTATTCAACGAAGGTCCAGCCGTATCCTTGAACGGATCACCAACCGTATCACCGCACACGGCCGCCTTATGCGCATCAGAACCCTTCCCACCATGCTTCCCAGACTCAATCAGCTTCTTAGCATTGTCCCAAAGCCCACCAGCATTAGACATCAACAGAGCCAACAGCAAACTGGAGAAGATAGATCCCGCAAGCAGACCACCAAGCGCCTTGATTCCACCGACAAACCCAATAATTAAAGTCGCAGCAATTGCCATTATACTCGCAGGCATAAGCTCACGCAAAGCCCCAACCGTAGCAATATCAACACACTTCGCATAGTCAGGCTTCACACCAGCCTTGCCCTCTTTCAAGCCTGGAATCTCCCTGAACTGCCTCCTAATCTCAGCAATCATCCTAGTAGCATTTCTGCCCACGCCAAGCATAACCATCGCAGAGAACACCGCAGGAACAGCAACACCTATCAACGCACCAAGTAGAACAATCGGATCCATAATATCAAAAACGACAGCATTGCCAGCCCTAGAAGCTAATTCCTGAAAAGCAGCCAGCAACGCAATCACAGTCAATCCCGCCGCGCCTATCGCAAATCCCTTGGTTATCGCCTTAGCCGTATTCCCAGCACAATCTAGCTCATCCGTAATAGCAATCACATCCTCACTAAGCCCAGACTGCTCAGCAATCCCTTTGGAATTGTCAACAATCGGACCATACGCATCATTCGAAACCGTCAAACCAACAATAGAAAGCATACCAAGAGACGCAAGAGCAATTCCATAAACGGCATATCCAGCGCCTATGGGTTCACATATTTTGTATGCGACGGCCGCAGCCACGGCTATTCCGATCAACGGAAAAATAACACTGCGCAAACCATACGAGAACCCAGTCAAAATATTCAATGCAGCACCAGTCTCAGACGCTTCAGCCGTCTTCAAAACCGGCGCCTTATCTTCCGAAGTAAAGTAATCACTAGTCACCCCGATTATTATTCCAGCCGCAAGGCCCACGAGTGTTGCCCCCCAAAGCTGCCATTGATACCCAAGATACCATGTTGCTATAGCAGTCAGAATCCCAAAGATCATACACGTCACATACGTACCTCTGTTCAACGCCGCTCCAGGGTTACCTTTAGGTCCCACCCTGACCGTCAAAGCACCCAACACTGCAGCCAATATGCCTAGTCCCGCAAACACGAGCGGTATCTGCACATAGGTATTAGTGATGCCAAGCCCCACACCAAGAATCATCACCACAACCACACTTGCAACGTACGAGTCGAAGAGATCTGCCCCCATGCCAGCAACATCACCCACATTGTCCCCAACGTTATCAGCTATCACCGCCGGATTTCTCGGATCATCCTCAGGAATCCCCAACTCCACCTTACCAACCAAGTCCGCACTTATGTCCGCAGTCTTCGTAAAGATGCCCCCACCAGCCTTGGCAAAAAGCGAAAGCGAACTCGCTCCAAAGCTGTAAGCCAACACTGCAGGAAGAGTCCCTTCCATCCCTGTAAGCGCATACACAATGCTGATTCCAAGAAGCCCAACACCGACTACCGACAGCCCCATTACCGCACCGCCGCGGAAACCAATTGGGAACGCCTTGTTCAACCCACCCTTTGCCGCATTCGCCACTTTTGCGTTAGCTTTGGTCGCGATGTTCAGCCCCAGGTAACCAGCTGAAGCCGAGCAGAATGAACCAAACATGTAAGCTATTGGCAACTGAACGTTAAGCAGGAGATCATGAGACTCCCACAACGGCTGCGGCAAGAATATGGCGATCACTATCGCTACAACCACCACGAACATTGCCAGCGTTGTATATTCCCTTCTAATGAAGGCCGCAGCTCCCTCCCTAATTGCGTCAGAAATTTCCTTCATCCTTTCAGTCCCGCTATCTTGTTTGTTAACGTAGTTGTAGAAGTACAATCCAACCAAAATTGAGATCAACGCCGACAAAGGTGCTAAGATCCACACTCCAGTTTCAATCATTAGTATCTCCTTCCGTCATCACCCAATTTTTAAAGAAGCTGTAATTTGTTCCGAAATCTCTTATAAACCTATTTGTCAAGCTTCGCCGCCTAGAAAAGAATATATCTCGTCACTTCAAAATGATAGGCTTCTACGTCTGCTGGAGAAGGATCGAGTTGACTTCAAAATCCTGGCATGCGAAAAGCCCTCAAGAAACGCTAAAGGAATTGAACTCTGCCGAAACTGGTTTGAGCCAAACAGAAGCACAAAGACGATTGGCTGAATATGGACCGAACGAACTGAAAAAAGAGAAACGCGCCTCTCCAATAAAGATGCTTTTGGAACAGTTCACTGACATACTTATCATCATATTGCTGATTGCCACGGCACTTTCTCTTGCTGTAGGCGAAATCGTCGACGCCATAGTCATTATCGCTATAGTCTTAGCAACCGCCATACTGGGGTTTGTCGAAGAGTTCCGTTCTGAGAAGGCTGTGGAAGCTCTAAAGAAGATGACGGCGCCAACCGCAGCAATACTGCGGGATGGAAGAGAGGTGAAAGCCCCCACCAGCCAAATCGTGCCTGGCGACGTCATACTCTTATACACAGGGGACAAGGTTCCAGCTGATGCGCGACTTATCGAAAGCGTCAACCTCAAAGTCGATGAAGCATCATTAACCGGTGAATCCTCGCCAGTAAACAAGAATGTTGATGCTTGTGAAGAGGAAACCGCACTCAATGACCGGCGCAACATGGCTTTTACCGGAACCGTTGTTGTCTATGGCCGAGGAAAAGCAGTTGCGACAACCACTGGCATGAACACAGAATTTGGAAAAATAGCCAAAATGGTGCAAATGACTGAGGAAGAGGAAACCCCGCTTGAAAAAAGAACTCAGTCTATCGGCAAATGGATCGGCATTCTGTCTGTAGCCATTTGCCTCGGAGTCGGGGTAATAGGGATAGTTGAGGGGCGCAATATCATCGACATGATTCTGTGGGGAATCAGCCTAGCCGTGGCAGCCGTTCCTGAAGCATTGCCAGCAATTGTCACTGGCGCCCTTGCTGTCGGCATGTACCGAATGGCTAGAGTCCACGCCATAGTGAAGAAGCTCCCAGCCGTCGAAACGTTGGGCTGCACAAGCGTAATATGTTCAGACAAAACGGGAACCATGACAAAAGGCGAAATGACAGTTCAAAGAATCTACGTAGAAGATCAAGTCATGAAAGTCACAGGAGTCGGCTACGAGCCTGAAGGCAACTTCCTAGTCGAAGATCGAAAGATCGATCTGAAAAACGAGCAACTCCGCACACTTCTGACTGCCTCAACACTGTGTAATGATGCTAAGCTGGAAAAAGACACAGCCACAGAAAGATGGATAATCAAAGGAGATCCGACTGAAGGCGCATTAATAGTTGCGTCAGCGAAAGCCGGGCTATGGAAGGAAGATATGGAAAAACAGCAGCCTCGCGTCGGTGAAATCCCATTCTCTTCGGAAACAAAGCGCATGACAACCATGCACATCACTTCCGGAGGGAAGAAAACGGCCTACATGAAAGGAGCGCCCGAAATAGTTCTAAGTAAATGTACAAAGGTTCTGACGAACGGGAAAATCAGTAAACTGACTGAAGACGATCGAACGGGAATACTTAAAGTGAATGAGGCTATGGCAAGACAAGCTTTGAGAAACTTGGGCTTCGCCTTCAAAGAACTGCCAGAAACGGTAAACACTTGCGATGAAAAAATCGAGAAAGACTTCGTATTCGTCGGTATCATGGGCATGATCGACCCGCCCAGGGAAGAAGTCAAAGAAGCAATATACACCTGTAAAAAAGCGGGAATTAATGTTGTGATGGTGACGGGCGACCATAGACTCACGGCTGTAGCTGTTGCTAAAGAACTCAACTTGCTCGGCGAGAACGAAGAAGAAGGAAATGTCCTGACCGGGGAGGAACTGGAAAAGCTGAGCGACGAACAGTTAGCTGATATCGTTCAGAAAGTCGTAATCTATGCGCGTGTTTCGCCTGAGCACAAAATGAGAATAG
>CAYYXF010000110.1:0-4170 GCA_964475545.1 uncultured Candidatus Bathyarchaeia archaeon | reverse complement strand
AAGATTAAAGTGAAGCATGCTCTGATTATACGGGAATAGAGAACAACATGGTGAAAGAAGAACCAGAAGACATCGAGCAAAAACGAATCGTTGTACTATGCGTTGACAGAGACGGCGATATAGGAGCAAAAGCCGAGGTTAAAACACCAGTTGTCGGAAGAAAAGAAAACCTCGACGCCGCAGTGAAACTAGCATTAAGCGACCCTGAAGAGCCAGATGCAAACGCCATGTTCGAAGCCGTCAGAATCTACGACCGCCTAAAAGAAGAAAATGACCCTAAAGAAACATTCGAAATCGCCACAATATCTGGATCCGAACTGGGGGGAGTCGGAGCAGACAGAAAAATAGTCGCTGAATTAGGCGAACTCCTCAGCTCTTTTCCTGCAAGCGAAGTCATCCTAGTAGTAGACGGCTACTCAGACGAAGCGGTCCTTCCACTAGTGCAATCCAGGGTGCTCGTCTCATCTGTAAGCAGAATAGTCGTGAAACACAGCGAATCAATTGAGGAGACCGCCGCCCTATTCTCAAGATACTTAAGAATGATCGTGGACAACCCGCGCTACTCTCGCTTCATATTAGGCGTCCCCGGCATACTCGTCCTAATCGCAGGTATCCTCTGGATCTTCAACGTGCTTTCCATATTCTGGATGGTATTCACCTTCGTCCTCAGCATCGTACTAGTCATAAAGGGCTTTGGAGCCGACAGGGCAGTCAAAAACTTCTACAAGTGGACCAAGGAATACTCGCCCCCACCTCTTCGAGTGCAAATCTCCAACTTCTCCCTAGTAGCCGGCGCCCTATGCATAACACTAAGCGCTTACTTGGGATGGACAGCTGCCGCAGCATACGTGGCAATAGGCCAGACGCCAGTCGACTTTGCAGGCTGGGTCAGCATTCTTCCCCAATTGACTGGATACTTCATCAAAGACTCAATGACCCTGATGGTTGCAGGCATATGCGTGGCCCTTCTGGGAAGAGCCATACGCTGGTATCTCGAACGTGACACGAGACTACTCCGCAACGCCGCTCTCATTGTTACCGTTGGATGGTCAAGACAGATCTTAGACGCAACCTCTGACCTGCTGATAAGGCCCGATAGCGGTTATGAAAAGCTCATCTTCACCGTTATCGTAGGCATCATGATAGGAATAGCCTCGGTCCTAGTCATATTTGTCGTTCACAGATCTTCGAGAGAATTCTTCCGTGAGACAGCAGAGCAGGTCGAAGAGTTTGGAGAAAGCTAAACTCGCAATAATCGGAGGCACAGGCTTCGAAGACCTTCTCAAAAGCGCAAGGCAGACGCGTTTAAGAACCCCTTATGGAACAGTCACATCACTTTTCATCAGAAAGATGCATGACAGGAACGTGCTTCTTCTTTCCAGACACGGTCCTGATCATTCCATTCCACCGCACAAGGTAAACTACAGAGCAAACATCTACGCATTACACAAAATGGGCGTTGAAAGAATCTTGGCCACCAATGCTGTAGGCGCGATAAACCAGGATTTCAAACCCGGAGACATAGTTGTCCCCCATGACTTCGCGGACTTCACAAAATTCCGTCCCACAACATTCTACGACAATGCCCCAGTAACACACATTGACGTTTCGAAGGCTTACTGTCCAGAAATACGAAAACTGCTAATCGAAAACGCAAGAAAGCATAACTTAAACGTCTGGGAGGAGGCAGTTCTAGTATGCACTGAAGGTCCTCGTTTTGAAACACCGGCAGAGATTGAGATCTTCAGGCGCGTAGGCTGCGACGTTGTGGGCATGACCGGCTTTCCAGAGGTTGTGCTTGCGCGAGAACTTCAAATGTGCTATGCAAGCATATGTTACGTTTCGAACATGGCTGCCGGCTTACAGCAGCGACTGATAGCTTCCGAGGTTGCATCGATCTCCAAGCATATTCTTCCCAAAGTGAAGGAAGTCTTGATTGAGAGTGTCAGAAGCTTACCCTACAAACGCGGAGACAATTGCACCTGCGCCAGCACACTGCAAAACGCGAGGTTTGAATGATGTTCAAAACGCTTCTTTCGACGATCGGCGCCTACAAACTCTATGAAAAATGGCTGTGGCGGCAGGTTAGGAGCGGAGTCAAACCCGAACATATCGCAATAATTCTGGACGGAAATCGAAGATGGGCCACAGACAAAGCTCTCAATCCGTGGTCTGGGCACGAGAAAGGCGCCGAGAAAGTTGAGCAACTGGTTGATTGGTGTTTGAAGCTTAACGTCAAATCCATAACTCTTTATGCCTTTTCGATGGAAAACTTCAACCGTTCAAACGGGGAAGTCGCAGAAATAATGCGCATTGCCAGCGAAAACCTGCGGAAAATACTGACGGACGAGCGCATACGAAAAAGCAAAGTCCGTGTGAAAGTGATAGGTCGGACTAGCCTGTTGCCCGCCGACTTGCAGGAAGTAATTCGCAGCGTGGAAAAGACAACGCAGGACTACGGTGAACACTTCTTGAATTTTGCCTTCGCCTACGGCGGCAGGGCGGAAATCGTGGACGCTGCGCGAAAAATCGCTGAGGAAGTTGACGCTGGAAAACTGAGCCCAGAAGAAGTTGATGAGGCAATGTTCGAGCGGCACTTGTACACGGCACACTTGCCGAAACAGGACCCAGACTTGATCATAAGAACCTCAGGAGAAGAAAGGCTGAGCGGCTTCCTGCTGTGGCAATCGGCCTACAGCGAGCTCTGCTTTTTAGACGTTTATTGGCCTGATTTCCGACTGATAGACCTCTTGCGGGCTGTGAGGACTTTCCAGAACCGCAAAAGACGCTTCGGCGCATGAGGCTAGGCTCTTTTCTTTGCGCTCACTATCGAGAGAACATCTCTGTCTTTGAGCACGTAATCTTCGCCGACCCTTTTTCTTTCTCTTGCCTCAACGGCGTAGATGAAACCCTCGCCTAACTCCGTGTGAATTATGTAGGCTAGTTGACGTGCTGTCGTTCCGTAGGGCACAAGATAGGCATCTGGGAGAACCTGCCCATTGTGATTTGCTAGGTGCTCCAAGTCCTCAACGGGATAGACCGTGATCATGCTCAAGAGCTTATAGAAAGCCGTGTTCACAGCTTCCTGTACTCCAGTTGACCCAAACTGAAGCAGAATCTTCTCCCTGACGGTTTCCAGTGCTTTAAGCTGGCTTTCACTCAGCTTTTCTGGGTGGAGAATCTTGAAGTTGCAGTCGCCTGGCCTATAGTCTATCAACTGCTTCTCTGCGGCTCTTCTCAGTACAAGCTCGGCTTCTGCGCAGCATGGAATGACGATGTAGTTTGATTTTTTCAGTTTTTCCAAGTTCTCTTCAGCGCATGGTACGTCCATCTTGTTTGCTGCTATTATCATTGGCTTGGCTATCTGCCTCAATGTGTCCACGAATTTCAGGAAGTCATCTTCGCTCCAGCTTGTGAGTTTGTCCATGTTCAGCCCTGCTTTTCTCGATGCTTCGATGATGTGGTTTCTCTTTATTGATAGGCCACTCAGTCGTTCTTCAAGCATGGAGAAAAGGTCTTTTGTTTCAGCTTCAACTGTTCTGGCGATCTTTGGCCAGTCTTTTTTGAGTATGTTTGCCATCCACATGGTTATTTCGTGTTCTAGGAACTTCACATCTTCCAGTGGGTCGTGCTCGCCTGGCTTGCATAGTCTCCCTTCGCTGTCAGTTCCTCCTGAGGCGTCTACTATGTGGATCAAAGCGTCTGCCTTGCGGATTTCGTCCAGAAACTGGTTTCCCAACCCTCTTCCTTCCCAAGCTCCGGGAACTAGTCCTGCGCAGTCGATGAATTCTGCTGGGATGAGTCGCACGCCATCTAGGCAGAGCGAGTTTACGGGATTGTCTTTGACGTTGAAGTCTTCATGAACGCAGGGTGTTCTTACGTATCCGACTCCTCTGTTCGGCTTTATTGTCGTGAATGGATAGTTTGCTATTTCGGCTGGCGCTAGGGTTGATGCGCAGAAAAACGTTGATTTGCCAGTGTTAGGTTTTCCGACTATTCCAAGCATTTTTGAGTAGGATTTCTGCATTTGCCACCCTCAAAACATTCATAGCCTTTGCGTAGCGAACTTTCTTCAATACTCTACGGGTTGTGGTTCTATATTGTTTTTGCTGCATTTAGACTAGACAATCACGTGCTCGCGGAAGCGAAGATCATCATAAACTAATATAA
>CAYYXF010000109.1:0-4199 GCA_964475545.1 uncultured Candidatus Bathyarchaeia archaeon | reverse complement strand
GGCGCCGCCGATAGGACTTGAACCTATGACCGACTGGTTAACAGCCAGCCGCTCTACCGGGCTGAGCTACGGCGGCTCGTGTTTGATGCTAAGTTTTGAGTTTTGTGGTCGTATTTAAGTCTAGCCATTCAAAGTCAGATTGATTCCAGAATGTTTTGCTTTGTGTTTAGCTATAGATGCGAAGAGTTTGTAGAATGGTGTCAGTACCTTTCCTTGCCATCTTTCAGAAAAAGACAAATTGATCAAGTTGTAGAGCCAATAGTAATCATGCTCAAGACATTTTATCAGTAGCTCTCGATGGAGTTCTGTTACTTGCGTACCTTTGAACCAGTTTTCGTGTTTCATTCTGCCCATCGGTACGAAGAACAGCGGCACAATGAGGCTTCTGCAGTCCTTCAGGTCATCTATCAGTTCCATGGTTCTTATGATGTCTTCTTCAGTTTCTTCTGGGCTTCCCACAATCAGCGTGCCCGCAGGCACCAGGTTGTTGTCATGCATTAGCCCCATTCCAGTGCGCACGATTTCCGGCCACTGTTCTGACTTGAAGGGGTGAGCTTTTGCATGCATGATCTTTTCTACAAGCCTCGGTGAGCCGGTTTCGATGCCTATTTCAACTCCCCACCATGACTGTTTTTGCTTTATGGTCTCGGCGATTTTCGAGAAGAGTCTGGGGGCAGATGCGACGGCCGCGAGTGAACAATGGCTCCAAGTTATACCTTCACCCTTCTTCACAACCACTTCGTGAAGCTTCGTAAGCTTTTCGTCGTTTGGCAAAGTGTTCTTGGACCCGAAGAGCATGACATCTTCTGCGTGAAGGACTACGCCCTTCATGCCGCCGACTTTGTTAACGTCTATCTCTCGGCATATCTTCTCGATCGGATACCACCGTAGAGGTCTCACCGTTACGCTGCAGAATTGACAGCCTCGACAACATCCTCGACCGATTTCGACTAAGCCGTTAACCGAAGGGTTCACTATGTCAGGAATCTCGTCTAGCTTAGGGGTTTCTTCAATTCTAGTCTCATAATACTTCGGCAGAGGTTGACCGTCGATCGCAGCTCTAAAGATTTTTCCAGCAACATTTTCGGCTTCGCCGGAAAGTATGCAGTCTATCCCATGTTTCTCAACGAATTTAGGTCTATACTGGAATTGCCAGACGCCTGGACCGCCAACAATGATTTTTAGGCCACGTTTCTTAGCGGTTCTAACCTCTGGGCGATTCAGCAGCGCGCGGAAGTGTCGTGCAAGAAACGGTTCTTTCTTTAGGATGAAGGCCAGCGTGCTTGAGGCTGGTCCTAGCCCGAATGGGTCCATGACGTGTATGCCTAGAACCTTTGCTTCAGCCACATGCCTCTTAAGATCATTCGGAGCGACAGTTCGGACTTTGAAGCCTATGCTTAGTAGCTGTGCTTCAATCTTCCTCAAGCCGTATGGAGCTGCTGCCGGAATGTCCCTTTCTGTTTTGATCGGAGGAAAGAATAGCCACATGAACAGCTGGTCTGGAATGAAATTTGGAGGTGCGCATGTTCCGAATCCTAGGAACTCGTTGCGGTGGTAGTCACTCATTAGAGTGCTGTCAGCCGTTAGGACTATGTCGTCGCTCAATACAGTGGCCCTCCAAATGAAGCCATCACTGTTTTTTCTTAAAAGACTTGCCTTGACCAATGTCTCGTTTCTCGCGTTAACCTAGAAAAGTGTATATGCTGGATTTTCCAATTAGGTTGAAACGCTATTGGAGAGTTAAGTCAGCTTGAAGAAGATCCTGGAAGTCAGGTGGCATGGTAGGGGCGGACAAGGTGCATGGACTGCAAGCGAACTCCTGGCGAGGGCCGCCATTGCTGAAGGGAAGTTCATTCAATCGTTTCCGGAGTTCGGGCCCGAAAGAATGGGTGCACCTGTGACTGCTTTCACAAGGATTAGCACCGAACCTATTCGCCTGCATTGCGCAGTTTATAACCCTGACGTTGTGGCTGTTTTAGATCCGACGTTGCTGAAGTCAGTTAACGTTGCTGATGGACTAGGAGAAGACGGCGGACACATTGTGGTCAACACAAAGGATGATCCAGCAGCAATTAGAAGGCAACTGGGCTCTAACGAAGGTAAACTCTGGACCGTGCCCGCCACGGAGATCTCTATAAGAATCTTAGGCATGCCCATAACTAATACGGCCATGCTTGGGGCCGTTGCTCGTGTGACAGGAATAGTTAGTCTGAAAACCGTTGAAACGATGGTTAAGGGAAGGTTCAGACCTGACGTGGCAGAGAAGAACTTTGCGGTTGTGAAGGAGGCTTATGAGGGGGTAAAATCGGAGTGAGTTCAAAAGAAAAGGGCTGGAAGGAAATCTCGCCAGCGGGGGTATGCTGGAAATCAAGCATGACATACTTAACTGGCGACTGGAAGACATACCATCCTGAAAGGGACTTGCAGAAGTGCACGAAATGCCTGTTATGCACAATTTTCTGTCCTGATGGAGCCATACATTGGAAGCCTGAAAAGGGGGATATTGAGTTTGACCTCAGCTTCTGCAAGGGTTGCGGAATATGCGCTAACGAGTGCCCCACGAAGGCTATCGTAATGAGGATTTAGGAGGAGTGTGTGAGAAATGAAAAGTGTTGCCAAACAGGAAATAATGGGTCTTAACGGCGACGAAGCTGTTGCCTTTGCGGCGAAGCAAGCAGATGTTGACGTTGTGGCAGCTTACCCCATCACGCCTCAAACCATAATCGTCGAAAAGTTTAGCGAATACGTCGCTAACGGTGAAGTGAACACAGAATTTATGTGCACAGAGTCCGAGCACAGCGCTATGGCCGCATGTCTTGCCGCAGCTGCCGTGGGCGCTAGAACCTTTACGGCTTCAGCTTCTGCAGGTCTCGCGCTGATGCATGAAATGCTCTTTGTGACTTCAGGATGCCGGGCACCCGTGGTTATGGCTATTGCAAACCGAGCTCTGTCGGCGCCGTTGAATATTCATGGCGATCATTCAGATGCGATGGCGCAGCGTGACAGTGGCTGGATACAAATCTACGCTGAGAATGCGCAGGAAGTCTACGATTCGATGTTCCAGGCGTTCAGAATTGGCGAGCATTTGGATGTTCAGTTGCCTGTTATGGTTGGGTTAGACGGCTTCACGCTCAGCCACACGCTTGAAAACGTGCAGGTTCTCGGGGACAATGTTGTCAAAAGGTTCGTTGGAACGCGCCAATTGCCAACTGTTCTCACACATGATGGCAGAACTGTCCCGTACAAGCTGGATCCAGCGAATCCGATGACAATGGGGCCAGTTGCCATGCCGAACTATTATTTTGAGTTTAAACGGCAACAAGAGGAAGCCATGAGAAACGCGTTAAGAACAATCACGCAAATTAATGAAGAATACGGAAAGCTTAGTGGAAGATACTACGGCAATGGATTGATTGAAGAGTACCAGATTGACGATGCTGAAATAGCAATCGTTTGCATAGGTTCAACCGCAGGAACAGTGAAAACTGTCGTTGACGAGCTTAGGCTCAATGGCGTCAAAGCAGGTCTGCTTAGAATACGTACTTTCAGACCGTTTCCGGCAGAAGATATAGCCAAGGCTCTTGCCAAAGTGAAGGCCATTGCAGTTATGGATAGAAGTATGAGTTTCGGCGGAAACGGCGGAGCAGTCTACCAAGAGACCAGGCATGCCCTTTATGATTTTTCAACTCATCCTAGCATAGTCAACTACATTTATGGGCTCGGTGGAAGAGACACAAGCCCGCGCCAAATACGCAAGGTCTTCGAAGACTTGCAGAAGATAGTCCAAACTAAGCGGGTTGAAGAGAAAATCCGTTACATTGGAATAAGGGAGGGACAAGGAGGAAAAGATGAATGAGTTTTTCTGAAGGAAAATTCACTGCAAAAGACATCGCTGAGAAACCAGAGCTGTTCATGTCAGGACACAGAGCGTGCGCAGGATGTGCACCAGCAACCGTTCTAAGATTGATAATGAAGGCAACGAGAGGACCGACAATCGTGACAAACGCAACTGGATGTATGGAAGTATCCGCGACAATCTACCCCTACACGTCGTGGGCTGTGCCCTGGCTACACACGGCATTTGAGACTGCTGGAGCAAACGCGGCAGGAATAGAAACAGCACTGAAGATTCTGAGAA
This sequence comes from uncultured Candidatus Bathyarchaeia archaeon, assembly GCA_964475545.1. GTDB lineage: Archaea > Thermoproteota > Bathyarchaeia > Bathyarchaeales > Bathycorpusculaceae > DASPTR01. Next base: position 61 of record CAYYXF010000109.1, on the reverse strand, counting down.
AGAAGGGAAGAATAAAGGATGAGCAAGTTGACGTCATTGCCTTAGCTGGAGACGGCGGAAC
>CAYYXF010000108.1:1651-4231 GCA_964475545.1 uncultured Candidatus Bathyarchaeia archaeon | reverse complement strand
TTCTACGGCTGTTCTTCATAAGCTCAGAAATGAGCCTCAACTCAGTGTCCTTCAAGACTTCCCCTCCTGCTTACCTGCGGTTCCATATAACGGTCCTATGCTAAATAAGCGCGCGCTGCTGAATCGGCAGGCGCGGTCTGAGATGGCGGCGGTGGCGGAGGCGGAGGCGCGGAAGGAACCTGAGGCTTCCTTTTCCTCAGTATCAGAGCTGCAGCAGCTGTGACGCAAACCGCAGCGACTACGATGACAATCGCCAATAGCGTCAAGTCAAAGCCACTACCTGCACTTACTCGAAACTGCGGGAAGCGGTCCTGGTTGTTCGCGTTTATAGTGTATGGTGTGTCTCCTACTCCATCACTGCCAGTGACGTTCTGATAGAAGCCGCTGTACAAGTCTGTGCTATTGTAGTCGCTCCAGTAGTTGCCGCCAGACGGGTAGCCATTATCCCACGTATTCACTGAGTTATCGGCGTAGGTCTGGTATGTGTTATTCAGGAAGTTGTTGTAGTAGATGGAATTATCGTGGGAGCTTGTCGCAGTTATTCCCTCATCATGATTTTTTTCTATGGTGTTGTTTCTGATAGTGTTGTAGTTTGAAGATGATAGAAGACCGATGCCGTCATAGTGGTTTTCGGCTATCGAGTTTTCAGTGAGGTCGTTGTGGTTCGAGTTATCGTAGATCCAGATTCCGTGAAGTGTGTTTTGGCTTATGTTGTTCTTGGCAATGTCGTTGTACGAGGATTCCCAGAGTTCGATGCCATCGCCATGGTTGCTTACTATGGTGTTGTTGACTATGCTGTTGTAATCCGAGGAGTCGCGAATGTCGATGCCGTCATCGCTGTTGTCTGTCATTATGTTTGCAGTTATGTTGTTACGCGTGGATCCTGAAAGTCGAACCGCATCTAAGCATTGTATTATTCTCACATTTCTTATAGTCACGGTGGATCTTCCTGTAAGGTCTATTCCATTTTCGGTTGTTCCGGCTCGAAGAGTGTAGCCTGCCCCGTCAATTGTGATGCCGGATTTTTCCACAACGATGGAATCACTGATGTTGCCCGCGAAAGTGTAGACGGTTCCCGCGCGATCGATTCTGTCTGTGCCATCGACTGTCCCGTCTTGTCTAATGTAAATGGTTCCACTTGCTTTAGCCGTGCGAAAGTCCATCGTGAAAGTCACCATGCACAGCATTAGCAGCATCAAGATCATACCTGAAGTTGCCTTCCTCATTTTCGTGTCAACCCTCTTCATGGTTTGTACCTTTAAGGCAGATTCTGGTCTTTTGCTACTATATAAAACAAATCGTTCTCTGGAATGATTGAAGGGCACTAGAGGAGAGTCATGTAGCTTTTGCTGCTATGTTTAGGCTAGTTAACGGGCTCATCGGTTGTAATGTTGAGATGCTGCCGTAGGAGGCGACGGTTTCCCAGCCTGCCCTTTTGAGAAGTGAAGAAAGCTCGCTGAGGCTGTAGATGTGATGTTCGATTTCTACTCTGTCAATGAACTCCAGGTTCTGTCCGCGTTTCTTGTAGAAGATCCAGGATGTTTTGACATTGGCACTCACGGGGTCATACTTTCTGTCTTCGAGCATCAATAAGCCATCGATTTCTGCGTAGGAAGTGGGGTAAAATTTGATCGACAGATATTCCGTGTGCATTGTCTCTACGACAAAGAGTATTGCTCCTTCTCTTGAGAGACTGCGAGCTTGTTTGAAGATTTTCAGATCGTCATCTTGCGAAAAGAATCCGATGGATGTCCAGGCATTGACTACTACGTCAAAAGGCTGCGGAGCTTTGAGAATATCCTCTAGCCTTCTCACGTCGCCTTCAACAAAAGTGACTCTGTCAGAAACTCCATGCTCTTTGGCTTTTCTCTTGCCGTCTTCTAGGAAAGCTTTCGAAATGTCTACTCCAACGGCTCGAAAACCTTTCTTGGCCATGAAAACCGAGATCCGCCCATTGCCACAGCACAAGTCAAGCAGTCTGCCTGACTTGATCCCAAAACCGTCAAGCACTTTCACCATTCCATTCACGGGTTCCTCAGTCTTTGGCCATCTCTGGTTCATGAGCTTCAAGAAAAGGTCAGAACGCTCGATGAATAGCTTGTTTACCCAGTCTTTCATGTTTGCAGGCTTCTGCACTTGTTTTGTGTTGATGTGGATTTCAATTTTTCTATGCACGCGGGCGTGTTAGGTTTGTGGGCCTTTTTCGGTCCATGGTGGGGCTTCGGCGTTTGGGATGGAGTCTGCTCTGGGGAGGTATGGTTTGATGTCTACTATGGGTGAGCCTTCGTAGGCGTCGAGCCCCTTGACAGTCAGGACGCATTTGTCAGTTTTGAGGAGTTGTACTATGCAGAGGGCTATTGGGTTAGGGCGGGATGGGCTTCTGCAGGCGAAGACTCCTTTTTCAACGTTTACCTCGTGTCTTCTGGGAAAAACCAGTAGGGTTTGTCTTTCTTTGTCGTTGTCTCTCAGGTGGGACCAGTAGAGAATTATGAGGTGTGAGTACTCTTCGATTCCTCTTAGTCCCGGGCAATATTCTTTGAAGATGCGTATTCGAGCTTCTTCACCCTTCGTCCTTTCTAC
>CAYYXF010000108.1:0-1551 GCA_964475545.1 uncultured Candidatus Bathyarchaeia archaeon | reverse complement strand
GCTAGTTGCCCTTCATATCTGTGAAGGGGTATGCCAACAGGCTGAGAAGTATGTGCCTTTAGAATGTGTTCTTTGAAGTCTTTTCTCAGCTCTACAATATCTTCTTTGAAACCCCAAATTGCATCATAGGCTGTTTTCATGCCTTGTCCCACCGGGAAGACTTTGCGGTTTCAGCCATTTTTCTATTATGGCTCTTGCAGTTGACGCTTCTATGATACTTTCTTTCTCTCCTTTGGAAATTTCTCGTATTCTTCTTTGTCAATTATTGCCTTCAGATGTTGCACTATCCTCCAAACCTCATGATAGGTGTTATAGAGTGGTATGGGGGCAATCCGTATGACGTTTGGCGGTCTGAAGTCAGAAATCACGTGTCGCGCTCTCAAAGCTTCACTTATTCTCATGCTCTCTTCATGTTCAACCGCGACGTGTCCGCCTGTTCGCTCCGCTTCCCTCGGCGTTCCAGTTGAGAAATTGTATGGTTTCTCGGAGAGAATTTCATCGATCAGATAGATGAGATACGAAGTCAGCTTCAATGATTTCTCCCTTACGGCTTCTATTCCAGCCTTAAGAATAGTTTTGAGAGAACCTTCCAGAGGGGCTGAACTTAAGATTGCAGGCGACGATATCTGCCATCCTCCCGCACTTTTGGAATGCTCAAAGTCAATAGACAAGTCAAACTGCTTCTCTTTCACGTATCCAAACCAGCCAGCAAGAGCAGGTTCACGATCAAAATGTTTCTTGTTCACGTATAGAAAAGCTGTTCCTCCTGGTCCGCCGTTCAGGTACTTGTAGCTGCACCAAAGAGCAAAATCTACACCCCACTTGTCAAGCTGATGCGGTACAACACCCACAGAGTGAGAGCAATCAAAACCTATCAGAATCCCTCTCTCATGTGCCTCTTTCGTAAGCCGTTTCATGTCAAGCAGCTGACCACTCCTATACAGCACTGATGGAAGGAAGGCAAGCGCAACATCTTCACCCATCATCTCGACGATCCTGTCCTCATCCAGAAAACGACCATCCTTGCTTGGAACAAGAACCACGTCTCGGCCAGGATCGAAGCCTCTCAGCCTCACCACACTTCTAAGAGCGTAAATGTCTGTGGGGAAAGTGAGCGGATCCGCTAGAATCTTTCTCCTTCCATCAGGCTGATAGAAAGTGTTCACAAGCGAATGTATGTTAACAGTGGTTGTGCCCGTGGCTACAACTTCCTCAGGCTCAGCACCTACGAGTTTCGCGCACATGGCTCCAAGTTCCTCAGCAAAGTAGAACCACGGTTGCTTGGCATCAAGCCACCCTCTTATGCCAAGAGTTTTCCATTCATTAAGCACACGCAAGACAGAAGCCTTTGACCCTTTAGACAGGAGGCCTAGGGAGTTACCGTCCACATAGATTGTGCCCTTTGGAACATAGAAGCCGTGGCGATATTCGGCAAGAGGATCTTCTGAGTCTAGCTTAAATGCAAAAGCTTCACTTTTCTCGAACATACTACCTGCCATAGATTTTTCCCCTTCCATGCAGCGCAATGCGCACGTTAGAGAAAACATTGTT
>CAYYXF010000107.1:0-4302 GCA_964475545.1 uncultured Candidatus Bathyarchaeia archaeon | reverse complement strand
TGGACATGAAAGGCCAGACATACGACATCGGCATCCCATACCTCTTAGCCAAGTTTGGTACAGGAGACACCTTCCAGAACTACTTCGCAACCCCAGACACCACACAACCCGGGCAAAGACTATGTTTGGTTGACGACTGGTGCACAAAATGGCCAGTAACAAGTTCAGACATGATAGCAGTAGGAGGCCCACTAGCAAACCAGATCACAAACTACTACAATGAGTTCACGAGCGCGTTCTACGGCGCATCATGGTTCACACCATTCGCAGGATGGAGCGGCAAGATAGTGGCGCCAACATGCTGGAACAAGAACGCATACGCTAACGTCGCGCGGGAAAACGGAACAGGCTATGCTACAATTGAAACGTATCTAGACATCAACGGAACCGTCGGCTTCGTTGTTTGGGGTCTGGATGGCAGAGATACATACTACGCTTCGGTCTGGCTGCATGGAGACGTTGCAAGAGGAATCCTACCAGGAATCCATCAACTGCAAGACGCTCCCAGATGCCTAACTTCAATAATACTGAAGATCGACTACGCAGACGCGAAACACCCAACATTCAGCATTGTGGAGAGCTTAGGAACCATTAGCGAAACAGAATGGGTCCACTACGACGAGATTAAGGGCGGAATACACGACCCATAAAACCCTTTTTTCTTTTTGTTCAAATAAACTAGTTCTGGAATCCCAATTCACTTTTCAGCTGACTTCCCAGTCAAGCCTGAGCCCGCAATGCGAGCCCAAGCAGTGAAGACGCCCATCTCGTAATGTCTACAATGGCCAGGCTGAACAAGTATGGGCTGCCGCTTTTGACAAGCATCCAGACAAGGGCTGGTTTGAATGGGCTCAACTGGCGCAGGGCATAACTCTTCCTTTTGCCAAGGTAAGCCTTAACAACCTTGCCGTAGTAGAGGCTCCTCCTTGTAACATCTCTCAGTGTTTCTGGTTCTCCCGTATGCCATTCAATAGCGTCTGACGTGCCAATTCTGAACTTGCCGTCCAGAAGTCTACGATAGAGATCCAGGTCTTCGCCAACGACAAGTTCCTCGTCGAACCCTCCAACCTGGAAGAAAACGTTCTTTCTGAGAAATCTGACATTTTGAATCGTGGGATCATGTGCAAGAATGCGCTCTTTAAGGGCTATTGACCGTGCCCATAAGCTTTTACCAACAGAATAGTTGACAGTAGTCAAGCCATCGTAGTGTTCGCATAAGCCTGCACACTTGCTGACCACATCACGCTCAAGGATAAAATCCGAGTCGACGAAGTACAGCAACGTGCCGTTTGCATTCGCTGCACCCCAGTTTTTCTGCGATGAACGCTCAGGTCCCTTCAACAAAATGCGTGCCCCATATTCTTCAGCTATGCAAAGTGTTTCATCCTTACTGTATTTGTCTACTACTAACGTCTCTATATTCCTGTATGTCTGGTTTTTTATAGATTCAAGGCAGCACCTTAAGGTCCTAGCCGAATTATATGTTGGAACGATTACCGAAACGAGGGGAAATCTATCGCGCTCGCTTTTCACATTTGAAAGTCTCGTTCCAAATTCTCCTTTTTTGGTCGTAGTTGATACTCCTCTGAGGTTCTCTAGTGGCCTGTTCGACTCAAAAATCTATCCTTTCCATCTAAGATCGAACCCACTGGTCTAAAGAACTACCTATGCGCTAACGGAGTGCTTCTTGGACGAGAATCCCGTCAACAAGGAAAGAGAGAAAAATGGTTAAAAGTCTTTTTAGTTAATGTGTGTAGTGGCCTAATCCTATTCATGCTCTTGAAGATTCGGTGGCAGTAATGAGGCAGAGATTCCGGGCGGTATTTGGTCGCGCAAATCATTACGTCAGAAGGGCGTTGGAAGAAACTGATCGAAGGGCTGACAGGCTCATCTTTGTGCCAATAATCGTTTACACTGTTTTCTTTTCGGTCTACATGTGCTACATGCATTACATTTTCAAAACTTTCGCTTGGGATCTCGGAATAATCGAGCAGTCCCTATGGACCACCCTGAATTCTGGCAAGATAATGTATTCAACTCTCGAAGTCCCATTCGGAAATCCAACTGGCAATTTTCTAGGGGTTCACTTTTCACCCATCCTTTTTCTCGTTCTGCCAATCTACGCCCTGTATCAGTCTCCTCAAACCCTGCTAGTCTTTCAATCCTTCATACTTGCTATAGCAGCTCTTCCAATCTATTGGCTTGCAAGAGACAAACTCCACAATAGGCTTTACGGGCTCGCATTTGCCACTGCCTATTTGCTAAACCCGGCTCTTCACGGCGTTAACACATTCGACGTTCACTTGGAAATCTTCACGCCAGTCTTCTTTCTATTTGCCTTCTACTATTTGGATAAGGGCAAATGGCTCAAGGCGCTTCCGTTCATAATACTTGAGCTCGCGACAATCGAATTTGCGCCATTCATCGTTTTTCCCCTAGGTCTATACTTTTTCTTGAAAAGGTCCAAAGAGCTGTGGAAAACGAAACCTCAAAGATTAGCATCAATCAAGAAGCTACTTTTTCCTATAGCAATCATGATTGCCAGCATCGTCTGCTTGTACTTGTCACTTCGCATCATAGAACTGATCAATCCATTGAAGACAGGAGGGGCGCCTGGAAGATGGGAAAACTGGGGTACAGATTTTTCCGAAGCAGCAACAAACATTATTCGCAACCCACGTGAGGTCTTGATAGTCTTGGCCACGCCCATTGAAAAGCCCTACTTCATCATATTCCTATTTGCATCTGTGATCTTTCTGCCCTTGTTTGCTCCTTTAGAATTGATTATGCCTCTCCCATGGATAGTAGCAGCTCTTCTCACAGATTACTCGCCATATTACCAGCCAATATATCAGTACCCAGCCTTCATATTGGGGCAAATATTCATTGCAGCTATTTATGGATACAGAAGGCTCTTTTCGCCAGCCAACCAAACAAATGAACATAGTGCTACGAAGAGAAGAATAGTTGTCGCATTGCTATTGCTTAATGTGTTCATGTTTCTGGCGATTAGTCCCGTCGGTATTCCAGCTTTCACATCTCGTGGCATGCGTCCCTATGCCTTCGGTACCGAAGCGGATCTTCATCACGTAGAGGAATTGTACAAGGTCCTTAGTCTCATACCATCCAATGCATCAGTGGCCACAATACATGAGATCTTTCCGCATCTGTGCCAAAGGCTACACGCGTATTGTCTAAAATGGCCCTTAGAGTATGCTGTAGATTATATTTTGGTAGACGTGAAGTCGCCAACCTACACATGGGTGATCGAAGGGCCCACGCCAGATCAGATAGTTGTCACAGTCATGGAAAGTGGCGAATACGGTGTGATAGCCTCCTGCGATGGTGTAATGCTGCTTGAAAGAGGCTATAATGGATCGCTGAAGCACTATACGCCGCAGATAGATGTCTTTAACTATGATAAGCTGATTCCAAGCAGCCTAGGGAAAATCAGATGGGATTATACGAGCACTTTTGGAAGGATCATCACCAGCGACCCAAGCAATTCTGCTGGAATGATCTGGTTTGGCCCTTACAGGTATTTCTCTGCTGGAACCTATTCAGCCACGTTCAGGCTAAGGACGGCCAACGAAACTTGTCAGTTGCTGCTGCAAATTGCTACGGATCAGGGCAAGCATTCGGTAGCCGAAAAAGCCGTAAATGGCACAGCCTTCGATCGGCTCAATGCTTGGCAGGAATTTTCTCTTTATTTCGAAATAGGCTTACCAACAAAACTAGAATTCAGGGGATTTTGCTCGTCAAACAATATTCAAGTAGCTATAGACTTCGTTAAAATTGAGCAGCTGGCCCCATAGTATCCTTTCAGATGATTGGAAAGAAAGATGCGTAGTGAGAAGGAATAATGCAAAAAAGTGGATCATAAGTAGTTAGATACTTTTTCAATAGTGTCGAGCCACTTGCTCACATAAAGTCCCTTGTCGAACTTTGAAGCTTCCTTTGTGCAGCGTGCTCTAATATCTTCTGTGTAGCCTTCCTTCCAGAGATCTACGGCCCTGCTGATAATCTCCTCATCGCTTTTTGCGAGCCAGCCGGTGTATCCATCGATAACGGATTCGCTTGGTCCTTGCGTATCATAAGTGAGCGTTGGTGTACCACAGGCCATACTTTCAACGGGTATGTACCCAAAAGGTTCATGAGTGAAAGGGAACAATGTGAAAAGAGCGTTTGAATAAGCGTCAACAAGCTCATCGATTGCGATTCTACCAACGAAATCAATGTTGGGATGATTTGCCATGCCCCTAGGTATGAAAGGGGCTTTTGACCCAAAAGCCTTAATTCTTA
>CAYYXF010000106.1:3094-4307 GCA_964475545.1 uncultured Candidatus Bathyarchaeia archaeon | reverse complement strand
TGTAAATGTACTGCCGACATGCAGCTTAAATAGAGCCACGAAACCATACTGACTCAAATGAAAAAGACTAAAGCATTAGCACTCCTATCCGGCGGTCTTGACAGTACATTAGCTGTGAAGCTGGTCCTAAACCAGGGTATAGATGTTGAGGCCATAAACTTCGTAAGCCCTTTTTGCCTCTGCGGAAAAGGCGGATGCGGCGCGGCGGAAGCGGCAAGAAGGTTCAACATACCCTTGAAAACCATGAGTGTTGGCGAGGACTATTTGAGGATCATAAGAAAGCCAAAATTCGGATATGGTAAGAACATGAACCCATGCATTGACTGCCGAATCTTCATGCTGAAGAAAGCAAAGAAATACGCGAAAGAAACAGGAGCAGCGTTCATTTTCACGGGCGAAGTTCTGGATCAGAGACCCATGTCTCAACACAAGAAGACACTCGATCTAATAGAAGAAGAAGCAGGTCTGAAAGGAAAGGTCTTAAGACCCTTGTCTGCAAAACTCTTGCAAGAGACTGATCCGGAAAAGAAAGGATTAGTGAACAAAGAGAAACTGTTGGACATTGAAGGAAGATCAAGAAGAAAACAGATTGAGCTTGCTGAGAAGCTAGGAATACGGGACTATCCATGTCCGGCCGGAGGCTGCCTGCTGACGTACAGGGAATTCGCCGACAAGATGAAAGATTTGTTCGAGCACAAAAAGGCAGTTTCACTCAAAGATGTTGCTTTGCTGAAGGTTGGAAGACACTTCAGATTTGGGAAGAATAAGATAATAGTCGGAAGAAACGAGAGCGAAAACAAGATTCTGCTCCAAATAAAAAAAGAAGAAGACTACTATTTTGAAGCTCAAGGCTGCGGAAGCCCGGTCACGTTGCTCCAAGGACCCAAAACAAAAAAAGCAATCGAGGAAGCGGCCCGTTTGACAGCTTACCATTCGGATCAGAAGACTGGACGAGTGCGAGTTAGATTTGGCAAGAAAGATAAAGACAGGTTGTTAAAAGTATCCGTTCCTGGCATGAATGAAGTGGGTCAGCTAAGAGTGGCAACGAAGTACGCGCCTGAAAGAGGCTAACACACGAAAGTAGGCGTGTTTCCACCATTTCCATAGACGATGGCGACATCTCCGCAACTCCTCTCTTTTTCCCTTTGTGGCAGTATAGAAATCGAACGCACTACATTGTTTGAATTCTCACTTCTCTTATTCTGACACTTTA
>CAYYXF010000106.1:0-2994 GCA_964475545.1 uncultured Candidatus Bathyarchaeia archaeon | reverse complement strand
CGGGTTTTTGGCTACAATGAAGTTCCTCTTTTTGATCCGTTTCTGCTTCTGGATCATTTTGGCTCAAAAAACCCCGAGGACTACATCAAGGGATTTCCATGGCATCCCCACAGAGGGATTGAAACTGTTACCTATATGCTGAATGGAGAAGTTGAGCATGGTGACAGTATAGGCAACAGTGGAGTAATCAAGTCTGGGGACATTCAATGGATGACCGCTGGATCAGGGATAATCCATCAAGAAATGCCTAGAAGATATGATGGTCTAATGCAGGGATTTCAACTCTGGGTAAATCTGCCTTCAAAGAAGAAAATGATCACTCCAAGATATCGTGGAATCACAAAAGACCAAGTCCCTACGTTGGAAAAAGAAGGAGCAAAGATCAAGGCAATAGCAGGCAGGATCGATAAGACGGAAGGGCCAGTTCAAGACCTTGTGGTTGACGTTGAATATTTGGATGTGGAACTAGAGGCCGGGAAAACATTTGAACATCCGACTAACAAGGATTGGAAAGTGTTTGCGTATGTAGTCAAGGGTTCAGCCCACTCCAATGACACATTAATCAAGTCCGAACACTGCGCCGTATTTGGTGAGGGCGACACTATCAGAATAGGAACAAAAGAGGGCGTTCGCTTTATCTTTGTCATAGGTAAACCGCTGCAGGAATCAGTAGCCTGGGGAGGACCTATCGTCATGAATACTGAAGAGGAGTTAGCCAAGGCTTTTCAGGAATTGGAGAGGGGCACTTTCATCAAAACTGGTAGAACAGTAGAACCTTCAATAGGCTTCTATCGAAGCTGAAGCCGGTCACAGGCCACATTGCAGTTTGAGCCCTTATCACAGTGGAAGTCTCCCGTAACTCCCTCTTTTTTCTTGACGAGATACGTGAACAGATATCGAATTTGAATATCGGTTATCACCTCAACGTTTGCCTGAGACAATCTTCTTCAAAATACTATTTACTGAGGTGAAGACCAATGCTGCGTATGCGCCCCTTTCAGACGGAGCGGCAATAAGATACTCTGCCGCGCTCGTCGGTCCTGCAGAAGTTTCAGACGCAAATGAGGTTTGCAATAATTCTATGGACTCGGCTACGAAGGCATTTCTGGATGCCCAAGATGACAGAAGTTGCTCAATCTTTGGGACTGAAACAAGGATAGAGTAGATATCGTAGGGATCTTTGATCCTGTTGCCATCATTGTCAAAGGAGTGGGCTTTCAGTGCGATTGATGCAATTGGACCAGAAACTGAAATTTCTGTCTTGTCAAGTCTTTGGGTGAAGTTATCTTCAAAGGCAATCGAACACCCTTTGATTACGACTGGGGACAAACCCTCTTGTATTCTGTAGGTTGATACGTTTTCAGGAACATGTTCTGGTTCGCATAGGAAATGAATTTCGTAGGTGATTCCCTTTTCAGTCCTTGAAAATTCAAAAGGTCCAGTTTTTGTGTATCCTATTTTTTCGACCATTAATCGTTCGATTCTCGCATATGTTTTCATCAGTTCCAGGGAAAGAACAAGATCTACATCTCTGGAGCCTGTATGCTCGAATTTGCCTAACGTTATGAAGTAGGGCGCCCATCCGCCTGTAAGAACATATTTTCCTCGTAGGTTCTTATTGCGATTGAACGCCTCACTGATTTCATTCAATGCTTTGTAAGATGTTTCGACTTGTGCCCTTGTGTAGACCACGTTCGATCGCCTCTACGGATTCAAATGTCAGTTGTGCCTTTTCCAATTCCTTCATGGCCGCGTCAGTTATGCGTGGTGCGACTATAACACCTTTTGCTTTCTTTGGGAAAGATGCAATTGCCTTTTTCAACTGATCCACGGCTTCCAGTTTTGCGGTTGTGTTCTTACACTCGACCAGGATGTATTCCTCAGTCTTTGGGTCAAAAAGGATGATATCAGCTTGCTGCACGGAGCCTGTCGTTCGTGCCTTCTCAGCGGTTAGTCCTTTTTGCTCGAAAAACCGCGTGGCAAGTTCAATTAGGTCCATTCCTTGAGTCTTTCTTTCGAGATCCTTGGTCAAGAGACGTTCGGCTGCTTCTCTCGTTCTGTCTGTGAGGTTGAATAGATCTAGAACTAACTGAACATCCGAAACCACTGAGACTGTGCCAACTCTGTCATCTGTCGTATTCCTAAGTCCGTAAAGAATTGACTTGTCTTTGGCTATTAGGAAAATCACATTCCCACCGATTTCAGCAATTTCAAGATTTAGGTCATCTACGACTTTTTTCAAATCGTCTTCATTCGTGAGGTACATGTGAATCTCTGCAGGTCTAATGTATTGCGTGAGAAGATCTGTCGCGAATGGTCCGGTAAACGCATATTCTAGACCGTATCGCATGGCTGTCTTTGCCAGCCCCCTCCCTATTTCATATAAGGTACCTTGAGCATAGTACGTCTTGTGTGGCCAAACATTAAGGTCATAGAACGATGCCCATCTTCTGAGTAGTTCTTCCTCTTTACGTAGCTTCAGGCGCATTGATCTGTCTCTAACCAGAAAACCCATGTCGATTAGCTTGTTTGTGACTGTGGAGACCGTACCCAAACTGACTTTGGCTTCCGATGCCAGTTCTCGGGTTCTCCATGTTTCTGTAGGTTTTGATAGTAGAACGCGGACTACTCTGCTAGATTTTCCTGTGAATATGTTCCTGACCATAATAAGATTATTGTTCAGTGAGGTATTTATATGTTCAGTTTTACTGAACTTGTTCAATATTTTACGTATGTTCAATATTTTTGAACAACACGGACGACGACTACGCAGCAAAAGTAGCCCACTCAGAACAGGAGGTCTGCCAGCTCACAGAAGCAGGGTTCGAATTCGTCTGTGATTATGGAGGCAATAAAGTCTTCCGAAAACGAAAGTGAACCCTTAAAAGAAAATTTGTTAGACCGGGCTGGGTTCGTCTGTAGCGGGCGGGGTGGGATTTGAACCCACGACCACCGACTTAGGAGGCCGGTGCTCTGTCCGTGGAGACCAGAATA
>CAYYXF010000105.1:0-4315 GCA_964475545.1 uncultured Candidatus Bathyarchaeia archaeon | reverse complement strand
AAGTGAGTATTGTTAATGTTGCTCTTCCTGTGGGATGCGCTGACGTTTCAATTTCCTATTATTGAGCAGCACGCGTTCAAGAATGGGAAGTCTACTTCATGGTTTCTGAGAGTCTTCTCAAGGCCTCCGCCTTTCTCGATTGCCATTCTCTCTTGTACTTCGATCTCATAGAACGGTCTGAACTTGCTGATATTTCTGGGGTGGGGGCATCCGTGGATTCTTTTTCGCTTATTGCGTATCCTGAAGCTTCGTCCAAGGTAGCGTCTGCTTCATAGCAGAGTGGAAAACTGATCAGATACGCTCTAGCAACGAGTGGGACGCGGTGCTTATGCTGTTGTTTTGCGAAAAAGCTTTGTAGAAAAGTCTGATTGACATGCGCACAACAACGAGCCTGGCTGCGCGCGATAATGCAAACGTTATAGCCTAGATCAGCGTATTTCTGTTTCGCGCAGTAACTGCAACTGGAAATTTGGGGAACCGACGTTTGAAGCCAAGCGACATTTCAGACTCAGGCAGCGCAGGTTCAAAAAAGGCCGTCTTGTATCAAGAAATTGACGGGACAAAGTATGAAGTTGATTTGCCTTTAACGTCTCTTGTTGACGTTGGGAAAATGATGTCTGAACTCGGTTTGCCGTCGTACATTGACTTAGAATACTTTCCGATGCGAGCTGCAATCGCAACGATTTGGGCTTCGCAGAAAGCACACGAGGTTCACAGGTTATATCCTCAAGCGTTCGAAAAGCAGGTTAGTAAAAAGCCTATTTCAGCGTTATTGTTCGGCGGAGGCGCGATGAAGTTACACTGCAGTCACTCCAACGGCAAGGGAACGCTGTCGAGAGTCATCAAGGACATAGACATAATCGTTCCAAAGGGCCAAGGCGTAAGCTTCTGCAAGCTTCTTTTAGGCATGGACAAAGCTTTTGGAACACAATTCAAATATTTCAGAACCAAAGGAGACACGCTTTTCAACGCTATGAGACAAGGACAGAGATACAGAGTCAGAACAATAAATGGTGTTTCCGCCGAGGGGTACCCCACTGTCACAGTGCTGGATATTTTCTGTGATCACATCGACTTGCGCCACAAGATAGAAGTCAAAGACAGCTTTGAAAGATGCAGCGAAAACCTGTACACAATTGGTCTAGAGTGTATGATAATCTCCAAGGCTCAATTCATTACTGATGCTTCAAAAGCCGATGCGCAAACGCTCAGAGAGCACGGGCAACAGTTCAGAATTTTGCCATACGAGCACTATGCACCTGAAAAAGTGGTTCTCGGAATGGAAGAAAAAGACGTCAGAGACGTGTCTGCGGTCTTCCTTGATCACCCGATAGGCGAAGGCAAAGAAAACATCAGCTCGGAGAAGATGCGAAAAGTCTTAGAGAAAGACAAGAAGCTAGCCTTGACGGTAACGCTGAATCTTCAAAACATGACACAGAGAACTGAGTTGTTGGGCAAGTGGCTAAACAAGAATGAGATTGGCACAGTGATCGACGCGATTAATGCTTTGCTGAATATTCTGCCCAAGATTGACAAGAAGTGGAACAAGCCTTGGTGGAATACTGCGGTCGAAACCCCACTGATAGGCTGACTGCCTATTTTTTCAGTATAAGCCTTTTGACAGCGCTGTAAGCTTCTTTACGGGACACGCCGGCCCTAGACAAAGGGAGGTCGAAGGTTTTGTCTTTCGAGTGCAATCTCAGGCATGTCTCACGTTTTGGTGTAATGAAAATCGTTACGTCTGAGTAGTTTGACCATTTGCCTTCTTTCAGATTGTTGCCTTCCTTGAGTTGGAAGCCTCTGCTGCTCAGCGTCAGGGTGGTGCGGTAATGTGACTTATAGATTTGGTGCCCCGTCAGGAGAGAAAAACAAGCCATGAACAGGAGCGTTATGGGGTGAATTGCCTGATATAATCCTGAAAATGCAATGGCTATGAGCGCCAAGACTCCGAAGGAAAACACTATTGTGAAACCCTTCAAATAACTAATGAAATCGAAAACCTCAAATTGGGCCTCAGTAAGTTTGAGCTGTTTTGCGAGACCTTTTCCAAGCACATTATCCGAGAAGACCCTTTCCTTTGATGTAAGACTGTAAGCAGCTATGCCTACGTTTTTTTCAGTAATACCTGTGACGGAATCTTTCAGTCTTGTTTGGAACGGTTGACTTTGAACCAAACCCAAAAAAACCCAGTCGTCCTCACCGAATCTATCCTTGAACAAAAGGACAAATTTCCTCAGTAACTTAGTATCGATTTCCTGGCCTGTGTAGAGCAGAAAGTGAATTTTATATCTAGGCGTTACAAACGCCGAGTATATTCTCGAGAGAAAGAAACCTTTCTCTTGCAGGCCTCCTGTAGCGTATATCGGAAAGACTATGTCACCTAGTGCATAGTCTCTGCGGATTTCGCTGAAATTGGCTAGCCATCTCAGCTTACCCTTGGCCAGCTGCTCTTCAACCATATCTTCAACAAAATCGAGCTCAAGCACGCCTGAAACACCAACGGTCATCAATGCTGCAGAAATAAAAAGGGGAGGATATTTGAGGTTACTCCGGTGGAATGCTTAGATACAGAGTGTGCATATCTACGCCTTTGGTTGTGTTGCGATACATGTGGTAGAGGTACAGCAGTAGCCCGAACAAGATGAAGGCGAAGAAGCCTATTGCGCTTACGATGTCACCTGAGCTGGCGCCTGTAGTGAAAAGCGACCAGAGCCATGGATTGGCTTTTAGGATAGTGTATAGAGCGAAGCTGGATCCCAATGTTGCAAAGAACCCAATGCCTACCACAGTACCTATTGAATGCTTGACAGCAGCTCTATCGTAGATTTCCCGTCTCTGTAGAGGAAGCAGCATGCATGATACGCAGAACATCGTTAGAAACAGCGCGTCGAATATGTCTGTTCCACCTACTCCGGCAAATCCGAAATAGTAGTCAAGTCCCAAATAGCCTGCTTCGACTCCGCATGCTGGCGTTGCAAAGAGCGCGGTGATTATTATGGCCCATACTGGTGCGTGCCATCTTTCGCTGACGTAGGCGAATCGTTCAGGCATCATTCTGTCAAATGACATGGCAAAGAAGGTTCTGGAGGCGACTAGAAGGAACGGGGGAATATCGTTGGCAACCCAAAGCACGCCGCCAATTGCGACCAGATATGAGATAATTCCAAGGTCCATGCCCCTTGCGATCATAGAGGCAATTCCTGTGCTCCACGCCTTCTGGAAATTGGGAATAAGCGCGCGTGCTGCATCTATAGTCATAGTCGCTCCTGGGAGCAGTTGATCAGTATGTGACGTGGACGGATAGCTTAGCCAAGCATAGGATTGGAAGAAGCTCCATTGATGCCCTGACGCGTCAGTAAACTGGCCTACGCCCATAGCAGATATTGACGACAGCGATGAAGCGAAAAGGTAGACTATCATCACTATTAGTCCCGAGGTTAAGAGTACCAATGGAAGTTTCTTGTTCGCTTCTTTGACTTCGCCCGCAAGAAATGTCGTTGCATACCATCCCATGTACGCCCAGAAGGCGCCAGTAATGGCAACTGTGAAGGCATCAAAGAATCCAGACGGGTTCAGCGTCATTCCTGTTTGCTGTGCAAGATTCCCGATGAAACCGGGCGTTATCGCTGTATTCCCGTTTCCCAAGACCTGCGTCACTCCATTTGCGACAGCATCCGGGTTCAGAATACCTCCAATCCACATGGCGAAGAACAATACTGTGATCACTAGTGGTATGTAGAACAATGCTTCTAGTAGTCTGCCGTACATCTTCGTGCCTAATAGACCGAGGATTGCGAATATCCAGACTATTGCCAGACCGCCGAAGAAAAGCTCAGCTGAGCCGAAGGTCACAGAGTTTGGCGCCATTGCGATACCGAAGAAGATTGAGATTCCTTCGAAGACTGCAACACCAATTAGTCCATACGAGAATGCTTCAGCAAGGAACATCATCCATCCTGACATGTATCCGACGAACGGGTGGATGACTCTTGAGATTGTGACGTAGCCGCCGCCAGATCTTGGCATGGCAGCCGTGACGTAGCCAGCCGCGTAACCCGTGATAAGGACGATGAGGCCGCAGACTAGGAAAGCCCAGAATATCGCTGGTAGACCCAAAGGCATCATGTCGGTGGGCATGGGGTTTGGTCCAGTGAACTGAAAAGCTCTCTTTTGCCAGCCTAGGCCGATAACGTGGGTGAGGATTATGATGACACCCAAACTGAAGCCGATTTCTCTAACGAGTCCAGTTGCTTCTCTTGCGAAAAGTCCAGGTTTGCTTGAGGTCATTTCTTATATGACACCCAATCCTACATGT
>CAYYXF010000104.1:0-4362 GCA_964475545.1 uncultured Candidatus Bathyarchaeia archaeon | reverse complement strand
AGTATCATGCCTGTCTTTTCTAGCTACATGAAGGCCAAATCCGTTCCTCGGCGTGTAGAATCTGTTTTGGTTTACATCTCATTGCCAACGTTCTACGACGCAAGCACATAAGAAAGTACGGTTGGCACTAGACTCAAGGCAAAAGCGCAAGCCCAAATTTTCTTGTTCCACATGAACACTTTCAGTCCGTCAAATATTCCATAGGGAATCAGATTAAACAAGGCTATCGAACTGTTGAAGGCTGCCCCAGTTAGAAACAAGCCGCGGTAACTTGGGATAAGAAGGGCAGCTCCTAAGAATATGATGGACAAGGCCACGTTTGTTGTCGGTCCTACTATCGATATTTTCCCTATGCGCCGTCTATCTGCAGCTCCGCTTGTGACAACTGCTCCGGGCGCAATAATCTTGAAGACTGTGGAGACGACGGACAGTAGCGTTAATGCTGCACCGATGAGTGTCAATCTGAATTCCGCCCAATAGCCCTCCCTTTGCGCAACCAGCTTATGAGCCATCTCATGTGTCAAGAAAGATGCGGTAAATATTACCACAAAGGCGATCAGCATAGCGTAATCAACGTGACTTCTGGACAAAAGATCTGGCAAACCAATATACGATAATCCAACTCCTATCACAAGCAAAGTAGCCACCATCAGGTGTCCGACCTCTTTTTTGCTGAACAATATTCCATTCCTCGTTTTGCCAAGCTGGCCGTAGCTAACCGTATAGTCGTAGGATTTCCGTCCTTGAACTGTCACTGGTTGCCTATCCTCTTTCGGCAGGCGTGCTATCTCCATTTGTGGGCACTTGTGGTTCTCAGGTAAACGGTGTTCCGAACAATAATGGCCCCCGCAATATGGGCAAGTGAAAGGCAGAAAAGTCTCAATCTGGCATTTCTCGCATTTCATTTGGATACTCCTTTTGCGTCTATGACTTCAGCTGACCGCTTATACGTCTTGCTCAAGAATCGCGCGCGTGTTGTCTACTAGATTCTGCATAAGCTATAAGAACTACTGTGGTGAACATAGCCACGAAGCGAGCATGAAGAGAAGATTCGGGCTTTTCCTAATCTTGATTGCACTTTCTTTTTTCTCCAGTTCTCTACGGGCTAACTTGGATCGAATCAATGCTTCCGATGGCTTTTCGGTTCATAACATTAACACTGGACTGGGCTACCCAACTATTCAGTCTGCCATAGATGCCGACCAAACGTTGGATGGACACACCATTCTGGTTGGAGAGGGAACCTACTACGAGCATGTTGTTGTGAACAAATCAATACTGCTGATTGGACAGAACAGAAGCACAACCGTCATTGATGGGAACAGCGCCGGCGCAGTTGTTCTTGTCACTGCTCACAATGTCACTGTGAAAGGATTCTCGGTAAGAAACGGCGAGACTGGCATTAGTGTTGATCATTCAAATGATTCTTCAGTGGACGAGAACAACGTATTTCAGAATGTGGACGGCATTGATTTTAGCTACTCAAGCAACTGTACGATTCACCGAAATATCGTTGAAAACAACACGCAAAGAGGTATTCTTGTCTCAAATTCAAGGAACTTCACTGTAAGTGACAACAGCGTATTTCTCAGCGGATGGTATGGGATAAATTCCAATGCTTCAGCAAATGGGCTGATTCTTGCGAATGTCATTCGTGAGAGCTATTTCGATGGAATCGGGCTTCTCCAGACTGATGGATGCATCGTGGCCGAAAACAATGTTAACAAGAGTAGCATTTTCGGAATATGGATTGAATCATCCAGCAATGTCGTCATTTATCACAACAACTTTGTCAGCAACAACATTCAGGCAAGTGTCTCTACGTCAGCCTGCCTATGGGACAACGATGCTGAAGGGAACTATTGGAGCGATTACAGCGGTGTTGACCATAACGGCATTGGAGATGACCCACTTGCCATAGACGGAAATAATACTGACCACTATCCGTTGATGGGTCCGTTCTACACTTTTAGCACATCTTTAGGCTTCAATGTTTCCGTTATCTCTAACTCAACGATAGACAGCTTCGCGTTTTTCGAGTCGAATTCCTCGATCAAGATGCACGTCTCCAACACAACTTCAAAGCAGACCTGGGGCTTCTGTAGGTTGACAATTTCTCATGGCTTGCTGCATCCCCCCTACAACGTTACGGTTAATGGTTATTCTGTGGCATTTAACGTCGTTTACGAAAATGGCACGCTGAGCACCATCTATTTCAGTTATGAGCACTCGACACTTGAGATCACAATAGTTCCAGAATTCGGTTTTTTGTTTCTGTTGTTTTCTTTTACAGCCTCAACGCTAATTGTAGCCGTGCTCCATAAGCGAAGACATTTGCATTGGCCGGGAGTGTTTACGTAGGCAAGCATTATTTGCGGATACAAAAGTATGTATGGGAAAAGGTGATATTCTGTTTCAGGAGCGAAAAGGCATCCAGGCACGCATAAGAACAAGGAAAGGGGCTTTAGCCGAAGGCATCGTTGCCGGTGTTCTGTTTGGTACAGCGGCGGTTCTGATAAGATCTATCGAGGATCTTGGGGCCTTTTCAATAGCGTTTTGGCGGCTGATAATAGCGTGCGCAGTCTTGGCAATAGTGTTGATATTTCTTAAAGAGCCTTTTAGCTTTCGTCTCATCAGGGGTAATCTTAAGGAGCTTTTCATTCTTAGCTTCTTTTTGGGGCTTCATTTTGCTTTTTTCGCTTTGGCGGTTATGGACACAACAATTTTGAACGCAACTGTTCTGGTCAACACTTCGCCGATCTTCTCGATGCTGGTATCTGGTCTTTTCTTTAAGCTTAAACCTTCACGCGTTGCTGTCGTCGGACTGGCGATTTCGTTCATTGGAGTTTGCGTTATTGCTTATGCTGAGACAAGTGGTGCAGGTGGGAGTCTGTATCAGGCTGGTCATGGTTCAAGCGTGAAGGGTGACTTGGAAGCGATTTTTGCTGCCGCGGTTGAGGCGTTCTATCTCAATTATGGTAGAAAGCTGAGAAGTAAGATGAACCTGCTTTCCATTATGATTCCGTTATACCTGTTGACAGCGGTTGTGGTGGGGTTTCTGAGTATTCCTAGTGCAGGCATGGTCTTCATGCTGCCAACTCGTATAGACACGGTGGTTGCTTTGATTGGTTTAGGCGTACTTCCGACGGCAATAGCTCACACATTATATTTCTCTTCGCTGTCGAATCTGAAACCTTTTGAGACAGCAACCTTGGCGTTGCTTGAGCCTATTGGGGCGACGATTCTGGGCATAAGCATATTTCAAGAAGTGCCAGCACCGCTTTTTGCAGTTGGGGCTGCTTTGACTTTGATTGGAATCCTTTTCGTGGTAAGAAACAGAGGATGAACAGAAATTCTAGTTAGGTTGTGTGGAGAATTCGATCCGAGCGTGTGGTTGTGAAGTTAGTACTTAGAACCTAGCGCGGCTATTCCTCTTCTTCTGCGGCCTTTATTTCCTTGACTTTGAGAGTGTTCTGTTTTCCGCCTATGACTCTGAAATACTCTCTTAGTTCCTGCTGGTGCAGAAACTTTCTTAGAAGCACTCGCAAATAGGTTCTTGTGACTGTTTTTCCTTCGCTTTTTATGGTTATGTCGTTTGTTGCTGTTTCAACGTTGGCTTTGGTTTTTTCCTTTATGAACTGAGCTAGCTCCTTGATCAGGTCGCCGCCTTCGCTTTTGAGTTCTGAAATATCAATCTTTGTTTCAGACATGTTTTTCACCTTATCTTCTGACCATTATGATTCTTACTTGGTCGCACGCATCCTCGCAGGAGTCTGCGATCATTTCTATGGCTTCGAAGA
This sequence comes from uncultured Candidatus Bathyarchaeia archaeon, assembly GCA_964475545.1. Classification (GTDB taxonomy): domain Archaea; phylum Thermoproteota; class Bathyarchaeia; order Bathyarchaeales; family Bathycorpusculaceae; genus DASPTR01. The sequence continues at coordinate 562 of CAYYXF010000104.1, read as the reverse complement.
GCTGGCTTATTAACACTGCTATTCCTGCCTTGGGGAGGTCTTCTTTTCCGAGTAGTATTCTTGCTTGTTCATGTGTGTCGTCAACTTTCTCTTCTTCGCGTTCCACGGTGTCGGCGGCCTGAAGGGCTTCTTCAGGTTTGGTCATCATTTTGTTCACGCACTTTTGGAGGGAGCGTGCGCATTCTTTGACGCTTTTGGTCATGTCTGAGAGTTTGTTTTTGATTGTTTGGGGCACGTGTTGCATTGAGATGGCGCCGAGTATTCGTGTGGATTCTCGGCTCCAGTCTGCGACCATGTCTACTGTTTTTACTAGTCTCATTAGGTCTTCTCTGTCTGTTGGTGAGAGTTCTCCTTTTGATATTTGGTCCATGACTTTTCTACGTAGCGTGTCGGCTTCTTTTTCGGCTTTTGTGACCGTTTCGATGTGTTTGTGCATTTCTTTTTCGTCTAGTTTTAGGGCGGCTGTTATGGCTTTTTCTAGGTCTTCCACTATCATTGTTGTCAGAGCCAGATGCTGCTGCACGGTTGCGAGCGCGCTGCTTTCTCTTCGCTTTTCGAACCA
>CAYYXF010000103.1:0-4433 GCA_964475545.1 uncultured Candidatus Bathyarchaeia archaeon | reverse complement strand
GAAGAATAAAGGATGAGCAAGTTGACGTCATTGCCTTAGCTGGAGACGGCGGAACATATGACATAGGCATTCAAGCTCTTTCTGGAGCTGTTGAAAGGGGTCACGATTTCTTGTACGTGCTTTACGACAACGAAGCCTACATGAATACCGGCATTCAGAGGAGCGGAGGCACACCTTACGGAGCATCTACAACTACCTCGCAGGCTGGCACTGCTGTTCCTGGAAAGCTGGAAAATAAGAAGCCTATAGCCGAGATTATGGTGGCTCATGACATGCCCTACGTTGCCACTGCTTCGCCGTACTATTGGAAGGATTTGATCATGAAGGCCAGAAAGGGAATTGAGGTCAATGGGCCTGCATTTCTCCACGTGTTTGCGCCTTGTCCACGAGGCTGGCGGAGCGATCAGGCAAAGTCAATAGAGCTTACAAAGTTGGCGGTTGAGACATGCATATTCCCGTTGTGGGAAGCAGTGAATGGCGAGTATCAGCTGTCCATTCCGAGCAAGGTCATTGCTCTGGCTCCGCAGAAAAAGAAGTCTGTGAGGGAATACTTGGAAGGGCAGGGAAGGTTTAGGCATCTATTTACTCCGAAATATGAGAAGATGCTTGATGAAATCCAACGCTTTACCGACGAGAAATGGAAGCGCTTGCTGAAGCGGTGCGGGATGACGCTGGCAGCATAGGTCCTGCAAGCCTTAAGCTTTATTTCAAGTATTTTTCTACTTCATTTTCTGCGTTGTCTGCCTTTATGAATATGGGCACGTTTTCCATGCCTGTGGCTATGTAGCTTGAAAGGAGCCATTCGCCTGGTGCGAATTCCAGGGTTTTTTCCAGTATGCCTTTGTCGATCATGAATGTTTCGCTGATTAAGTTGCGGTCGTATGGTCTGGGTAATGTGCCCACGAAGTATGTGTGCAGCTGTTGGAGTGCGTTTGTGTTTAGGTAGGCAACGCGTTGTGTGGCTATGCAGACGCCTAGGCCGTATTTTCTTCCTTGTCTGAGAAGTGTTTCCACTTGCGCTGAGCATTTTCCCTCTATGCCGCTTGGAGTGTTTGGCATGAACTCTTGAGCTTCGTCGAAGACGAGCAGAATGTAGGGCTTTACTTGGAACATTCGCTTTCGGCGTATGAGCAGGTCTTGTGTCAGGTCTATTGCCAAGTCTTTTATTGTGTATGGGTCTGAGATTGAAACGCACAGGAGGTTTGTTGTTTTGTCTTCTAGCAGTTCTCGGATCTTTTCGATCGTTAGGCCTCCTGTTTCTCTTTTTTCTTCTTTGTGGCTTTCTTTTATTGTGTCTAGGATTGAGCTTCTGGTGGTTGCCCAAGCGTAGAAGCCGCTTTTGTCGTGCACTTTGAACTGTTGGACTGTTTCTGTTGCGACTTCATCTACGTAGTGGACAAAGTCTTCGCTTACTTTTTGGTTTTGGCTCAGGCCATGTTCTTCGGCGTATTGAAGTATGGCGTCGTGGATCTTGTCAATGGCGTTTAAATAGTGTGGTTTGTCGATGTTGCCTCCTCTTTGGCCGTCTAGTTCGTCTAGGAACTGGCTGTAGGTTGGAACTTGCTGTCTTGGCTTTGTGTAGTAGGCAAGCTTGTCCTGCTCCATTATGCATTGCAGTCCGTGCTTGGTTCTTTCGTCAGTCTCGTATTCTCTGGGTTTGACGACGGAATTGAAGAATTGTTGGAGTGAGTCGATTCGGTGTTCAAGGATTACTTTTGCTGAGACGTTTGGATTGGCTAGTAAGTCGAGTAGTAAGAAGACGTATTCGCAGCTTATGTCAAGAACAACGATTTTGGTGTTGTTGGTGTGCAATAGCAATCGGCGAAGGATGTTTGACATCAGATTGCTTTTTCCGCCTCCGGTGAAGGCGAAGACTCCGAAATGGTAGCGAACGAGCTTCTCGAAATCGACGTAGATTGGAATGGCTGTTCTGCTTGCTTCAAACATTTTGATCAGGCCAAGCCTTGGGTCTGCTTTGGCATCTTCAACTGTCCGGGAAGTATCTATGTGGAGTTGTTCGGCAATTTTCTGGTTGTACATGCGGTTTATCATTTCACTGTTCAAAATGAAGCATGAGCTTCCCACAATAGGATAAGAGAAGCCTTTTGCAAACTCGAATTCACGTTTTTTGTTCAGGATTAGGTCGTGGTTGATTGGGATGGCGTCTATTTGGATCATCATTGTTGATTTGTCATCCGTCTGCCAGTCGTCTTCTGACTGTTCGATGATTTCGAATTGCATTGGGTAGTAGCCGTGGTCTGATAGGCCTCTTAAGCCGAAGTGTTCGGGCCAGACGCGGCTCATCTCCATAAGTGTGTATCTCTCTGAAGCATGCTCTGGATGTTTGAAGTTTCTGACGGCTAGAAGCATTCCTTCCTCCAGGAGCCCCATCAAATCTCTTTGGTATTCGACTTTGACGCGGCACTGGTAGCGTGCGCTTGTGCCTGCTACTTTGGTTTCTTCTGCAGTTGCGAAGAATCGTGGGATGACTGCTGCAAGTCTTGCGTTGAATTTGCCTTCGAAGTTTGTGAAGCAGTTTTGGTTAAATTTGTTCTCTTCTTGTGGCTTCAATTGCGGCTCTCCTTTCTCTGAATGTGCTCATGTAGAATATGAATTGTCTTAATTTATGATTGTTGACTATCCAGGTTGCGGTTGTGTCTACGACGCATTTGAATTGGCTGTAGTTCCATTTTGCGATTTTGTCTGCTATGAAGAGTGGTTTGTTGTGGCCGAAGGCTTCGGGGATGCTGGATGGGGCCATGGCGGTTAGTATGTTCATTGTTAGGGTTTGTAGTCTGTTTGGGGTGTTCTTGTCCTTGTACAGTATGACTTGTATGGGTTCTTCTGCGCCTCCGAATTCGTGGCGGAATTCTGCTGTGCTTTCGGGGTTACAATCGTATTCTGGGTATGCTAGGCGGTCTATGAGTAGAACGTTGCTTCTGAGTTTTGGGTCTGATTTGGCTTGGCTTAGTTGTGTGTAGGTTTTTAGGAATGTTTTTTCGAGGCTGATTCTGTTTTTTATGGCTCCTGAGACGTGGTTTTTGCGGTCTTGTCGGTCTGGTATCATTGTTCTGAAGGCTGAGTCGTATTCTATAAGTGCCCATGGGGGTGTGATTTTTTCTGGGCTGGAGATGCTGGCTGATTGGAGTATCATGCGGTCGGTGTTGGGTAGCTTGTCGAATTCTACGTGTGAGATGGTGGTTTTGAGCATGTTTTCGTTGTGCATTATTGGGATGAGTTGGCGTTTGAAGTCTCTTGCGGCGGTGTCCTTCGTTATGCCTATCAGTAGTATGTGTTTTTTCCAGCATTCTTCCATGAGCATGTGTAGTGTGAAGATTGTGAGGAAGGCGATGTCTATGGTTGTGAGCCAGTGTTCTTTTGCTTCTTTGAGGATTTTCATTGTGCTTGCTGTTTTGGCTTCTGACGTTGTGGCGAAGAAGAAGCGGTCTCCTAGGCTGACTACGAGCTTTTTGATGCGTTCGAAAGTGGTCGTGTATTTCTGGTTTAGGGCGTAGGTGTCGTTTTTCTCGATCAGGATGGCTTCGTTGACTAGGCGTTTGAGGTAGCGTTCTGCTCTTTTTGTTCTTTTTTCGTCTTTTATGGTCAGTTCGGTTAGGATCTGCTTCTTGGTTGATGCTCCTTTTTGTTTGATTAGTTGGGTTATTGCGTGGCTTAGGTAGTCGCCTCTTGGTGGCGGTAAGCCTAGTGCATGGTTGCAGACGCATTGTCTTGCGATGGTGAAGTCGTTTATGTCGAGGGGTTCGTTGTCGTCGGTTTTGTAGCCGATGAGGCTGCTTTTTGTTTTCCATAGGTCGCGTTTTGCGGTGTCGTAGATTAGGCTTGCGCGTTCGACTGATAGGCTTCTGTCTAGGAGGATTATGTGTATGTTTTGGGTTGGGTCTGTGGCGAGTCTGTAGGCGAGGTAGAATTCGGCGAAGGTCATTATCCAGTTGGCTATTGTGGAGTTGTCGATTATCGACTGGTCAGTTAGGGGTTTGCTGACGTTGATTTCTTCGGGTTGCCCAGCTTCGAAGAAGGTTTGGTCTATGTCTGGGATTTCGTTTATGTAGACTGGGACGACGCTTGATATGCCTGCGCCTTGTCGAAGCGTTCTTTGATCATACTCTACTGTGGGCTTGTCTGAGGGGGAGAATGTGATTGTGCCTGTTGAGGCGTATGCGCCGCCGAAGAATATTACCAGGTCGAAGAGTGGTCGCTGGTACATTGTGCCGTCTATGCCTGCGAAGCGTGCGGTTGAGGTGTTGAAGAATTGTTTTGCGGTTTCGTAGGCTTCTTTTTTGTTGAATTCCATTCTTGTGAGGTTTGAGAGGAGGTCGTCGTAGAGGTTTTTGAGTGATGAGAAGCGTTGTTCGTAGTCTAGGATTTGGGATGTTGCTCCGAGTCTTAGTGCGTCGCTTGTGCGTTTTATCGTG
>CAYYXF010000102.1:0-4470 GCA_964475545.1 uncultured Candidatus Bathyarchaeia archaeon | reverse complement strand
GAAAAGTCCAGGTTTGCTTGAGGTCATTTCTTATATGACACCCAATCCTACATGTGATGAAGGCATTTGAATTTAAAACTTTTCATGAAGGCGTACATCTTAAATAATAAAACCAGCTATGACTACTTGAAATTGATGGAGAACCCGGCTTGAGTCCCCTGCTTGGAAAGAAGAAAGATGAAGGAACAAAAGTATTGTATGCAACAGACATGCACGGGTCAGAAGGAACTTGGAGAAAGTTTCTCAACGCATCAGCAATGCTGAAAGTGAACGTGGCTATTTGCGGCGGAGACTTAACTGGCAAGATGATAGTTCCGGTTGTTGAAGGCAAGGGCAAGAAGTACTCCTACTATCTTATGGGTCAGATTCACACTGTAGGTTCGAATGACTTGGAGAAAGCGTTCAAGGACGTTCGAGGAATCGGATACTATCCCTATTTGACGAATGAAAGTGAGTACAAGGAAATGACTGAGGACCCGAAAAAGGTTGATGATGTGTTCTATGAGGTCATGACTTCAACGTTGTCGCGCTGGTTTGACCTGATCCCTGAAAAGGTTCCCGCTGAAACAAGAGTTGTCGTCTGCCCGGGAAATGATGATCGAACTTTGGTGGACGACATGATTCAGAAGCATGAGCGCGTGATCGATGGGGAGGGAAAGGTGATAGACATTGACGAATCCCATGAAATGGTAAGTTGCGGGTGGGTGAACCCCAGCCCGTGGAAGACCGCTCGAGAAGAGGAGGAGGACAAGCTTGAGCAGAGGTTGGAAGGGTACATTTCCCAGTTGAAGAATGCGGGATCGGCGATATTCAATTTTCATGCTCCTCCTTACCAGACGAAGCTTGATGAGGCCCCGTTGCTTGACAAGGATTTGAACCCTATCATTCAGGGTGGAAGTGTGGTGATGGTTCCTGTGGGTTCGAAGGCGGTTAAGAAGATGATTGAGAAATATCAGCCGTTCTTGGGGTTGCATGGTCACATACATGAGGCTGCGGGTTCGATCAAGATTGGCAGAACATACTGTGTTAATCCGGGCAGTGAGTATGCTGAGGGAATAGTCCGAGCGTTCTTGATCGAGTTTAAAGGGGATGAGCTTGTCAGGCTTCAGAGGATGGAAGGCTGAAAGGGTAAGTAGCTAATGAGCTGGATGCTTGACAGGGAAATCAAAAGGGAATTGCCTCCAGAATGGAATGGCATCGTTCCCACGGAAGTTTTCATGCGGGAAGCTGAGAAGACTGTTGAAGAAGCGAACAGTAAGGGTATCACTTTAAGAGTTTTAGGCGGCCTCGGAATAGCGGTTCACTGCAGGGACTTGAGGGATTTTGCGGTCAAGCTGGGGAGAGTTGGAGCAGGCGTTTTTGGGCATCAAGAGTACAGCGATATCGACTTCGTTTCTTACAGTAAGCAGAGAGACAGGGTGAAGGCCTTCTTTGCTGACCTGGGCTATGCAAAGCGGAGGGCAACGCTTTCGTCTGCGGCTTCTGAAAGGCAAATATATTTCCACCCGAAGGGGTGGTTTCAGGTTGACGTTTTCTTTGATAGGCTGCTTGTGGCAAATCATCCCTTAGATTTCAGGGGAAGGCTGGAGCTGGACTATCCGACGGTCACGGTTACGGATTTTCTGCTTGAGAAGATACAGATTTGGGAAGCCTTCAGTGCCAAAGACCTCAAAGATTGTCTGCTTCTGTTGAAGGCTCATGAGGTCAGCGAAAAGGAGGGGAAGGAATGTGTGGACGCGGGATACGTGGCTCGGATGCTTTCGGCTGACTGGGGGTTCTGGTATACTGCTACGACGAATTTGAAGAAGATTCGTAGGTTTGTGGCTGAGCTGGACGCGCTTGGTAAGGAGGCAGGTATTGATGCGCGGCAGATCTCAAAGGTTGATAGGGAGGAGATTGGAGGGAAAGTTGAGAGGCTTCTGGGGCGGGTTGACGGTGAGCCGAAGTCGTTCGGGTGGAGGATGAGGGCGAAGATTGGTGCGAAGAAGAAGTGGTATAATCCTGTTGAGAGGCCTGAGACTGTGGGTGGTTTCGGGATTTGGGAGTCGATAAGCGGAGAATGAAGTTGCGATTTTCGCGTATCAGACGTTAGCGGCCTGTATGTTTGGCTTGACCTGTACTTTAGTCACAAGTTTTTCTGTAGCATTAGTTGCAACTATGTGGCAGATGGGGCTGCGCTTTGCGTTCATGGTGTTTCAACGCTTTTGAGTGAATTCTGCTAGGCTTTTCAGCAGCGGGAAAGTGCTGGGGTTTGCCGCGGAAACATTAGGAGTGCCTTGTTTGCATGTGCTCATGCGTATTTCTGTACATGGGTGTGACTTTGAGTTTCACCAAGCTTGTTTTGGCGCTGCTTCAACGTGCTTTTCTTATGCTGTTGCGCTTGCGGACTCCTGTGAGAAGTTTCAGGCTCGGGGGTCATGCGGGTTTCTTGGCGCGAGAGGATAGGCTTTAATTTGTTGTGGTTGTTTTAGGGCGTGTTGGTGTTCAGGTTTGAGTGCTGCGGTGGAAATGAAATCGGTTGTGAAACTGTTTGGGAGCATTCGGGCTTTGGATGGCTTGAGCTTCACGGTCAAGTCTGGGGGGATTTTCGGGCTTATCGGTCCGAACGGTGCTGGAAAAACGACGGCCCTGCGCGTTATTTCTACTCTTATATTGCCCACTTCAGGTGAGGTGAAGGTTTTCGGCGTGGATGTGGTGGACGGGGCGGATGAGGTTCGCCGGTTCATAACTTATCTTCCTGAGGAAGCTGGCGCTTATCGCAATCTTTCGGGGTGGGAGTACTTGGAGTTTATGGGCAGTTTTGTGGCGAAGAGCAAGGATGATGTTCGCCAAATGGTCGAGGAGGCAGCTGAGATTTGTGGGCTGGGTGACCGATTGAAGGATAGGGCTAAGACTTACAGCAAGGGAATGAAACGTCGTCTTCTCGTTGCTAGAGCATTAATGTCTAAGCCGAAGCTCGCAGTTTTGGACGAGCCCACGAGCGGGTTGGACGTTCTGCATTCTTACCATGTGAGGACTATAATCAAACGTTACGTGCAGGAGCAGGGCGTTACGGTGCTGCTGTCAAGTCACAATATGCTTGAAGTCGAACACTTGTGTGACAGAGTTGCATTGCTCAGCAAGGGCAGGATCGTGGCTGAAGGAGAACCGCAAGAGTTGAAGCAAAGGTTCGAAAGCCCCAATCTTGAGGAAGTCTTCGCGAAGGTGGTTGGATTTGCTTAAAGGCTTCGGAAACTTCTTGCTGAAAGAGCTCAAGGAGCTGATAAGAGACCCAAAGATACTTATTGGAATGATAGTGGTCCCGCTGATCCTGTTCCCAATATTGGGCGCAGTGATGAACTTCTCTGTCGAATCAGCGAAAGAAACCGCTACAAAGACTACGGCACTCGTGCTCAACCACGATTCAGGCGAGAACTCGACACAATTCATCGCCTACCTCGGCGACTGGCTGAAAGTTTTCAAAGCAAACGCCTCAACGGTGGATGAAGCGGTTCAGCAGATGGCCTCGTACAATGCTACTGAGCTTATCGAAATCCCTCAGGATTTCAGCCAGAACGTCAGCGTCAACAAGGCGGTTGAGGTCAAATTCTACAGTATCTACTCTGGCGCAGGCTTGCTTGAAGGCATCGGATCTTCAATCGTTGACAGTGTGGTCGTGCAGTTCAACAGAAACGCGGCTCCAGACTTGATAGTTGCCGAAAAGTCTTCGATTATCAAGGGAAAGGCCGTTGAAAACGTGGATCCTCGAGCGCTCTCAGGCTTGATGATTTCCCAAGCGGTCGCCCTGCCCGTCACCATGATGATAATGCTCACGTATTCTATGCAGATAGCCGCAACCTCTGTAGCCATGGAAAAAGAGGAGAAAACCCTTGAAACAGTGTTGACCTTACCCATGGACCGCTTCGCCATTCTCATGGGAAAACTCTCAGGTTCAATCATCATTGCAGGAGCTGCCGCAGCAGCCTACATGGTCGGGTTCAACTACTATATGGGCTCTTTCTCAGGATTGTCCACAGGAGGCGCAAACCTAGATTTGGTTTCCCTGGGACTTGTGCCCTCAGCCTTCGGCTATCTGCTCCTGGGAATTTCGCTTTTCATAACACTGCTCTCAGCCCTGGCGCTAGCAGTGATTCTGTCCGCTTTTGCCGAAGACGTCCGAAGCGCACAATCCCTCGTCAGCTACGTCTACCCACTAGTCTTCATTCCGTCACTAGTCCTGATGTACGTAGACATCAACATGCTACCCGTGTGGCTCAGGTGGATTCTCTACGCGATTCCATTCAGCCAGCCAATCATAGCTTCAAAAGCAGTCATCATGGGCGACTACCTAACCGCCGGACTAGGCATAGTCTACGTCGTCGGTTTCACGCTAGTTATCATGTATGCCGCGTCGCGGCTGTTTGCAACGGAGAAAATCCTGACTGCAAAACTGAAGCTCAGAGGACTCAGAAAAGGCGGAAGAAAAAGCAC
>CAYYXF010000101.1:0-4549 GCA_964475545.1 uncultured Candidatus Bathyarchaeia archaeon | reverse complement strand
GAGACCTACGGTCTCTACGCCTTTGCTCCTCAAATACTCGATCGAGTGTTTTACCAATAATGAGCCAGCGCCCTTTTTTCTGTTGCTTTCGCTGACAATCAAGTTTCCAAACCAGCCTATTTTGCCGAAACTCACCGTCGTCGCAATTCCAACCCTCTCTTGATCAGCAAATAGTACGAAACACCCCTCTGGCTCAAGCCCCACCATAAACCTAAAATCCTCTTCGACCATGTTCCAGTTCATCTGATCAGTAATCCGGACTGCAAAAGGGAAATCCTGTTCTGACATGCTCTTTACGTGAAACATATACACACACCAAGGCTTTTGCGAAAGGAATAAACTTTACTAGTCCATGCTCTCTTGAAGTATGGACAGGAAGGAGGAACATAAAACCATCGAACACCATTTGAAGGTCAAGATCACGCGGAATGTCCCGGTTTCAACATATCCATTCAGGGATTACTTCAAAGGCTTCGAGAAAGTTAAGGCCGTAAGACAGATCTTCGGAGAAAGAACAGAGGAAGTTCTGAGTAATCTCAAGGTGGAGTTCGCTGGGACAAGAGGCTACATGGGAGTCAACAATTACGATGGTCACCTGCTGATTAGCTCCAACTATTTGAGAGAAGGCAACATTGTCGACATCTACTTGGACATAATCCATGAGTTGGTTCATGTTAGGCAGTTCATGGAGGGAAAGGAGCTTTTCGACGACAATTTCAGCTACACCGAAAGACCAACGGAGAAAGAGGCTTACTGCCATGCAGTGGAAGAGGCACGCAGACTGGGATTGGATGACGACAGAATCTGCCAATATTTGAAGACTGAGTGGATGAGCGTGGCGGACCTGAAACGACTCGCAAAGACGGTTAAGGTCAGATGCTCTCGCTTCAAGAGCAAGGACAAAGCGTCCTAGAGGCCTGCGCAAAGCCGAAGATGTGCGTATTAGGCTCTATCAAACGCGCCATCAACTGCGTGATTAGATCTGTTTGATTTCAGAAACCGTGCGCTTTATCTTGAGAAGCAAGTTGTTAGAAGTTGCGGTTTGAGGTTGAGAGAGTGGACTTGGGGTTTGACGTTGACGGCGTGATAGCTGACTTTGTGAGCGGGTTTGCAAACGCTGTGAAAAGACGATATGGTCTCGTTTTGAGGGAAGAGGATGTTTGCCATCATGATCTGGGGCTTGTTCTTGGCATAAGTGAAGGGGAGAAGGATAGGCTGATCAGAGAAACGATGCGTGAAAATCTTCCACTGATCACTGGTGCCAGAGAAAGTTTGGCTAGACTATACGATCATGGCCATCGTATTGTAATCATGACGTGGCGGCCAAGAGAGTTCGCGGATTCCACTAGGGAGTGGTTGAGGAGTAAAGACATATCATATTCTGAGCTGGTCTTTCTGGATTCTGGGGGCAGGCGTGCTGATCCAATCAACGTTGATATGGTGGTTGAGGATAACCTTGAAAACGCGATAGAATGGTCGCAGAGGGTGAAGAAAGTGCTGTTATATGATCATCCCTGGAACAGGTCGCTTAACATCGAGAAGTTGTTCAAAAGAGTGTACAGCTGGAAGGAAGTACTAGAAGAGACTGAAGCGCAATCCTCGGCTTGAGCGAGCGCGAATTACCGCACGTTCTAACGTGAACAAGCCTTTTATTCCGTAGGAAAATACGTTGAATCGATCCTAATGTCTAAACAGAAGATAGTCATCCTCGGGGGCGGAAGCCCCTTCGTTCCTTCTATGGTTTACGCAATGCTCGAGAACGAGGAGGAGCTTGCGGAAAGCGAAGTCTGTCTTATGGACGTGGATCCTGCGCGTCTACCCCTGTTAACAAAAGTAGGAGAGCAACTGTCCAAAAGAGCGAAAGTGAAGATGAAGTTCACTAAGACAACTGACCCCAAGAAAGCTCTTGAAGACGCCACTTTTGTCCTGCCTGGTTACAGAGTCGGCGGGGAGAAGCATATGAGATTCGACTTTACGATCCCAACAAAATATGGGATTAGCGGCGACGAAACAGCCGGGCCTGGCGGCACGTTTATGGCTCAGTGCACCATACCAACTACTCTTGAATACTGTAGGCTGATGGAGGATCTTTGCCCCGACGCTTGGGTCATCAGTTACATAAATCCCGCAAACTTTGTGTCGGACGCTGTCCGAAGGGAAACCAAGATCAAGTTCATCTCAATATGCGACTGCTTCGCGGGTTTTGCGATGAGCTTTCTTCCTTACGTGCTCGATATGCCTCCTCTAGAGAGGCGTTACTGTGTTAACGAGGACATAAGGCCCAGGGGCATGGGAGTCAACCATTGCACCTGGCTTGTCGACCTTCTGCTCAATGGACAAGACGGTTATCCTATGCTTAAGAAGAAGATAAGAGAGAAGAAGAAAGAACTCAGTCGCGACCCCGCAATGGATTTCAACATACGTCTACTCGGAGCGTACGGCTACTTGAACATCTGCCCAGACCATTGCTGGATGCTCTGGGAACACGAAGAAGTTCTGAAAGAAAGAAAGACGTTACTCAAGGACGAAAAGAAACGCGCATCTATACTAGGGTGGACTGAATCAGCCTGGAAGTTTGTCAACAAAATGGCCACTGGGACACCGTACAATCCTAAACGTCCCGAATACTGTTTCCACATGCACCATTCAAGACACGCCGTAGGCATAATGGTCAGCATAATCGCCAACGAAGGACGAGAATGGGGAGGCATCAACTTCCCAAACAACGGCGCCATAACCAACCTGCCACAAGACGCCATAGTAGAAGGGCCTTGCATAGTCGACAAGAGAGGGCTTACCCCGATAGCCATGGGGGATCTTCCAAAAACATTCCTAGGCGTTTCACTCCACATCTTAAACTGGCAGGAACTCACCGTAGATGCAGCACTCAGCGGTGACAAGAACCGGCTATACCAAGCGCTTCTTGCATCACCCTACGTTCACGACATGAAGGCAGCCAAGAAAATAATGAACGAGCTGCTAACAGCCCATGCCGAATACATGCCACAGTTCAAATAGCTTTCAGAAACAACCAGAAAAAGGGCAATACGGTTGGACATGCTGGACAATCTGGTCAACTGGTTTCTCTATTCTCCAGTCTTCAACGGCCAAGCTTACGTAGAATACTATTCCCCGAAGAAGAAGGGCCCACCATATCCTGAAATGACTCTGACCTACGCGTTGTTTGATTGGGAACCGAAAGCAGCTTAAATCATGAAATATATCTCTGCGCAGCTGCTACGGCTCCGTAAACCCCAACGTCTTCGCCCAAGGGAGTAATCATTATTTTCGGAACTCTGTTCAGTGCGTAGTCTTTCACGTATTTCTTGATTGGGGACAAAACCATTTTCTTGTTCTTCAGAGTCACGGTACCGCCGACTGTAATAAGCGATGGATCATAAGCGTTTATCACGTTCGCGAACCCCATCGCGTTCAGAATCCCGATCTCTTCGACCAGCTTCAAAGAAAGGCTATCGCCTTGCTTTGCAGCGGCAAACAAGTCAGCTGCAACCAACCTTGACCAGAAGCCTCCCACCCTCTTGAAAAGCAGACTTCCCTCCACAGTTATTGCAGGCACATTCTCAAGTTTCATTCTCACGAAGTTTGGAATATTTCTCCCTGAACAATAGGCTTCCCAGTGGCCGCGTTTCCCGCACCCGCACGTTAACCTTCCTTCGCAGTCTATGACGAAATGGCCGACCTCGTGGCCGTTTCCATCTTTTCCAAGAAGCAAAGTTCCATTAACAATTGCTCCGCAGCCTATGCCAGTGCCTATAGTCACGTAAACAAAGTTGTCCAATCTTCTTGCCGCCCCAAAGGCTCTTTCACCGAGAGCTGCTCCGGAGCAATCATTGACCAAGCAGGCTGGTACGCCTAGTTCCTCTGTGACGGGTTCGGTGAGCGGCACGTAATCAAAGGGGAGGTTGGTTGGTTTGATCAGGACACCTTTCTCCTGAATCAGCGGACCCGTCGCGGCTATGCCTACACCTTCTACAGTATTGACATTCAAGCCATGTTTGCTGCATAAGACACGTGTAAGCCTCACAATCTGATTGCTGATTGCCTCGGAGCTGGTCTTGTCAACATTTTCATTTGCCTTCTCTAGAAAGCGGCCTTTTTGGTCTGAAAGGACAACTCTCACCCAAGTGCCTCCAAGATCTACTCCTATCCAGTGTCTGCCTTTGACCAACTCTTTCACCTATGTAGAACAGGCCAGACTGCTTTGAGATTGCGTCTCGATGCTGGCGAGTCTCACAACAAACGATGTTGTTAGATTAAGCACTTGGAAGATGCCTGAACCAGTTGAACGGCGCCAACGGATGTGCTCTTCATCTGAAACGTGCTTGGAATCCATGATTTCTCCCAGCTTGCCAGAAAGATCCTCGCTCAAGTTTACACTCTCATTTGATATCCTCGTGTGCATGCCTATGCTTTAGTTCTTATACAGCATATGTCCTAAATATCTTCTCCATGTCACTCTTTTGTCGAACACTTAGCACAATGCTCCTCCTTAACCAGAAATGCGTCAAGAACGCTAGTTCACAATGAG
>CAYYXF010000100.1:0-4564 GCA_964475545.1 uncultured Candidatus Bathyarchaeia archaeon | reverse complement strand
ATATGGGAAATCTATGACGGGTTCGACTTCCTCAAACAACTCGGTTTAATCGAATTCACAGAAAAAGCAAAGAAACTCTTTCCAGAGTAGCAAAACATTGTAGAATTATCTTCTATCACAGTTTTTAAGTTGGTTTGACCCGTCTTTTTGTTAGAAGAAAACGGTCATGTGAAGACGGACTTCGGGAGACATCTCGGCTCGGCTTTGATATGGAAATTCAAAGTGTGTTTACTTGTCGTTTCTACGTGCTTTCACGTTAACAGTTCAGACATAGTCTTCATTACGTTCCGAACGCACGGTTTCTCTTGCGTTGAATATGGGAAGTGAGGAGAATGCCAGCAATGTTCAAAAAGGTCCGAAAACAACGAGAAAAGCCTTCAAAAGCTTCATTTAGCGTTTGTTGTTCCCTATTTGCCGAGAATTGCCGCTAGTGGCTAGGATTATTGGGATAAAGGGGGAAATTATAAAAGCAGATCATTGTTAGTCTACTGAAAACCGTGGAAGCAGCATGAGATTCGTTGATGCGCACATTCACCTTTCAGATGAAGAATATTCCAATCACGTTGACGATATAATGGCTGATGCAAGGAAGTCAGAAGTTGTCGCCTTGGTCTCGAATTCCATGGATCTGAAAACAAGCGAAGCCAACTTGAAATTGGCTGAAAAATACCCTGGGACGGTTTACGCCGCTATAGGCGTCCACCCTTGGAATGTCCAAACGATAACAGAAGATGAAGTTCAGCACATATCGAAACTTATAGAAGAACAAAAGCAGAACGAGGCGTTAGTTGCGGTCGGTGAAATCGGCTTAGACCACAAATACAGCAAGATATGGGATAGGCAGCTGAGTGTTTTCGACGAAATGTTGCGCGTGGCTGAAAAACTCGCCTTGCCAGTCATCATCCATTCGCGAGGCACAACTGCTCAAATCGTCGACATGCTCCCGTCTTACAAGCTTAAAAGAGTGTTGCTACACTGGTTCAGCAATCCCATAAGTGCGTTGTCCAAAGCTGTTGAAAAAGGGTACTACATTTCAGAAGGCGTGCCAGCAACCTACTCAAACGGAATCCGTGAGGCCGTCAGAAAAGTGCCCTTGTCCAACTTGCTGACAGAAACAGACGGGCCAGTGCGCTTCTTCAGATCTCCGTTTGACGGAAAAAGGACGACACCAGCGTTCATACCAGCGGTGGTTAAGGCAATAGCAGAGATCAAGAATCTTGACATGAATGATGTTGCCGAACAAATATCGGAGAACTTTGAAGAGTTTTTCAGAGTAAAGTTAAATTAGGCTTGTCTCCCTTAAGAAGGCTAACTTCAATACAATCCAAAGCAAAGGAGACACAACAAGAACTCGTTGAGTGCTCGGAGGAACTCGGTTGGGAAATGTGCGAACAGACCAGGTCAAACGTACAGCCAGGGAACTTATTAGACGTTTCCCTGACAAATTCTCTAACAATTTTGACGAAAACAAACGATGGGTCGGCCAGCTTCTACAGGGCGCATCCACAAAGATCAGAAACCAAATCGCAGGCTACATTGCAGGATATCTTTCAGGAGAAGAGGAAGAAGCCCCGCAACAAGAGGAAGAAACGCCCGAAGAAGGTGAAAAGCCGTGATGGACGGATACAGAAAGGGTTGGGCCCTTCGTTATTTGCGTGAGGCAAAGGCAGAGCTTGACGCTGCAAGAAAAATGCCCTATATGGCTCCGAGCCTAGTTCTAGAATCGATTAGAAAAGCACGAAACGCAATCTACTACAGCCTGGGCGAACCGGCATTCATAGAAATCGTCATAAGAGAAGCGGCGGAGAGAACGCAGGCAATAGAGGATCCAGTCTTGAAATGCTTGGTCGAGATCGAAGACACTGTTCAACGTTTAGCGCAATTGCAGGAAGTAGATGGAGAAAAAGCCATGAAACAGGCTGACAGCCTATTACAGCTTGCAACGGACATCGTTGAAACATTGACTGAAGAAAAAATCGAGGAATAAGAAGATTAGTTTTTCTCAACGGCCTTGGCTATTCGGTCTAAGGCTTTCTTGATGTTCTCAACTGAATTGGCGAAAGACAAGCGCAAATGATCTTCACCATACTTGCCGAAGGATGTTCCTGGTAAGACAGCCACGCCTGCATTGTAAAGCAAGTGGTCTCCAAGCTTCCGGCAATCCATGCCTGTGCCTTTCGTGTTTGGAAACACGTAGAAGGCTCCGTGTGGTTTCTTGCATGTTATGCCCTTTATGCTGTTCAGACCTGAGACTATGACTTCTCTTCGTTTCTTGAATTCTGCAACCATTTTTTCCGAATCAGTCTGCGGTCCCTTTAGAGCTTCCATGCCTGCCATCTGAGTGAAAGTACACGTGCAAGAGTTTGAGTTGGTCATAAGCTGCGCCACTTTCACGGCTATGTCCTTGCGCATTACACCGTAGCCAAGTCTCCAGCCGGTCATGGCATAGGTTTTTGAAAAGCCATCCAGCAGAATTGTCTTGTCCTTCATTCCCGGCAGGGCAGCAATGCTTTCATGCTTGCCTTCGTAGATTATTCTGCTGTAGATTTCATCTGCAAGCACGAAAACGTCGTCTCGGTTAGCTATGCAATCGGCTATGGTTTTCAAGTCTTCTTTGGTTACAATTCCGCCTGTTGGATTTTCCGGATAGTTCAGTATTATCATTTTGGTCTTTTTCGTTATGTTCTTCTTGACGTATTCTGGGTCAAGTCTGAAATCGTTCTCCTCTAGAAGAGGAATGGGCACAGGTTTAGCTTCGACAAAGTTTATCAAGGATTCGTAGATTGGGAAACCGGGGTTCGGATAGAGAACCTCATCTCCAGGGTTAACCAGCGCGAATATGCTGAAAAACATGATTGGTTTAGCTCCGGGCGTTACAACCACTTCATCAGCCTCGGCTTTTATGCCCCTCGTTTTCGAGACATACTGTGCAATGGTTTCTCTCATTTCAGGAAGGCCTGCAGATGGACCATAGTGGGTGTATCCTGCGTTAAGAGCCTTCACTGCTGCATCTTTGATGTTCTTGGGCGTGTCAAAATCTGGTTCCCCAATTTCTAAGTGCACAACTTCTTTTCCTTGCTTTTCAAGAGCTCTTGCCTTCGCAAGCACTTCAAACGCTGTTTCTGTCCCTAAGGTTTCCATTCTCTTCGCAAAGATGGAGTTCACTCAAATCACCTTAGCTTGAAAGGAAAATAAAGGTAAAAGATAGGGGGTATTTAACTATTACAGCTCGATCTATTGGGAATCGATGTTTAAATCAGCTTTGAAGCAGGTTTCACCTTCATTACGTCTGCGTTCACCAAGTTCGGTGGCTTTTTCCCTTGGAAGAATGCAACTAGGTTTTCGGCTACCATTTCAGCCATTTTTGAGCGGGTTTCCAGGCTTGCACTGGATATGTGCGGTGCAACCACAACGTTATCAAGTTTAAGCAAAGGATTGTCCACGGGCGTTGGTTCCTGCTCGAAAACGTCGAGGCCAGCCCCGGCAATTTGGCCTTTCTTTAGGGCTTCGTATAGAGCCTTTTCGTCAACAACAGGCCCGCGGGAATTGTTGATCAAGTAGGCCGTCTTCTTCATGAACTTAAGCCTCTCTGCATTTATCAAGTGATGTGTTTCCTTCATCAGTGGAACGTGAATGCTCACAAAATCAGATTCCCTCAGCAGTGTATCCATGTCGACCTTTTTACCTCCCAAGTCTTTCTCGATTTCAGGCCTTGGAACCACGTCGTAGAATAGGATTTTCATGTCGAATCCTTTGGCTCTTTTTGCAACAGCATAGCCGATCCTACCAGCCCCTACAATGCCTATCGTTGCGCCGAAAACGTCTCTGCCGGCCAGCATGGCTGGGTGCCAAGCAACCTTCCATTGTCCAGTTCGAACGTATTTGTCGGCTTCAGCGACACGTCTTGCAGCAGCCATCAGCAGGGCCCAGGCAAAATCGGCCGTTGTGTCGGTCAGCACTTCAGGCGTGTTCGTCACGTAAATGCCCCTCTTAGTAGCCTCTGCGACGTCTATGTTGTCAAAGCCTACAGCCAACTGAGAGACAATTTTCAGTTTTGGTGCCGCGTTGAAGACTTCCGCGTCTATCTTGTCTGACAAGAGCGATGCAAGAGCGTCAACATTTTTCGCCTTGTCAATTATCACTTTCTTTGGTGGCGGCGCATATTCAGGCCAGACTTCGGCGTCGAAATATCTCCTTATTACGTTTAGGCCTCTCTCGGGAAGCTCCCGGGTCACATAAACCTTAGGTTTTGGCATGCAATTCACCAATCGCTGATTTGCGAAACTGTTTATTAGCATTGACTTATTACACTTACGCATCTACCATTGACAAACTGCATAAGGGTTTACTAACATGGTGACAGTGAAGGAAAAGGCGCAACTTGTCAAAAACGGCGAGACGAAGCTTGACAGAAAAGCTCGAGAGTTGGCCCTGAGCTGCCTCGAATCTGCGGTCAACTCCGTTGATCCCAAACAGATAATCATGTCAAGGCTTCTATTGAAGAATTCCACTCTCAAAGTTGACCAGTACAGCTTTGATTTGAGAAAATTCAAGCATGTTTACG
>CAYYXF010000099.1:0-4567 GCA_964475545.1 uncultured Candidatus Bathyarchaeia archaeon | reverse complement strand
GGCGATTACTACATCCGCGTTGCCTCAATTGGGGTTGCTGGAGAGAAGCTTTCACGACTAGCGTGTATCATAAATGAGAAGACTAGAGCGTGCGGCAGGACAGGTCTAGGCGCGGTTATGGGATCGAAGAATCTCAAAGCCATCGCGGTGCGTGGAACCCGTGACATTACAGTTGCAAAACCAGATGAATTTATGGAGTATGTAAAAGAATTTCATGAGAGAATGAAGGGCCCGGCCACACAGAAGTACAGAACGCTGGGCACGCCTGAAAACGTTTTGGTGCACAATTCACTGTCATGCATGCCGACGAGGAATTATAACAACTCGCGTTTTGAAGGTGCCGAGAAGGTCAGCGGAGAAGTCCTCAATGACAAGTTTGTAGCGAAGATTATTGGGTGCAGCTCATGCGCCATGCGTTGTGAGCACATGTGCGTAGTTGCCGAGGGACCGTACAAGAATACGATGACACGTATGGAGTATGAGACGCTCTGGGCTCTTGGGCCTTATTGTGGTGTGGACAGGCTTGATGCGATCATTAAGGGCATGGAATTGTCGAATTACTATGGGATAGATGCCATAAGCGCAGGCGTCACCGTTGGCTTCGCCATGGATTGCTTTGAAAGAGGGTTGTTGAAGCAGGAACAGCTTGACGGGATTGAGGCGAAGTTTGGCAATGCTGAAGCAATGGTTCAGCTTGTTGAGAAGATCGGCAAGCGTGAGGGTGTAGGCGAGTTGCTGGCTGACGGTGTGAAAGTCGCAGGTGAAAAGATAGGTAACGGTGCAGAAAAGCTGGCTGCGCACATCAAGGGTGTCGAGACTACAGGTTATGATCTTAGATGCTTGAAGACGGCGGCGTTGGGCTTCGCGGTTTCGTTCCGCGGAGCGGATCATAATAGGCACGGCGCTTACGCTTTTGACGTCAAAGGGAAAGTCAACCGCCTGATTGCCGAGAAAGGCAGAGGCAAAATGGTCAAGGACATGGAAGACACGTATAACCTGATTGACTCGTTTGTTGTCTGCAAGTTTTCGAGAGGCACGTACTACAAGGAGCTGCCTGACATGGCGAAGCTCTACACTCTGGTGACAGGGTTCGAGATTACGCCTGAGGAGCTGAAGCGATGCGGTGAGAGAATACAGAATGCTGCAAGGCTGTTTAACATTAGGGAAGGCTTGGGCAGGAAGGATGACACTTTGCCATGGAAGGTTATGCATGAGCCGATTCCAGACGAAGGTCCGTCTAAAGGGGCTATGGTGACCCAGACGGAATTGGATTTGCTTCTGGACGATTATTATGAGGCGAGAGGTTGGACGAAGGAAGGTGTGCCGACGGTAGCGAAGCTTAAGGAATTGGGCATGGATGATTTGATTGGTTTAGCCGGAAAGAAGGAGGCTTAGAAGATGGTGAAGATTCACGAGAGAAAGTTCATTTCAGCTGACCCGGACAAATGTGTGGGTTGTCAGGTTTGCGAGTATATTTGTTCATATACGAAGGACAAGGCGTTTAACCCGTTGAAGTCACGGATAAGAGTGGTCCGGATTAATCAGCTTGTGAATTTGCCTGTTACGTGCAGACTTTGCGAAAATCCGCCTTGTGTGGCGGCGTGTCCGAGAGATTCGTTGACGCAGTCCGAGGAGACGGGACTGATTAGCGTTGATAAGGACAAGTGCAACGGTTGCGGCTGGTGTATCGAAGCGTGTGACTATGGGGCGATAATGTTGCATCCGAATGATAAGGTGGTTTATGTTTGTGACTTGTGCAAGGACAAGGGTGAACCGCAATGCATCAAATGGTGTCCAGAAGAGGCTTTAGATCTAGTCACAAGCGATGTGCTGGCGCAGAAGGCAAGGATCACAGCAGTGAAAAAGCTTTTCCAAGAAGCCATGAAACCCGAATAGCATCCCAGCAGAGTCCCGCCATTCCCGATTTCTTCTACCTAAATCCTCGTTGCGCATAGCGCGCGCAATAAAGCGACGTGTCCTAGAACTGCGATATGGGGACCGCAAAGACAATCTATGACGGAAAAACCGAATATATTGTCTCTCTTTCTCCCAAGCAAGCCTTGCATAATCTATAAATACCCATGGAATATAATGTGAGCATACCTTAGGTGAGACCTGTTGCCCAAAAAAGTTACTAGTGGAATTGGTGGCTTAGACGAACTGATTGGCGGTGGCTTTCCAGAAGGAAGAGTCATCTTGGTTGTCGGAGGACCTGGCTCTGGCAAAACCATCATGTGCAGCCAATTTCTGTACAAAGGAATCCACGAAAACAAAGAAAACGGAGTCTTCGTTAGCCTAGACGAAAGCAAGAATCACTTCTACGGTGAAATGAAGAGCTTCGGATGGGATTTCCAGGAAGCAGAGAGTGAAAGGAAGTTTGCCTTCATAGAGGCAACAAGAATGTCGCGAGTGGCCATGCTGAAAGAGGCGCTCTACAAAGAAGAGTCTGGCAGCCTACGAGGCAAGCAGTTGCCAATCGACAAACTCGTAGAGGAGATACAAGCAAAGATACAGCAAGTTAATGCAAAGAGAATTGTGGTAGACACTTTGGCGGCGCTTATATACAGGTTTCCAGATCCCGTGGAAAGAAGAACCACAATTGTGGATTTGATTGAATCGCTCGCAGACTTGAAAGCCACCAGTCTTGTTACAACCGAGCTGGGACACTTGGGTCTTGAGCGAAGTGCGCTGGAAGAAGAGTTTCTAGTTCATGGGGTTATCATGCTGCAAACCCTGTTTTCAGGGGGAACCACGACAAGAGCGGTGCAAGTTGAAAAGATGAGAGAAGCAAAAGTCAATCCGAGCCTTGTCCCGTACACGATAGACCGCAATGGCATCGAAGTATTTCCCAATATGCCACTGTTTGGCGAAAAATAAGTTCTGGGCGCGCGGTCCGGTCATCGGAACGCGCACCTCAATTTGCGACAAATCCTTGAATTCTGTGGAACAGCTTGGAACACTAGCATCTATCTACAATTAGCGCGTGCTATTAGTTCGGCACGCAAGCCATAGGCAACTTCAAACCGTAAATGAGATTAAGGTTCCGACGGATATTTCTTATGGAAAATCGGAGAATCCGGCTCTTGAGTGAAGGAAGAAGGACAAAGTATGATATTTATGCGGACATCGTAGACGTGATCATGAAGAAAGGAGTATGTTCCTTAACAAGGGTTTCATATGCATCAAACCTCCCTGTTGATAGGGCAAAAAAGAGTCTGGAGCTACTCGTTTCACATGGATTCGTGAGAGAAATCGAAATAGAAGACCATACGAAATATCAAGCAACAAAATGGGGTCTGGAATATCTGGAGACATACAGAAGAATGCAGAAATTCTTCGCTGCGTTGAGCGAACCCATGAAGATTCAGATTCCAAAATCTGTCCTTTCTGACCGCGTCAGCACCGGATATGGAGGCCTAGACGATCTGCTACTCGGAGGAATTCCGAAGAATTATGCTGTCATACTTGCTTCCCCCTCATGTGATGAAAAGGAAATGCTCGTGAGAAGATTCCTCGAAGTAGGGGCTCAGAACGGGGAAGTCACATTTTATGTCACTGCAAATCCTGATGAAGCAAAGACTCTTGCGCAAAGATATCAATCAGGCTTCTATCTCTTCGTATGCAACCCTCAGGCAGACACAATTGTCAGAGACCTGTCTAACGTAACTGCACTGAAAGGCATCGAAAACCTCAACGACATCAACATCGCCTTAACAGGAGCTTTTCGAAAACTTGAAGGAAAACCCAGAAAACCACGAAGAGCCTGCATTGAAATCGTTTCTGACATCCTCTTGCAGCACCATGCCGTTCAAACACGGAAATGGCTGAGCGGACTAATACCCGAATTGAAGTCAAAAGGATTTACAACGCTGGCAGTCATGAACCCGTACATGCATGCTTCTGAGGAAGTTCAAGCTGTTGTAGGCCTGTTTGAAGGAGAAATCAGCATCTCTGAAAGAGAATCGAGTGAAGGCCTAGAGAAGTTTCTAAGAATTAGAAAAATGCGCAACCAAAGATATGTAGAGCACGAAATGCCCTTCAGAACCTGAAGGGCTTGGAGATAGTGCACAAATCTCGAATGTCTTTGGCTTGAAAGTGGTGACGCATGGTTGAATATTCGGTGCGCGTGGCACAATAGCTGTCAGTAATGTCCTGCGATAAACTCGCTGACCAGACATAATCTCAAGTTGCAGTCACAATACGTGAGTCTTGCTTTTAAGCGTCAAACCGCTTTTGAATTTGTCGGTGTAACATCATGACTGCTAGAACATCTCTTCCTTCTGGAAGTAGGAGAACGTTAGATACTGTCGAAGGAGATCTAGTGGTAGGCAGGGATGCAGTAGTTGGCGGCAGCGGAACCCAGGCCGCAGTGAAAGTGTTGGGCACGGTTTACTGTCACGGAAACGATCTTTTTGAGTGTGATCTCTCAGCGGAGGAGTTGGAAGCCGAAGGTGATGTGGTAGTTCGCGGAAACGTGGCTGTAGAAGATGATATACGAGTTGAGGACGGCAAGCTGGAAGTCAACGGCAACTTGGTCGCGAGGCGTGTGGATGTTGACCGCGCTTTG
>CAYYXF010000098.1:0-4593 GCA_964475545.1 uncultured Candidatus Bathyarchaeia archaeon | reverse complement strand
CCTTGTCCATAACCCAGATGAACCCTTTATCCTCGTAAAGCTTAACCATCGTCGGGAACACTTTCTCAAGGCGATCAGCCAAAGCCTTCAAGTCAAAAGGCCTTTCAACACCCAATATCTGAGCCACTACGTTCCCGTTAAGAAAAACCCTGTGCAACACTTTCCCCTCATCATCCTTCGCGCCTGCCAAGCAAAGGCTCAAATTGTCAGGATTAATGCCAAGCAGCGTTCCGCTGAACGTCTTCCCAGTTGTAGTTGACACAATAACATGCCTATCCGCTAATGCTGAGACTTCGGTGAAATACTTTCTCTGTGCAATTGACAATCATGCTACCTCCATTCTACCTAAGGAAGTTGCAGAACCACTATTTAAGACCCATGCGCGCGCAAAATGCTTTCATAAGCTTCGGTAGAACTCACTGCTTCTTATGTTCTCAAACAAGAAAGTTGGTGAAGCCTTTGACATATGCATCGACATTCAGAAACTATGATTCTAACTCCCTTTTCTCCACGCTTTGCTTCAGCAGCACGACTGTGTTAGGCCCCAAATCTCGCTCTACAACGACATTCGGACCTACCCAACTGTTGGCTCCAACTTTGACGCCTGGCATGAAAAGCGCATTTATTCCTCCTTTAACGTTGTCGCCTAAAACTGCACCAAGCTTTGTTCTCCCTGTATCGACAATTTCGTCCTTTACCATCATCTTTACGGTCCCAGCGTCAAGCCTGTAGTTGGCTGTCACTGTCCCTGCGCCTAAGTTGCATTTTTCCCCAAGTATGCTGTCGCCAACATATGACAAGTGACCGACATGTGTGCCATCCATCAATATGCTATTCTTTATTTCGCAAGCACTGCCGACGCGCACTTTCTTCCCTATGCTTGTGAATGGACGGATGTAACAGTTGGGTCCAATGTCGCTTTCTTCATCAATCAATGATGGGCCCTCAACGTACGCGCCTGAGCGAATGCGGGCTGACTCGGAGACAGTCACAGGACCAATGAGGTGAGCACCATTTTCCACAAGCCCGACCACCCTATGGTTCATTCGGGTGAGAGCCCAATGGTTTGCTTCAAGCAGATCCCAAGGTCTTCCAATGTCGAACCAATCCTCGCGTGAGAGTTTAGCGGCTAGAAAAGTCTTGTTTTCTTTCAGCATGAGCGAGATCGCATCCGTGATCTCCCATTCGCCTCTGGACGATGCTGAGATTTCCTTTATTTTCTCAAAGATCTCAGTGGAAAGCACGTAAATGCCGGCGTTTGCCAGATTTGTGGGGGCTTCTTGGCGACTTGGTTTCTCGACAATGCGCTTGATGTACGCGTCCTTTTCGAGCTCAACTATGCCATAGTTTTCTGGTTTGTCAACCAGGATGACTGCCATGGTTGCTGCAGGTTTCTCTTTTTGATGCAATGCCATAACACGTTTGGTCGCCTCTTCTGTGAACAGCAAGTCGCCGTAGACTAACATGAACTCACCTTTCACGTACGGCTCAACTACGCTTACAGCGTTGCCTGTTCCGATAGGTGACTTCTGCTCTACGTATTCGATTCTTACCCCAAACTTCTGACCATCACCAAAATACTGACGGATCAAGTCTGCCCTGTAATGAACAACTATGAGCATTTCGTCTATTCCCGAAGCTTTCAACGCTTCGATACACTGCTGGAGTATGGGTTTTCCACCAATCTTGATCAAATGCTTTGGCCTGGTTGATGTGATTGGTTGAAGCCTCACTCCTTCCCCAGCGGCTAGAATCACAGCTTTCATTCTAATCTCCCCGCACCAATTTCCTAACAAGCCTTGCGCTCTTATCCATTATCTCTTTTGCTATCTTCAACGATTTACTCTCAACAGTCAACCTTACCAGAGGTTCTGTCCCTGAGGCTCTGACGAGGACCCACCCATTTTCAAAAGCTAAGCGAACACCATCAGTTGTCGAAAAATCCTTGTATTTCGGAAAGACAGTCTTCAAGCGTTTTCCGGCATCATTCACGACTCTGTGTTTGCCCTCATTTGCACAGGAAATGTTCTCTCTAAGCGTTGGATACTCCGGCACTTGGGACACGAATTCTGAAAGAGTCTTGTCCTCTTCTTCTAAAGCCTTCAAAATCAGTACTGACGATAATATTCCGTCTGGACAGTAATGAAATTTCGCATGTATCCAGGCACCGCATGGCTCTCCTCCAAAAGCGGCTTTGTGAGTTTTCACTCCTTGTGAAACATAAACGTCGCCCACCTTTGTTCTAATGACTTTTCCACCCTCTGCCTCGACCATTTTCTCAACACACATTGACGCCTCAACATTCGTGACTACAACTCCGCCGCCTCTTTTCCTAATCTCATGGGCTGCGTATGCAGCTAAGACACGGTCGAAATCCGCAAGATTGCCCTTCTCATCAATGAAAGCGACTCTATCACCGTCACCATCGAAGGCTGCACCCACATCTGCTCCAATCACCTTGACGACTGGGGCCAAGGGTTTTAAAGATTCGGCGTTTGGCTCCGGGCTCCTCGCTGGGAAAAAACCATCGGCCTGCGCGTTGATGGCTGAAACTTTGCATCCCAGATCGCCGAACACTCTTGGTGCAAGATTGTATGTTGCTCCACATCCCGGATCTAGAATGACGTGCCATTCTTTTCTCAGTGCCACGTTTTTCTTTATCATCCCAACGTACATGTTGCTCTCGTCAACATACTGAGGTTGGCTCAGTTCTTGCCAGTCGGCGAAAATGAAATCTTGGCTTTCGATCATTTTCTCAATCCGATTCTGGCTTTTCTCGTCGTAAGCCATGCTGTCGTTGGCGAAGATTTTTATGCCGTTGTACTGAGGCGGATTGTGCGAGGCTGTAATCATTACGCCAGCTTCTGCATGCAATTCCCGTGTCAGAAATGCCAGGACAGGTGTTGGAACAACGCCAATACAGGCCGCAATCGCCCCGCTTGCCAATAAACCAGAAACAAGAGCATCCTCAAGCATTGGACCCGAAACCCTAGTATCTCGAGCTACCAGCATCTTCTTCGCTTTTGAAAATGTCGCTATGGCCAAACTTATCTGGGCTGCCAACATGGGCGGCAGCTCAAGATTAGCTAGACCGCGAACCCCTGAACTCCCGAACAGTCTTGACTTCAAATTCGTAGCTTCCCAAATCAACTGGCTTGTCATCATGGTTAAGACACTTGATTCGTTTAAATAGCTTCAGGAAAATTCGAACGTGTGCAGAAGATCATGCGAAACCGTTCTGCATTGAGCACTAACGGAGCATGAATCTTATGAAGATCCATACAATGTCGCCGATGACCAATGTTGTGATCAAGCCAGCTAAGATGAAAATGAGCATTGGCAGCCCTGGTGTTGCCCAAATTCTGTCTGGGATTGTTTTGCTATTGACGGCCTTATCAATTCTTTCAATTATTTCTGCCCTGCCTTCGTCCTTGGGTATGACGACAAGCTTTCTCTTGGGCCTGTTTTCCGCGTTTCTTTCTATGTCTTCCATGGGATACACGTGCCATTTTTCCTTCAGCTTGTTTACAGAAACTTTGTAGCCTGTTACAAGAACTAGGATTTTCTTTCCTATCGATTCGTTTTTGAGATCTTCTTCAAAGAGCTTTTCGTGTGTTCTAATTCGCCAAAATATGTTGTAAAAAAGCATTACTACAGCAGTGAACGCTGCAAACAAGACTGAGTTGCTGAAGACAGCTATCGGGAAGAAGCTCTTTGAAATTGGTGAGATTTCAAATGTGACTGGCGTAAGTAGCTTTTGTGGGTAGAATGGCAGGGCTAATGCGAGGCACATTAGAGCTTTTGCATCGGCGCCTCCGAAGCCTCCGACGTAAAATAGTAGTATTGCGAAGCCCGATGTCAACCCAAAGCACATGGCAAAGATAAGTAGGTCTGGGGAATTGTAAAGAAATAGCTCAGTGAGTGTTAGTGCAGAGGCCACTGGCGCAAATAGAATCCAGACTTTGTTGGTTACCTCGCGCGTTTTGTAGTCGCTCCAAGAAGAATAAATTAGAAAGATGAGAGAGGTTAATACGCGAAGTACTTCAAGTGACTCTTCGATCATGTGTGCTCATCGTTGCTTGCCCTTGCGGAAAAATAAAGCTATTGATGGGTTTGGATAAGCTATGATGCAGGTTCCTGAAACACTAGTGCTTCGCCGACTCTAGGGACGATTCTAAAGTAGTATGTCATTTGCGCAGTCCAATTGTAGTCGAACATGATTGTTATTGTACCGCCGTCTTTTGAGACGACTTTCGAAGTCGGGTCATAGGTGACGCTTGTTTGCAGTACAAGATTTGTGCTTGATGTGCCTACGTATACAGCATCTATTGTCGCGTCTGATGTGCCCGTGTCTCTCGCGTATACTACTATTTTTTTAGGGGGGCCAGTTAGCCAGTTTACAGCGTCTTTTTTCAAAAAGACTCCTGCTTGGTTTGTTGTGCTGCTCATGTACATCATTACCCACGCGTACGTGACGACTATCGCGGCAACTGCAATTACGATTAGCAGTAGTGTGGCAAGTATAGGCGTTATACCTTTTCGGGAATTCTTTACGGCTTTGGTCATACTCTTAACCTTCTAGGCATGTATTCA
>CAYYXF010000097.1:0-4669 GCA_964475545.1 uncultured Candidatus Bathyarchaeia archaeon | reverse complement strand
TGCAGGTCACAAAATGGGGCACCATAGTGGCAGATGAGAATGGCAAAACAAGCATTGAAGGCGTCTACGCGGGCGGAGATATAGTCACAGGCGAAGCCACAGTAATAAGCGCCATGGGAGCAGGCAAGAAAGCTGCACAAGCCATACACGAATACCTAATGAAGAAATAGCAGCTTTTACCGCACAATATTCTTAAATGATGCTCATGCGTAGGCTTTTTCATGCACGAATGGGCTTTGGCTGAAGCAGTGATCGCCGCTGCCTCTCAAATTGCAGAAAAAGAAGGACTGAAAGAGGTCACGGAAGTAAGAGTACGGGTTGGAGAACTGCAGCAAATAGAACTGGACATATTCAACTTCGCACTATCACAGCTCAAGCCCCCCAAGTTTAAACATGTCAGATTTGACGTCGAAACCGAAAAAGCCGAATTGAAATGCAGAGCTTGCGAGCACAAATGGCCACTCAGCGAGAACAGACTGGACAGAGACTCGTTGGAAGCCATACATTTCGTGCCAGAAGTTGCACACTCATACATCAAGTGTCCAAAGTGCGGAAGCCCTGATTTCGAAATAATCGAGGGACGGGGGATCTGGCTGGAAAGCATAAAGGGAGTGAAGTGAGCCTTGGTTGACCCGCGAACCGCCATAATAGACGAAAGAACGAAGGGCATAGCTAGGATCATTGCTGTTTCCAGCGGCAAAGGAGGCGTAGGCAAGAGCCTATTGGCATCAACATTAGCTCTCACACTAGCCAAGAAGGGCATGAGGGTAGGTCTTTTCGACCTAGACTTCACAAGTCCATCTACACATCTAATCTTGGGAATTAAGGGCGCGAAACCAAAAGAAGACAAGGGAATAGTACCCGCAAATGTGCACAGCATGGAATACATGTCGATAATCTACTACTCAGGCGAACAGGCTACACCCCTGAGAGGCGCCGACGTTTCAAACGCGCTAATCGAATTGCTCTCAATCACAAGGTGGGGCAAACTCGATTTTCTGGTCATAGACATGCCACCAGGTATCGGAGACGCAACACTCGATCTGATACGACTGATCAAGAACATAAGATTTCTAGTAGTAACAACACCTTCACAGCTTGCCTTCGAAACTGTTCGAAAACTAGTGAGCCTGCTTGGGGACTTGAAGATTCAAGTGGTCGGCATCGTGGAAAACATGAAGATGAACACCAGCAGAGCTTTGCAACAACAAACACTAAGGCTGGGTCTAGATTTCCTCGGAGAAATCCCATTTGACCCAAAGGTCGAAGAGGCGATAGGCGATGCCGACAGACTTCTACAGACGGTCTTCGCCAAAAGAGTTCAGCGAATGATCCCAAAAATTGAGCACGTGCCTCCGAAGACCGCTAAACGCCTAGACTAACGAATACTCCTGTTAGTACGCCTGTTGCGATCGTCAGCAGCAACGCAACAATTCCGAAGACGCAAAGCACTACCAACGAAAGCGACGAAACACTCTTGACCCTCAATTCGCGTCCTCGGCTTTCTTCTTTCCTTTCTAAACCTTGACATTTGACACTTAGCCAAACTGACATGCCACATCTTGCCGGCAAATCTTATTATACGAAAAACCGCATTGCAAGACGCAACAGCGGAGACACAAGAGGATCAGACTTGGCTTCCAGCAAAGCAGTAATCTTTGACTTCATTGGAACGCTGACAGATGTTAAGGGATACAACCTTGAAGATTCAAAGGTGAAACTGTGCAAGGCTATCACACAGGTGGGCTTCAACGTTAGCGCTGAATGTTTCTTAAACGCATACAGCTTAGCACATGAGAAATACCGCGTTGTTCGCTACCAAGAGCTAGTTGAAGTGACAAATGCCGTTTGGATTGCTGAAGCCCTAAACAGCCTCGGCTTCAAGACAAGCCCTGAAGACGCACGCATAAAGACAGCTGTCAACGCCTTCTTCGAAGACTATTTGGCTTCCCTAGAGATTAGACCGTGCGCAAAAAACATGTTGAGAGGGGCCTCAGAGGATTA
The DNA here is from genome assembly GCA_964475545.1 of uncultured Candidatus Bathyarchaeia archaeon. Lineage (GTDB taxonomy): Archaea > Thermoproteota > Bathyarchaeia > Bathyarchaeales > Bathycorpusculaceae > DASPTR01. Next base: position 2,665 of record CAYYXF010000097.1, on the reverse strand, counting down.
CAAGCTAGGTCTGATATCGAACTTCACCTATTATCCAGTCATTTATGCTGGACTCAGAAAACTGGGCATAAACCGATTCTTCAACGCCATCTTGGTTTCACAAGAAGTTGGTTGGCGAAAACCCCACAGAGAAATCTTCCAAACAGCGCTAAGAAGACTGAATGTCAATGCGGAAGAAACTGTTTATGTTGGAGACAGCCCCCTTGAAGACATCAAAGGCGCAAAGACTGCTGGCATGAAAACGATCTTCGTTCCTTCCCAGTTCTACTCGCTTGGGAACCTGCTCGACAGCCAACAGAAACCGGACATGACTGTGGCAGACATCTGCGAACTTGCCGAAAAGCTCCCTCAATTTCTCAAGCAAATGGCGTAGTCGACAGACCCTTTTAGACCGTGAGGAACTGGCCAAATTCCTCGTAACTTGCGATTTTACTCAGTTCCTTCCTTTGTTGGGCGGAATATTCCGGCTTTCTGGTCAGATCGAACTTTTCGCGTGGATAGCCAACTGCCAAGAGAGCCACGATCTTGTAGTTGTCAGGGATTCTCAACGCCTGCTTAACTTCCTCTTCATTAAAACTTCCAACCCAGCACGTGCCTAAGCCTTCGCTCGTTGCAGCTAATACCATGTTCTCCAAGGCAATAGCCACATCAACCATATACCATTTGGGCGAGACTTTTGGATCACCACACCCAACTATGACAACTGGAGTTCCGGCAAGGAAATTCCCAAACATTCCCCCACTGAGCTTTTTGCGCTTCTTAGCGTCAGTTACTACAACGAAGTGCCATGGTTGAAGGTTACTCGCAGAAGGTGCACGACGAGCAGCTTCCAAGACTTTCAATAAGACGTCCTTTGGAACAGGCGTAGAATCATAAGCACGCACCGACTTTCTAATCTCAATGGCCTCATGAACATCCATCATTCTCAGTCCCAGAAAGAGGCATAGCAACCAACATATATTACTTGCGTGCTATATTTTTCAGTACTTGCGTTTTCGCAGGTTCTATGCACGAAAAAGTCATTAATACATTGGTCGGCAACTAACTATCGTACAAGAGAGAAAAGAGGGAACCGAACTTGGATGAGGTCATTGAAATATTGAAAAAGACTACTAGCAGAACACAGAAGCTCTTCGACGAAAGCAAAGATCTCGCCTCCAAACGTATAGAGAATTATGAAAGCATACTGAAATCAAAAGAATCTACGGAAGCTCAGAAGGTTCAGGCGTTGTTGAGGAAGATGCTTGAATACGACCATTTAGAGTGGTTATCTTCGCAACTGAGCCTTTTCTATGTCCTCCAAATCTTCGCTTTCAAGGTCAAGATCATGCAAATATCAATTGAAAACGTAGGCGAGCAACTTCAAAAATCAGGAATCCTGGAAAAAACCAAGGATATTGAGGATACTAAGAAAGACATTGACAAGCTAATGATTCTCCTAGAGGCCCAGTACGAGTTCATAATGAACATTGCAGAGAATAATAAGAGAGATCTTCCATACATATCTTAACGTGCACGTATGCTCAGCGCCGATTATATAATGATTGATCTGAACAGGTTTCTATGGGCGTGCAAACAATAGTGTGAGGCGAATCCTTGGAAACTCGGTTTAAGGCACTGATCGTGCAGCTTATCTTGAATGGGAAAGCCGAAAAAGCCCTAGAGCTGCTTGCAGAACACTACAAGACAGGTCTTCCGAAAATAAAGGTAGGCCTACCAAGTCGCCACCGAATAAATACGTTGGGTTGTTACACTGCAAAGAATCAGACTATCAATGTGCTTAACAGTGACGCACTTATGGAACCGTTCATAGTCTTGCACGAATTCTACCATCACCTACGCACATCGATAGACCAGAAACACAAAGGAACAGAAAAGTATGCGAACGAATTTGCCAAAGAATTCATCGAAGCATACAGATCTTCTGGTGCACAAGCTTTCAAGAAGTCAACCTGAAACATGCGTCGATGGCCGCGTCCTGCAGACAATCATCACCAGAAAGCCTAGCAGAATCAGAAAGCTGCCCCACCATAAGAGGGAGAGGCCACTGAGAGTAATTTGAACAAAGCTGCGAAAGCATTGTCAGAACGATTCCGACGACGATCAAAACTATGCCAAGAAATCGACTCATCTTCTTGTTGCCCAAGGTTTTGACCGACACAGTTTAACATGTCTAGGTTATGTGATATTTATGTCTGGCATGCGTGACATAACCGAAGTCTTGTTTCGGTCTTCTCCTCTCCCCTTCACTTTCTTTTTTCCCTTATTCCCTTAGGAAAACGAGTGTACGCTATCTGCTTAAACCTCGATTGCGAAGTCGCTCATGCTCCCAAGCTACGAAATCCTGCGGAGGATTGATGATTTCGCTGTTTGATTTTGGCTGGAGTTTTGCTGCTCCGTTTGGGCATCCTGTGGCACACAAACCGCAACCAATGCACTTTTTGCGGTCCACAACTGATACTCCGTCCTGTTCGTAGATGGCATGCACTTGGCATCTGTTTCTGCATGTTCCGCACGCTAAGCATTTATCAGGATCAATGACAGCGTAATAGTTGGCATAGGCGACGGAGTTCTCGATACCCCATTCATTGATTCCTCTGAGTATCCCACAACAGCAACCGCAGCAGTTGCAGACATAGCCGACTCCTTTCATCACGTTGCTGAC
>CAYYXF010000096.1:2619-4728 GCA_964475545.1 uncultured Candidatus Bathyarchaeia archaeon | reverse complement strand
TTCACTTTAATCTTATGCTTATTAAGCGAAGTGTTTCTTGTCGGCACGTATGGGATGTTTAGCTGTCTTATGCTTGGTTATGCCTGCTTCTTAGTGACGGCTTTTCCGTAGCGTTGGTGTGACTGCCCCGAGGCGAGTGTGCGTGTACTGCTATGTTGAGTTTTCACATGAAAGGTTGAAAAGTGGCTTCGGATGAGAGTCTGCCATAGTTGCCTAGTGTCGAGTGGACAACATTGATTTTGGCAAAGTGCATGAAGCGTGACGCTTGGATGAATGTAGTGTGCCGTTCGGACGCATGTTGAAATTTCCCAAGTCCGCACGCCCGCATGTTAAAGGGTTCTCGGGTTGGCTTATGGAGGGTTTTTGACGACGCTTGTGCAAAGAAATTGACACATGTGGAAGCTTCTATAGCGCGAATCTTCAAATGCCCAATGTGATTTTGTCTTATGTTTCCATGCCTTTCTCGGCAAGGAGCTGGAATTCTTCCCATGTCAGTTTTTCTCCTCGTTTCAGCTTCTCTCTTGCTTGCTTCTCAAGTTCGCTTCGAATGGTCTCTTCGCTTTGTTTCCTCTGCTTCTCTTGTTCCTCTCGGATTTCGCCTTTCAGCCGCCTTACTTGATCTAGCGCAGCGGCGATTTCCTCTTGGATGGGTTTTGCTTTCTCTCTTGTTTGCAGAAAAGTCTGGTGCTGCTCGTCGGCTTCGGCCTTTATTCTCTTCGATTCCTCGATCTTCGCTAGCATCTTTTGGTGGCATTCCTGGCTTTTCTCAGCGATTTTTGTGAGTGCCTCATGGCACGATTTGCCTTCGGCTTGCAGTGCTTTGATTTCAGTTTGTAGACCTAGACCTTTTTGCTTTAGCTGTTCGAGTTTCTTGTAGACGTTCAACTGAGTTTCAGTCTGTTTGACCTGTTCGACAAGTTCTTTCTCTTCTTGCATGCTCATGGATGTTGTTTGGATTTTCCATTCTATGCTGTCAAACTGCTCCTGTAGAGATTGGCGAGTTCTAGGAGGCTTTTTCTCTGCGAGTGCTTTCAATTCTTCGCGTAAGTTCTTTGATTCTTCAATTTTCTGCCGTATTTTTTCCTTGGCTTCGTCTCGTCTCTGTTTCAGTTCTTTGACTTTCTCGTTAGCCTTGTCCCTTTCAAATTTGAGTTCAGATATTTCGTCGCGGATCTTCCTAAACTGTCCATTGAGCTTGTCTCTTTTTTCTGCCCATTCATGTGCTTCAGCTTCAAGCTTGTCTTTCTGTTCTCTTAGAAGTGAAAGCTCCTCGTCTAATTCCTCGCGTCGTTGCTGCTTTGACAAGTCAGTGTTTCCTCTTCTCCCAGGGCTATTTATGAGCCTTATTCGAGAATTATTCTTGCATCGACGGTTTTTGCCCCTTTCTCGTAAACCATTATGGGGTTCAGGTCAAGCTCTTTGACTTCTTGATGTTCCATCACAAGTTTTGATGTGGCTAGGATAATTTTCACTATGGCGTCTATGTCTGCAGGTGGTGAACCCCTGTAACCTTTCAGAAGCGGATAGGCCTTAACCTCCCCGATCATCTCGCGGGCTTCGTCCGCTGCTACTGGGGCAATTCTGAAAGTCACGTCTTTCAGCACCTCTACGAATACGCCTCCAAGCCCAAACATCAAGGCTGGACCAAACTGAGGGTCCTTGATAGCGCCCACGATGACTTCAGTTGAAGAAGGAGCCATCTCCTGAACCAGTATTCCAAGTATTTTCGCTTTTGCATTGTGATTCTTAACATTCTTCATAATCTGCTGGTAAGCATTTCGAACCTCTTTTGCATCTTTTAGGTTGACCATAACGCCGCCAACATCTGACTTGTGAATGATGTCAGGCGAAAGTATTTTCAAGACGACCGGAAATCCGATCTTCTCTGCAAGCCTAGCCGCTTCTTGCTCATTCGTAGCCAGTTCAGACTTCGTAACTGGAATTCCATAGTCCCTGCAAACGGCTTTGGCCTCGGTTTCAAGCAGGTTTTTTCTTCCCTCTTTCACAGCTTGCGAGAAGATTCCCGACACTGATTTCATCAATGTTACCCTTCCAACGGAAGTCTAGTCTGATATCAACATTATTTAAGTGCTTTTCCCCTCAGCAACT
>CAYYXF010000096.1:0-2519 GCA_964475545.1 uncultured Candidatus Bathyarchaeia archaeon | reverse complement strand
AACGGAAGTCTAGTCTGATATCAACATTATTTAAGTGCTTTTCCCCTCAGCAACTCGATGGGTCATCGACGTTGTTTTCCATGCGGACGGAAGGACTCGTATGGCAAATATCAGCGCTGGAGCCACGGACGCGCTCCAACGAGCCTTATAATACTTCCGATGTCAAGCTTACATGGTCGCTATTGAAGCATAGACTTTGGTATCGTTGATTAGGTTCTCTATTTTTGTGTATTCGTTTGGTTGATGAGCTGTCTCATCTATGGTGCTCCAGACAACTGCTGGAAGTCCCTTTCTTCGGAAGTAGGCCGCGCATGTTCCGCCGCCTATCCCTCCAACCGTGGGTTTTACTCCCTTGACGTTTGTGATTGCTTTTTCAAGCATTTTGACTATTTTGGCATTGGCGTCCGTTGGTTTTGGGGCTAGAGTCTTCTGTACTGGCTCGAATCTTATGTCGGCTCCAGTTCTGTTTTTGAAATCTTTTGCGAGGCTGTTTATGTCGCTTATTATCTCTTCCACGCTGTGGCGGGGTAAGATGCGACAGTCAAAGTAGGTCACGTCTTCTCCTGGAACTATGTTAACGGCGTCAACGTTCGTTTCCTTCTTCGTGGGCTCGATGGTAGTTTCAGGAGGGTCAAAATACTCGTCTTTTTCAGGGTATTTTTCGTGCAGTAATTTGTCTAATGCGAGCGCAAACTGCATTCCTATGCGATGCGCATTTAATCCTGTGTGCGGTCTGCTGGCGTGTGTCTGCTTACCGATTGTTCGAATCCTGAACCATAGGACGCTTTTTTCTGCTATTTCTATAAAGTCGCCGTTTTCTTTTCCGCTGTCGGGCACTATTATCAAGTCTCTAGGCGTGAAGAGACCTTGCTTTATGAGATACTGAATTCCATATTCACTTCCCTGCTCTTCGTCTGCAACAAAAGCTAAAGCCACTGTTCTCTTCGGTTTTATTCCCAACTCTTTCAGAGTCTTCACGGCGAATATGGAGGCTATCATCGATTGCATGTTGTCTTCGCTGCCACGGCCATAGATTCGGTTATCCTTGATTACTGGTTCAAAAGGCTTCGTTACGGTCCACATGGATTCTTCTCCAGGCGGAACGATGTCCAAATGGGTCACTATCCATAGCCTTTCAGAGCGGTCTTCGCCATTGAGGTAGGCGATTATGTTGGGCCTCAGCTTTGATGGAACTCTTTCGTCTGCTGCGTCGTAGCGTTCTATTTTGTCGAATCCAATGGAATTCAGTGTTTGAATCAATTTCTCGGCTTTTTTCAGTTCGCCTTCTCCGCCGTTCTCAGGCGCGATGGCAGGGATGCGGACGAGCTCCATCAGGGTTTGTGTCATGTTTTCTCTTTGTTTTTCAATTTCGGAAAAGATGAGATCTTGGCTTGGCATCAGCATCACACCTAATTAGCTAGGGAATTGTTGGCTCTTAGTTTTTAATGGTTTTCACAAGAAAAAAGGCAAATGATGGGGAAACTTTCTGGATGGCAGTTTTCCGCTAGGCTAGTTCCTTTAGTGTCTTGAGTCGTTTGACTATGTTGGGGTGAGTTGAGAAGATTTCTGTTATTCTGTCCGCGGTTGTGAGTTTCTTGGACAGGATTTCCTGAACGAGTTTTTGGTCGCCAGAAGCACTCATCGCCGAGATTGCAGCAGAGTCTGCTACAGCATGATCAGGGTCGGTTATGAATAGTGCTTTGAAGGCATTTAGACTCTGTTTTTCCTTTTTGGACCTGCGCATGTTCTTTGTCGCTTGCACGATCTTTGCAAGTCCGGTTGAAAGTTTCTGCGAACCGCCGTCAACTACTGAGACGCTGTGTCTGTCTGCATAGTACTCTCGGAGGCGGCTCAAATAGAGTATGAACATGTTCAGAACCCATGAGAAAGCCATGAAGGCAATGCCTATAAGTGCTCCGCCACTGCCCTCGTCTCTTTGTCTGCCATATGCGCCTGAAAGCATGAGCGAATAGCCGATGTAAGTGAACACGGCGGGCAAGAGAGAAACGAACATCATCACCTGAACGTCTCTGTGTTTCAAGTGCCCGAGTTCGTGACCAATAACTGCCTCAACTTCACCTGAATTGAGTGTCTTTAATATTCCGTCAGTAACCGCGACTCTGTTGCCGGCAATCGGTGAGCCATATGCAAACGCGTTCGGAATTGGAATCTGCGCAAGCATCAACCGCGGCTTCTTGATGCCGCTTTTCTTGCTAAGCTCTTCGACCACTTCGTGGAGCTTTGGATTCTCGTTCTCCGGCATTTCTCTTGTGTGGTAGAGGGCATCGATTATGTATGGTGATATGAGCCACTGGAGAATGTTGAACGCAACAACTAAGACGCCTAGTGTTACAAAACTGAAAGTGCTGAAGAGTGCTAGGACCACCGTGAATACTAATGTTGATAGTGAAATTATTATGGCTAGGGTTCCAGCCATAGACAAACGAAGTTTCCAAACGTTCATTTCTTGCACCGAACAATCTCACGAAATAGACAGTAGCTTATATTTCTTTTGTGCT
>CAYYXF010000095.1:3505-4728 GCA_964475545.1 uncultured Candidatus Bathyarchaeia archaeon | reverse complement strand
GAGTTTGACCGTTCGAGAGCCAGAAGCGTCTGCTGCGAAGGAGGCGGCGGAAGAATGTGGGTTGACATACCAGGAGAACGACTGGCTGAGGCAAGGGTCAAAGATGCCGCTGAAGCAGGAGCCGATATTCTAGCCGTAGCCTGCCCATACTGCTTACTGACGTTCGAAGATGCAGTCAAGACCACAGGATTAGAAGGAAAACTTCAGATCATGGACGTAGCAGAACTGCTCGCCCAAGCTGTCTAGAACTTTGGTTCTCAAGAATACGTCTCAGAGAGTTAAGCTGCTCTGACATCACTCTCTATTAGCATATCTTCTGACGTTTCCTATTGGACGAAACAATAGGCTGCAAGACCGATTAGCACTCTTGTTATTCAGGTCAGGACAAACACAAGCGCCATGCCCGCACTCCTCGCGCATGCGGCGAATAATTCATAAATGGCAGGCAATAAGAGCTAATCGAAGGTCGTCTCCGCATGGATAATTGGGAACTCATAATTGTGGGCGCTGGCGCTGCAGGCTTGGCAGCTGGAGTCTATGGTCAAAGAAGCGGGCTTAAGACGCTAATTCTCGAAGAGAAAATCGCTGGAGGAACAACAGCAGATGCGCCTCTGATCGAGAACTATCTAGGATTCCAAAGCATCACGGGACTTGACCTTTCGCAGAAAATGGTCGCCCACGCCAAAAGCACTGGTGTGCTCATACATGAATTCGAAACCGTCACAAGCCTAGAACTGAAAGGCGAAGACAAAATAGTCAAGACAGACAAGGCAACCTACGCCACAAATGCCATCATTATTGCCACAGGAAGCCATTATCGGGAGCTCGGCGTCCCGGGCGAAAGGGAATTTCGAGGAAGAGGCGTAAGCTACTGTGGAATTTGCGACGGTCCCCTGTTCAGAGACAAACACTTACTTGTCGTTGGCGGAGGAAACTCAGCGCTAATAACAGCTCTATATCTTGCTGGAATTGCCTCGGATGTGAAGATAGCCCACCGCCGAGACATTTTCAGGGCTGAAGAAGCCCTTGTAAAGGCACTGAGAGAAAAGGGCAATATCGAAATCCTGTTGAATACTGAAGTTAAGAAAATCATCGGCGAAAAGCTTGTCAGCAAAGCATTATTGTTCAATAACAAAACCGGAGAAACAAGAGAACTCGCCGTCGACGGCATTTTTGTTCAAGTTGGCGAAGACCCAAACAGCCAGCTAGCGAAGGAAGCCGGA
>CAYYXF010000095.1:0-3405 GCA_964475545.1 uncultured Candidatus Bathyarchaeia archaeon | reverse complement strand
ATTGCCTTGAAAGCTTCCCGATGACATGGTTCGGTTGTCTGATGAAACCAAACCGGGAAATCCCAAGGAGAAAAATGGGAATGGGCCAAACATGCGCAGCCGCAATCAACATTAACCAAGACCTCTGCAGTAAGTGCTCAATCTGCCACTCAATTTGCCCTTATGAAGCGATAAAACGGGATCCAGAAACCGGCAAGGTTGAGATAGACCTGCAGAAGTGCCAAGTGTGCGGAATATGCTACAGCGCTTGTCCCGTGTTAGCCATAGAAATGGTCTACTACAATTACGACAGCCTCGTCGAATACGTCAAAACAACGCGTGAAAAATGCAAGAGTAACACGCTCGTCCTCATGTGCCGGGGAAATTCACCTTCAACGTGCGAGATTGAAGAAATCCTAAAAGATCAAGGCTTAAACATAACAAACTACATTCCCCTGCGTTTACCGTGCTCTGGACGCGTGCCCTCAGAATTCATTTTCCAAGTCCTGAAGTCTGGAATCAAAAGAGTAATCTCCATTCAATGCGAAGACGCGTTTTGCAGGTTCAAAGAGGGCACGAAGATAAACACCAGGCGAATGCTGCTAAGCAAAGCCGTTCTTGAAGAGCTGGGCCTCGGCAAAGACGCCGTGAAAGTGATAAAATACTCGCGAAAAGTCGTCTATGACACAGAGAAATGCGTGGGCTGCGACAAATGCGTGTTCATCTGCCCTTACAAAGCCATAGAAGCAGAAGAGTTCGCCACACCTAAAATACTCTACGATAGCTGCATGGGCTGTGGGGCTTGCGCTCTGGTTTGTCCACACTCGGCCATCCAGATTAAGGGTTTTGAATTTGAGGATGTCTTGAAACGCTACACGGAAGCCGCCAAGAAGCTTAAGGCAGCAGGCAACTCCCCCGTCATCTTGGTCTTCTGCTGCCAATGGTCAGAATTCTCAGCCCTAGATGACCCTGGGAGCGTGATATTCAAGAAGAGAGCTTTGGCGCTGGAAGTTCCATGTTTCAAGGCGCTTGATCCTGTTCATGTTGTCAATGCGTTGCGTAGTGGTTTTGACGGTGTCGTGGCTGTGGTCTGCTCCAACGAGGACTGTAAGCTTCAGGAGGGCAGAGATACAGCCGAAAGAAACATGGCAGTGCTGAAAGACGCGCTGAAGAAGATGAATCTGCTTGATCGTTTCGAGCTTTACACTGTTTCGCCCAGATGCGTTGGAGACTTCGACCAGAAGCTGGAAGAATTCTTCAAGAAGATAGCTTCGAAGCCGCCCCTACAAGTGGAGGTGAAGGCAAACGTATAGGATCTTGGCTAAGAAGGAGTTAGCTCCTAGTCTCAAGCTGTTCGAAGTCTGTGCACCTGAAATGGCTGAAAAAGCCAGGCCTGGCCAATTCCTAATACTAATCACGCACGAGGGAGGCGAACGCATACCATTAAACGTTGCTGGATATGATGCTAAAAAGGGCACGATAGCATTTGCCTTCAACGAGGTTGGCAAAACCACTAAACAGCTCGGACTATTGGAAGAAGGAGACTGTATCTGGAACATTACCGGGCCACTAGGGATCCCGTCAGAAATAAGGAATTTCGGTAAAGTCCTCTGCGTCGCAGGTGGCGTGATGATTGCACCCATGCTCCTGCAGGTCCGAGCATTGAGAGAAGTAGGAAACAATGTGACCACAATCGTTGGCGCAAGGATGAAGGAGCTGCTCTTTTTTGAAGAAGAAATGAAAGCTGCGAGCCACAAGTTCTACGTGGCAACCGATGACGGTTCAAAAGGCTACAAGGGATTAAGCTTCTTGAAGGAAATGCTGGAGAAGGAAAAGTTTGACCGTTGCATTGCCCAAGGACCCGTTGCCATGATGAAAAACGTTTCAGAAATCACCAAGCCGTTTGGCATTCCGACGATCGTCACGTTGATGCCGATCATGGTTGATGGAATGGGAATGTGCGGCGTCTGCAGAGTAACCGTCGGCGGGAAAATGAAGTTCGGATGCGTTGACGGACCAGAATTTGACGGACACAAAGTGGATTTTGATGAGCTGATAAGCAGGCAGCGGATGTTCCTGCCTGAGGAGAGGCTGAGCTCGCTTCTATGGGAAATGCAAGGAGGCTGCAGCTGTGTCCGAAAGTAAGCCCAAACCGAAGCCTAAGAAAGAAGCGGTACGCATGCCAAAGCAGGACCCAAAGGTCCGAGGGCAAAACTTCAACGAAGTTGCTCTGGGCTACACTGAAGAACAGGCTCTTGAAGAAGCAAACCGCTGTCTACAATGCCCAAAACCACAGTGCGTAGCAGGCTGTCCAGTGGGAATCAGTATCCCAGAATTCATCAAACTTCTGAAAGAAGGAAAGTATGAAGAAGCAATTAGCAAGATCAAGGAGAAAAACGCGCTTCCAGCAATCTGCGGGCGTGTGTGTCCACAGGAAGAACAATGCCAGAAAGTTTGTATAATGAGCAAAGTCGGCGAACCAGTGAGCATCGGCAGACTGGAACGTTGGCTGGCGGACTGGGAAAGAAACAGAGGAAACGTCAAGGCTGAAAAGAACGCTCAACCAACAGGCAAGAAAGTGGCAGTGGTAGGCGCGGGGCCAGCTGGGCTTACAGTTGCGGCTGACCTAGCGAAACGTGGACATCAGGTTCTGATCTTCGAGGCGCTACACCTGCCAGGCGGCGTACTCGTCTACGGCATTCCAGAATTTCGTCTGCCGAAACGCATAGTTCAGGCAGAAGTGGACTACATCAAGAAGTTGGGCGCAGACCTCAAGCTGGGATACCTTATTGGAAGGATACACACCATCCCGGAGATGCTCAAAACAGGGTTTGACGCCGTTTTCATCGGCACAGGCGCAGGCCTACCAGCATTCATGGGCGTGCCCGGAGAAAACCTTGGCGGAATCTACTCTTCAAACGAATTTCTGATCAGAGTCAACCTGATGAAGTCCTATGCTTTCCCGTTAACAGACACTCCTATACGAATCGGCAAACACGTCGTGGTCATAGGCGGAGGCAACGTGGCCATGGATTCGGCACGCTCAGCCCTGCGCCTAGGCGCCGAAGAGGTCTGCATCGTTTATCGACGTTCACGCGAGGAGTTACCAGCCCGACAGGAAGAAATCGAAAACGCTGAGGAAGAAGGAATCATATGCAAGTTTCTAGCCGCCCCAATCAGATTCATCGGCGACGAGAAAAGCTGGGTCAAAGCCATGGAATGCATCTGCATGGAGCTTGGACCCCCCGACGAGTCGGGCAGAAGAAGACCTGTTGCCGTTAAAGGCTCAGAGTTCGTCATGGACACCGACACTGTAATAGTAGCCATTGGGAGAACGCCGAACCCGATTATACAAAGCACAACTGAAGGTTTGCAGGTCACAAAATGGGGCACCATAGTGGCAGATGAGAATGGCAAAACAAGCAT
>CAYYXF010000094.1:0-4741 GCA_964475545.1 uncultured Candidatus Bathyarchaeia archaeon | reverse complement strand
AAATATGCTGCGGCTGCGGCGCAAATAATGATTACTATCAGAAGAAAGGCCAAAGATCTCTTCTTCATTGCAGCTTCCCTTCAATAGCTACAACCAGATATTGAAATATAAGTATTGGCAATGCGCGTTCCTGTCTAGATTGAAGGATAAGGCGCGCGTCGGAGCGCTTATCAGGGTGAGAGAAGATGCTACTACCCAAATCTCCTTGAATCGCTTTGTCAGCTTGCTGCAAAATCTGAAGTTGCATGGCTGACTCTATGAGTGAAGCTTAAAAGCCTTGGCATGTTAGTTTGGTTAATCGGTGTGAGAAATTGCATGTCAATGTTGGTCGCTACTGTGACGCGTCAACAACCGAACCTTCCGAAAAGAAACCTACTAAGGTTCTAATGCTTTCTCGGTGGACACCTTACTGCGTGGCTATTGGTTGTTTTCTCGACATACTGTCAACTTTCTTGCCATGGGGCACAAACTTCGGTCAGGAGCTGTTTCTACCGTTTTCAATTCCGTTGCCGCTAGGTTGGAACGCACCGAATGTTGCCGAAGCTCCTTTTGTTCTGTTCGTAAGCGTTGCCATTAGACTTGCAGCTATACTTGGGTTTGCGGCATTGCTTCTCTACGAATACTTGAAAAGCATCCTGCCAACATTGGTCCTGCTCGTTTCTGTTGGTCTGTCTTTCACCTGTTTCATCATTTCCTCCCAGTTTGGCTGGTCTCTCAGCTCAGGCGCCTACACTGCTCTTTTTGGAGGGCTCTTGAAGCTTCTCGGTTTGATTCTGCGGAATCTGCATCTGGAGATAGCTGAGGAGGAAAACAACGAAAAAACCGATCCTCATGGTTGAAAGAAGTGCTCTCACCTTCTTATTGTCCAAGAATATGGGGAAGAGTTTCCAGTGTGTACATCTGTTCTGATTTCTTTTATGAAGGAAAACCTTTTAAATCGGAGGATAACAAACTATAGAAAGACAACATAAAAATGAGGAATGAAAATGAAAAAATCTCTAATAGCAATACTAATGACTACAGTGTTTCTAACATCAATGCTAGGACCTCTACTTACTATCCAACAAGTTTCAGCTGTTGCACCAGATGATCCACTCTGGTACACGACTGTAGAAGGCGTTCTCGCTACCGACTACTACACTCTGTTTCCATATAACAAGTCAAGCACGACTATCGGTCTCTCGAAGTATGCTGAGATGATTGACAACTACACAAACGTGGGCCTCGAATACGCTTACACCGGTGCAGGAACGGGACGAGACCCGTTCGCGGCACCTCCAGGCACTGGATTGGATCTGTCAGTTCTGCCGAAAAATGTTTGGATTAACGGCTGGTTCATCGACATCACGTACATGCACAATTCTTGGGGTCTCAGAAATCTTTGGGCTGGCGCCTTATTTGCTGACTTATCCGACTATGGTAAACCATGGATGAGAATCACACACTTGAATGGTTCATCCACAACTGAAGCGGGTGAGAACTTCAAGTGCAAAGGCCTCGAAATCGACGCCACTGTACCAATGATGACTGGCGATCCAGCAACCTTGAATCCAGCATATACTGGTGAGCTAGTCAGTTCTGCTCTGCTGTGGGGTGGAAGAAAAACAAACGCCACAGCATACACAGAACCTATGGAAGTACTATACCATGGCCCAAGAAAGTTTGTTGCCATTCTCGTAACTTGGATCGGTGATTATGATGAAGATACGAAGACAACGCTTCCCTTAATCAGATTGCAGTTCACAGTAATATTCGACAAAGTGAAGAAACAGGTAATAATGCTCAAGGATGTCAAACTGCTCGCATTTGCCAAAGCACAGCTAAGCGGGCTTCCAGTGACAGTACAGCAAACCGAGATTGACTGGGTTCATGGTGTGCTAACTGCCAATCCTTTGGTGAATGACACATTGAACATTGACGGAGGAGTTCTAGTTCAATTCAGCGACAGGCAAGAATGGGATCTTGGAAAGAAAACCGTTCCAGGCACGTTGGACTACAGCAGCTACGCTCACTACTACACGGACGGTGTGGCTTCAAACGACACCGAATCTTACAGCTTGTACACTCCTTATGGCCCTGATTGGACATTAGTGACAACACTTCCAGCACGCACAATTGTAAACAACGTAACGGTCAACGCTTGGGGACCAGAACCACACTATGCGTGGGGCGGCGGCGAATATGACATGGCTCAAATAATATCGAATGACAAAAAATTCGTAGGCTGGGCCGCCCACTGGCCAAGTTGCAGCGACTGGACAGTTGATGGCTTATACGGGCACAGTGTTGCGGACGTTACTTGGTGGAGGGCTATGAAAGCTGACGACCCCCACTACATCGACCACTACACAGGCACTGAACCTTGGAGATCCCCACTCGTCACAGGCGAATGGGACTTCATGCTCAGTGGATCTGCAAACAATCAAACCGGCCCGAACACTGGCTTATCTGTGATATCCGACGTTCAGTTCAGAGGCGTGTCAGTCTACGGAGTAACTGACCTTCACGACGGATCAGACGAAGACTTCATCCCCTACAGCCCCTCAAACCATAACGTGATTGACAGGGAAGTCTGGTACATGCTTGACGAAGTGTTCCAACCTTGGGACCTTGTAGACGCTCTAGGCTATAGTACTGCATCGAGGTGGGTACAAAAGGAATTCGGCGACGGAGAAACGGAGGCCTTCCAATTAAGGTACGGCAACATGTACCCGGACAATACGATTCCGACATGGCCAAACGTAACCTTCGCTGACCTCATCCAAACCCCATGGGATGCATACGCAGGCTGGCCTGAAAGAGTACTCGTGGACGGAGTTCTGATGAAACCTACAACCGTTCCTAATGGACTAGACTATACCATGTGGAAAGACGGGCTTGGTTTCATGTGGGTGAACTTCACAGAGGCACCTTCAGAACCAGAAAACTGTGAGCCGAACATCAAGATACTCTTCTCGACAGACGATTGCTCATACGAGTGGCTGACGATTGGAAGAGAATCAGCAGTGATAGACTCGGCTGGCGCAGCAATGGTCGCCACCAAAGTGGCAGATGAAGGCGGCACGCTGAAGCTAAGCGGGTTTGACATGGAAGATGCCTACGCACCTGTTACCCCTAGCATCTTCCAATCCTTTGGCGCGGGCCTAACAGTTGAGGACTATAGAGACGCTGCCCAAGCGTACAACGAGGGCAGAACAGGGCTCAAGGATGACTGGTGCTGTCACGAGAACATTGCAAGTGAAGAATGGTACAACGGTGTTCCGATCGCAAGTGCGAGCATCATCAACGTGGGCGGACCGTCTGCCAGCTTGACAGCTGAGTACTTCAACGACTTTGACGATGTCTTTGCAACACTCGGAGTGTGGACACCTGATCCGCACAACGCTTGGAAGATCATGCCGCTGACATGCTGGAGCCTCAACAGAGAAGACTTTGAACACTCAGGAACAGGCATAATACACGCGTACGTGCCAGAATACAACGCATCCGGATTCCAAACAATGGGCTATGGCGTCATATCCACATACCGCGACATAAACGGAACAGTTGGCCTAAACATATGGGGCTACACGGGACAAGACACCTATTTCACCACATGGGCACTGCTGCACAGCGACGTTTTGGCGCTCTTTGAGGCAAACATAGTGTGTGGAGTAACATCAATAATACTGCAGTTCAACTACACTCTGCACCCGACAGACTACTGCTTCGTCACACTTGTTGAAGCCTTAGGAACGATAAGCGAATACAACGTTGGAGCAGTCTTCGAACGCAACGTCGAAATATCAGCGGACTTAGGACACGTTGGCGAGCACAAGTTCTGCGGTAACTTGCCAACCCACTGGTTCCATGGATCAAGCACCAGCCCCTACGTTGAAGACTGGGATCACTGGCCAGTAGACACGTGGATAACCGACAAGTATCCGAAGATACACCCAGACCCATAAGAGAAATTCCCTTTTTTCTTTCTTTTTTTGTTCTAAAACTTCCGTAGTGAGAAGTCAGTCTGTCAAGCGTACAGCTGAACATTACATCGAGGAGCCGTGGCCAGAGTGGCAAGCACGCTACAATGCAAGTGTAATATCCGTATGTCTTTGCGTTTTTGAAATCGCCTCAGATTGTCCGGCCTCGCTCACTTTCGAAGTGTCAGGGTCTGACGTGGGGCTCACGTCAGCTGGAAAGAACAGCGAAACGCATAGTTAAGGTTGGCTAGCACAATTAGGGCAAGCATCAGTCGACCAAGTTTGCTTGCTTCTCGAACGCCAAGAAGAGATCTGAACAATTCCGAAAGCAGCATGAACCCGAAGAAGGAGAGAATGTGCACTGGCAGATTGTACAATATCCTGGTCTGAACAACCCAGTTGCCAAGAAGGAAGGGAACAGCGCTTGAGGCCAAAAGGACGCTTGAAAAGCGGCTCACTGGCTTGTCATTGAAAGCAAGAGCAAATGCTCCCAAGAGAGCCAGGAAGAAGACAGGCGGATTCATGAATGAGATACCCATCTCCGCAGAGACAGAGCGGTTCAAGATCAGCCAGAAGCTTTGAATGAAAGACAAAGACACGTTTTGCTCAAAGACCTGTGCAACGCTGGCAGACACCGGTCCAGCGCTTAGAACCAAGTTTCTGCCAAAATACACAGCGACATTCATTACCAGCGCTGTAACGACCATCTTAGGCTCAGAACCGCCGCTTCGATTCCTAAGCCACTTCACAAAGCCCACAAGAGAAAACACCCCCAAACT
>CAYYXF010000093.1:0-4765 GCA_964475545.1 uncultured Candidatus Bathyarchaeia archaeon | reverse complement strand
TTTCCGCACCGCCTAATTTGAACGGTCGGCCCTCGCGCAAGATTTTTTCCGGGATTTTCTCCTTCCACTTCTTCAAAAATGGCAAATCCTCATTCTCCTTCCGCAACTCGTCAGGCAACATCTCCGGAATTTCTTCTCGAATCGGGTACCACCTTAAACACTTTGGACAAACGATCAAGCCCTCAACTATCTCCTCCTTCTCCTCAAATACATGCAGCTCAAGCGGATGATACTTGTCAATTGGACAAGCCAATATCTCCATCAGCTTCCTCTTCATCTAATCATGCCCCTCGACAACAAGTACCGAAGAAGCACTTATTAAATTTGCCAAGCTAACCCTCAACGGCAATGTCGAGAGCAACCTGATACCAATTCGGACCAGTTGACCTGACCACACGACCGAAAGGAAACTCAAAAGCCACATGCAAATCCGCAAGCTTCTGCGCCACCTTCAACCTGACTTTATCAACTGGGTCTTCCCCTTTCCTAGAATGTTCAAAATCGTAGTAATGAATCCAACCGCCCGCCTTCTTCAGAGCTAACAGAGCATAGGGCAAATATTCAAGCGCCTTTTCAGGCAACGGCATGAGAACCCTGTCCCCAACATGACGAAGCCTTGCTTCAATAACCTCTTTCGCATCTCCAAACATTGGAATCACTTTTCCATAAGCGCCGTTCAGCCTAATGTTCTTCTGCATGAATTGAAAAGCGTCTGGGTTGAAGTCAATCGAATAAACTTTGGAAGCGTTTGAGTACCTAGCAATTAGCAAGGAGAAACAACCTACACCGGCAAACATGTTAACAACCACTTCACCGTCTTGAACCTGTTTTGCAACGCGCATGCGCTCGTAGGCAAGCCTGGGCGAAAAATAGCACTTCGAAACATCAACGGAGAAAGCGCATCTAGACTCGACGTGAGTTGTGACTGTCTTCTTTTCGCCCGCCACATACTCAAACCCGCGAATCCTGAAGCCCCCGTGCACAGCACCTGCCTGCGCCAACACAGTTTTGACATTTCGATGAACACTCATTATTGCTTCCGCAATGTTTCGGCGATATTTTCTAGAACCATCCGTCAAGCGAATGATCGCAATATCGCCTACAATATCATAGGAGCTACTGATGTGTTCAGCTTCGCTAGGGGAAAGGACTCTAGAAAGAATGTCCTTCAAATTCTTCGCCAAACAGTGCCCAACCGCCCACAATGCTCTAGAAATTCCGGAAACATTTAAAAGCACAATCCTTTTTCCTCTGTAGAAAGAGGCTAGGACATGGAGAACACAACCAGCGGAATCGTTTACGAATGCGTGAGATGCGGAGCAAAAGTACCATCTGAAGAACTTGAAATGCGCGGTGGGGAAATAAAATGTATTATCTGCGGCTACAGGATACTTAAGAAAGTAAGGCCTCCCGTTGTTAAGCGCATCCCAGCTAAGTAGAAGTAGAAAAGTGGGAACTCCTTCCCCTGCAAGGAATGGGACTTTTTTGTCTTCTGAATGACTGTTGACTGCGAAACTGCTAGAAGATCTCTTTTTCGCCGATCTTCCGAAAGACCCTCCCCTTGAGTCTTACTGCGGGACCAACAACCTCTTCGGGTGGTTTTTCAACGGTTTTTCTCTTTATGCTTTCTCCGCATATTCCTCTTGGTAGCAGTCGACGTTTGACGCAGAGAGCGTATGTACAGTCTATAACATCACAGACTTCGTCTGTCCACCCGCACCATACGCCGTCTTGACGGTTGACAGCAGCAGCCTTTGCGCATTTGAAGGATTCGCAGGTTGGAGAACATGTTTTGACTTGTGCCAATACATGCACGACCTTTGGTTGTCTCATACTAACAAAATTCTATTTTCGCGGATAACGCTTACACATTCAATATCATGCGAAAGTTGATATAAACCTTTTTCCCTCAAACTCCTGATTTAAACTCTAGCTTTCATTCTCTTTTGGCCTATGCCGCCTTCTCCTGTAGACTTCCAAACAAAGAACAAACACCACGGCCAAAACAACCATTATGACAGTTACCAACTGGCCTGTTTCAACGAGCATCCCAGCCAACATGACGTATTGGTCAATTCTTATCTCAACCGTCGTCGTCTTGTCAACAAAAGCTGTCGTGGCAACAAAAGGCTTTGGTTGCCCGACAAAGCGCACCGCAAATTGCAGGTCTCCGCCCACTATACTCGGAAATGGTACAAGCCCATCGGCGCCCGACACACCTGAGCTTTGGTATCCACTCCGCTGTAAAGTCACGTTCACATTTGGAATCGGCTGACCAAAATAGTCAACAACTCTTACTGAGACGTCCAAGCCATAAAGTCCACAGATGATTGTATTGTTCACGGTTGTTTCGTTCAGATCCACTATCGTTTCGTTGAGTTGTATCCCGTTTGCATAGACTTGTACAAGGTATCTGCCAAGAGTGCTGTGCATGGTTACAATGCCGCTTGCAGATGTGATGTTTGAGTAGAAAAGTCCGCCTTTCAATTCAGATGCATTCACGATAGCATTGCTGATTGGCTGCCCATTCGCGTTTGTCACGTTTATCTGTAGATCCATCTTCGGACAGACAATTCTCAAGTCATAATAATCCGCTATCGGCATGTGTAAGAACGCTGTAGTGTTAAACTGTGTACCATAGCGTGAGGCATTCAAAGTGTAGTCGATAGGTGCATTGTTTAGCATGGGCAGTAGGGAATGTATGACCGATGTTCCATTGATGTCAGTGGGGTTAACATCGGCGGTGGATGTTTGATTCCCCTCACCTAGAGCCAGCTCGACGTCCGGCATCAGAACGCCGTCTTCATCTGCAACAGTGACCCTGAAGTTGGTGAGGTTGCAATAAAGATCAAACGCCGTGCTTGTTTCATTGACTTCAAATGCGAGCGTTCCTACATCTTGATCTCTGATAAACGCATAACACACGTAGCTTCCAGCTTCAAGCTTCAGATTTGCCAACCCGCCCACATTAGCGGTCATGTTGTATAGAGAATTCAGGTTTTGATAGATCCTCAGTGTCGCGTTTTGAACAGGTTCTTTGGCAAGATTCTTCGTCATAATGCTCACATTAAAGCCTGGAACAGTGAAGCGCTGAAAATCTGGCGGATCCTTCCTGGTGGGACCCGACACGGAAGTCACGTTGACGGTGTAGGTTCCTATCGAAGCGTTAGACAGAAGAGTCGAATTCACGTAATGGACTATTCCACTAACGTCGGCCGTCAAGCTTGTGGAATAATTCATATCTTGTCCGATTATTGTCAGAGCCACGTTTTCGCTAGGTCCATATACTGCTTTGATATCTAATGCTTGGTTTCGATGATACTCTGATGAGTTTGTCATTACTACAAGGCTAACTCCCGTCGCTACTGTATCATTGAAGGAGATACCATACTCACCAGTAAAGTTCGTGTTGGCTCCTGGCGAGAAATCTCCAGGATAGTTAACAATCAACGTGCCGTTCCCATCATTTCCTGTTGTGATGGCTCCCAAACTCGTATACGACGCATTGTTCGGAGCCTTAACCGTAATATTCGCTGCATTGGTCTTCCCCTGCTCGCCCCCAGTCATGTTCAGAAAGATCTGGAAAGCATCACCCTCTTGCCTCTGAGTAGGAGGGGCAAGCTCGGGGAGCACATCAACAGAATAGGCAGTTGAAACCGTAAAGTTGCTCGTAGCATTTTCCCCCTTCGCCACATCAAACACCATCACAATGTGGTTGCCTGATGTCGACGGAGGAACCGTGAACGACGCGTTCACGAGGTTATCAACGGCACTTGCATTCGAGATCAATACGCTATTGTCCCAAAGTATTTGATATGTGCCATTAGCACTGGTTATGTTGGCTCTAAGGTGAATAGTCGTGCCAATATTTCCTAGATTCGGAGTCATCTCAATAACCACCGTTTCAGCCTTCACCTCGGGCAGAAGTGAAACAGCTGCAAAAGCCGATGTTAAGATGAGAAGCAAACATGCCAAAGATTCGGCTCTTCTATACCAAAGCTTGATCAAACGACTTTCCCTCGTCATCCACGTCAAAGATTGTGAACACTTCTAACACTGAGAACATTTTAAACTTTACCTTTTGTCCTACAACTTTGTCTTCTATTTCCGCTTCCTAGGCAGTCTAGCCATGTCCGTGTCTGCAGCGTACTCGCAGCCTACTTCTATCAGTCTTCATGTTTCCTCAATGAGATTGGGGGTTGTTTCGAGCGCTTAGCTCGCGAGAGACTTAAATCTCCATACAGCAACATAGACCATGGAAGGCAAGTCGACGTTAAACCAAATCGACACCAGAATAAAGAAAGCAAAGAAGGCACTGAAGCAATTCGGTTATGACCCAACCTATGTTTCAGCTAAGGAGTTTTATGATTATATGACGGGTGAGATTTTCTCTGATGACCCTACAACTTTGCGTGATGTTCTTGGCAATGAGTACATAATGATACATGAGCTGATAGAAATAGGCGAACTCAAGAAAATTGGAAGGAAAATAGACAAGCACGTAGTCGTGGAAACGCCAAAAATCCCCTTTTACGCAACGCATCTTACCGCAATGGAGACCGAACTAAAATATGCTCTCTACAAAGGCGACACGTACTGGGCGAAAATTAGACTGAGACAGCATAAGGAAAGTGTGTTAGACGACGATCCGAACCTTCCAGAAAAACTGCGGCCAAGAGCAGAAGAAATATACGAGAAATACCGCAGACTCGCCAAACAAACATCAGAGCAACCCATGATCCGCTGAAAGCTTCGTGTAGCGCGC
>CAYYXF010000092.1:0-4804 GCA_964475545.1 uncultured Candidatus Bathyarchaeia archaeon | reverse complement strand
CATTATCTAAATTCCCAACACCATCTGCAATGCAGGGGATGTCAAGTTTGGAAAAGCTCACGAAGGTTCAGTTTACGAATTTGGACAAGGTGTTGTATCCGGAGACGCATGTCACAAAGGCTCAGGTAGTTGAATACTACATTAGAATGGCTCCTAGAATGCTGAGCATTTTAGCCGAAAGGCCAGTAGTTCTGGCTAGATTTCCTGATGGCATAGGCAAGGAAGGGTTCTACGAAAAGGATTTGCCTCTTGGCGCTCCGTCTTGGGTGCGGAGGTTCAAGAGATATTCTGAAACGGCCCTACGCGAGATAAGCTATGTTGTTTGTGGTGATTTGGACACGCTTGTTTGGCTGGCTAACCTTGCTGCTTTGGAGCTTCATGTGACTCTTTCTCGAGTGGATGAGTTTGAGAAGCCTGATCTTGTCTTGTTTGATATTGATCCTGAGCCGCCGGCTAGCATGAATGATGTTGCGGATGTGGCTTTGCTGGTGAAGGAGAAACTAGATGCCCTGGGCCTGAGGTGTTACGTTAAGACTTCTGGGAAAAAAGGGTTGCACATCGTCGTACCCATAGTTCGCGAGTATATGTTCAGCCAAACTAAGGAATTCGTGCATCAAATCGGAAAGTATTTGGCTCGAGAATCTTCGATTGTTGTTTCGGAGTTCTCTAGGCCGAAAAAGCCTGGAACTGTCTACTTGGATTATTCGCAGAATTCTCATGGAAGAACAATGGTGTGCCCATACAGCCTGAGAGCAGTCCCCCAAGCAACCGTTTCCGTGCCGTTAGATTGGAAGGATGTCAAGAAAGGATTAAAATCAGAGGAATTTACTCTATTCAGTGCTGTGGAATATCAAAGCAACCCTTGGAAAGGATTGCTTGAAGACAGGCAGAAACTTGGGGTGTGAAATGATGGAAGAACAGAGTGTGCGGATTCCGAAGAGGCCGTTTTGGACTGGGACTGTAACGATTGGATTGGTTAACGTGCCAGTTAAGCTTTACACTATGACTTTTGACAAGGCTTTTTCTTTCAGGTTTCTTCACAAGAAGGATGGGCAGCCTCTGAAGTATCAGAAGGTTTGCGTCAAGGAAGACGTGGTTGTTCCTTGGGAGGATACGGTTAAAGGCTACGAGGTGAGCAAGAACCACTTCATTGTCTTCGAGAAAGAGGAATTGAAGGCAGCTGAGCCACCGTCCAGCCAGAAGATACGCATCGACAAGTTTGTTGATTACCTTTCTATTGATCCCATATACTTCGAAAGATCCTACGTGCTGACTCCTGACAAGAATGATGATGCCTACGGTTTGCTCTTGACCGCCTTGCAGACGATGCATAAGGCTGGCGCGGGAAGAATCACGTTGAGAACGAAGGAATATCCCGTGTTGCTGCATGCTTACAAGGGAGCCCTAGTGCTGACTACTCTTCGCTACGCGTACGAGATTGCGGATCCAAGCAATTTTGAGGAGCTGAAAGAACTGAAAGAGCCAGAAAAGAAGGAGCTGGATCTTGCAAAGAAGATAGTGGCCGACTTGTCCGGCGAATTTGACATAGCAGAATACAAGGATGCTTATGAAGAGAGAATCCGGCAACTGATCGCGAAGAAAATGAAGGGTGAAACAATTGCTGTTGAAAGGCCGGTGAAGGAAGAGGCAAAAGAGCTGATGGTAGCACTGCAGGAGACTCTCAAGCAGCTGAAGAAAAAATGAGACGACACTACAAGCCTATGCTTGCCAAGCTTGCTGACGAGCCCTTCGATGCAGAGGACTGGATTTTCGAAGTCAAATGGGATGGAATAAGAGCAATCAGCTACGTCAACGATGAGATTAGCATACGGAGCAGAAACGACAAAGAGCTAAGATACAATTTTCCGGAGCTGGAAGAGCTTAGAACGCTGGCAAGAGATTGTGTGGTCGACGGCGAAATAGTTGTCATGAAAGAAGGTAAAGCTGACTTTCAAGCTCTTTCAGAAAGAAGCAAGACTGGTTCAGCTCAGGATGTTAAATACCTTTCACAGAAGTCGCCTGTGACCTATGTTTCTTTTGATATACTTGAGAAAGACGGGAAACCTCTCGTTGATCTTCCTCTGATCGAGAGGAAGCGACTCTTGAAAGAGTATGTTCGTGAAGGACATTATGTTGCGCTGTCTGCCTTTGTGGAAAAAGAAGGCAAAGCCTACTATGAAGCTGCGTTGGCTAAGGGCGTAGAGGGCGTAATGGCCAAGAGAAAAGACAGCTCCTATGAGGCTGGAGCAAGAAGTGCCAACTGGCTGAAAATAAAACAACTACTCACATGTGACTGCGTGGTCTTTGGCTACACTGCGGGTGAAGGCACAAGAAAATGGGCTTTCGGCGCATTGATACTGGGGCTACTCAGCAACAATGCTCCAGTTTACGTGGGCAAAGTGGGAACTGGTTTCTCTCAGAAAGACATGGAATCACTGCTCAAAGCGTTTGAGCCTCTTCAAGTCAAGGAAAAGACTATTGAAGGGGTTGATGTTGCAGAAGGGATAACTTGGCTTAAGCCTGAAATCGTCTGTGAGGTAGCTTACGAAAATGTCACACGAGATGGCAGGCTGCGTATGCCGAGATTTTTGGGGCTTAGACAGGACAAGCTTGCCGCTGACTGCACATTAGAACAGATAATGCCTGCAAGCCTTGGTGAATATGCTTCGAAAAGGGATTTCAGGGTAACCATAGAACCTGTCGGGATTGTTCAGAGAAGAGGTGAAGACCAAGTCTTTGTTGTGCAGGAGCACCATGCCAGGAACCTGCACTACGATTTGCGGCTGGAAAAGGACGGCGTGTTGAAGAGTTGGGCTGTTCCGAAAGGATTACCTGAAAAACCTGGGGAGAAGAGGCTTGCGGTGGAAACTGAGGATCACCCGCTGGAATACAGGGTCTTCGAAGGGACAATACCAAAAGGACAGTACGGGGCCGGGACAGTGAGCATATTCGACAGTGGGACTTACGAAGCCAAAGTTTGGAACGGGAATATGATAGAGTTTACGCTCAGAGGTCAACGGTTTCAAGGCAGATACGTTCTAACGCGTTTCAAGAAGGCTGGAGAGAAACAATGGTTGCTCTTAAGACCAAAAGAAGCAAAATAGAGGTTTAGCCGATCGTATCGATCCCTAGAGCTTTGAGTGTTGACAGTGTGTTGTTCTTTCTTGCTTGCCTCTTGATAGCATTCATGTTGACTTTGGTGAACTTCAGAATAGCTTTGACATCCTCTTCGTCCTTGAAAGCTCTTTCTTTAGGGGTTGTCGCTTCTATCATGCGCAGCTTCGCCAGGATCAATTCCTCGGGTGTCTGAAAGAACGTTGGCAAACCTAAGATAGTTCCAGCTTGCTTCTTGAGCTTTTTGTTAGATAGTATGATGTCGAGAGTGAAGGGCGACTTGCTGTCTCTAAATGTGGCTATTCTAAAACCAGACTTCAGAGCTGCGGTCATTTTCTCTTTTTGAACTTCTAGTCCGGCTTTCTTCAATGCCTGTACAAGCTTGTCCTGGGTTTCTTTCTTAGAGACTGCCACGACGATGTCTACATCCGTTGTAGTTCGAGGCGTGCCGTAATGGCTAGACACTAAAGCTCCAGTAAGCATGTAGTCTAGGTTAGCATTGTTGAGGCTGTTGACGATCCTTCTGACCAGTCCTTCAAGAGTCTCCATTTTTTAGACCTCGAGCTTGCCTTTTGCTGAAGCTGATTCTTTCTCTGACGTGCTCTATGAGTTCTTTTTCACTAATTCCAGGGTGTTGATCCTTGATGGCGTCGGCGCAAACACGGACGCAGGCATCTGTCATGCTGATTGTTATGTTCACTTTTTCTTCAGGTTTCAGCTTCTTCGGAGCCGGCAATGTTCCACACTTCAAGAATAGCATATCGGGTTTAAGAATCCTTTCTTCCTATCAAAGCTGGGAAGTAACGGGACTTGCGAACCTGAAGCCCACAACGAAAGCATGATAGTATTCCAGTTTGGGACCAAAAGCTTCAAGGGAGATAAGCTGGATTCGCTACAGGAAGAATGGTGAGAAACTATGGCTTCCTCTGAAAGCAAAAGAAGCAAGATAGATGGAGTGCACATGGGCACCATGGGGTGGAGCTACGCATTTTGGGTTGGAAGATTCTATCCCGATGAGGCTAAGCCTCAGGAGTATTTGGCCGAGTATTCGAAACGCCTTGAATCTGTGGAGATAGATAGCACTTTTTACAGAATCCCTTCAGCAAGCGTAGTGAGAGCTTGGGGAAGCCAGACTTCGGAAGGTTTCTTGTTTTCGGCCAAGTTTCCCAGAGTCATAACTCACGTCAAGATGCTGCGTGACTGTGAAGAAGATGTAGACCGGTTTATCGCAAGCGTGTCTCTGTTGAAGAGCAAGCTTGGGCCTCTTCTGCTTCAATTTCCTTCCACGTTCAAAGCTGAGCACCTTCTTCGCTTGCAGGATTTCTTGTTGGCCTTGCCGAAGGGTTATCGGTATGCTGTTGAAGTTAGGGACAGAAGCCTGCTTGGCGAGAGGTTGCATTCTCTTCTCAGAGAAAACAGGGTGGCGCTGGTTTTGGTTGATCAGCCTTCTGCTCCCCTTGTCGAAGAGGTCACGGCTGATTTTGTCTACGTAAGATGGGAGGGGGACAGAAGGAAGGTCAATGGGACCTTGGGAAAAGTTGAAGCGGATAGAACAGAAGACATTAGAAAGTGGGCTGAGAAGATAAGGAGCTTCTTGGATAGCAGGATAGAGGTTTTTGGGTATTTCAGCAAGTACTATTCAGGCTATCCTCCTGCAGATGCTAAGCAACTCTTGGATTTCCTCTAGCAA
>CAYYXF010000091.1:3596-4811 GCA_964475545.1 uncultured Candidatus Bathyarchaeia archaeon | reverse complement strand
ATTGCACAAGCGATGAAGACAAACGTAACCTACGGTTGGCTGATCACCCAAGTTACAAGCGGAGGACCAGCAGACAAAGCTGGTCTCCAGGGAGGCACAACCCTGGCCCAGATCGCTGGAAATTTGGTAACGATAGGAGGCGACATTGTAATAGCAATCAATGGCACGAGAATCACGAATATGGACGATCTCTCAACATACTTAGAAGAGTACACTTTGCCAGGTCAATCAATCAGTGTAACACTGATAAGAAACGACGAAACTCTGGCATTATCAGTTAGGCTAGACCCGCGACCGCCGCCAACGTAGCTCGCCACTCGTGATCACAATGAATAGGAAATATGATACTAGCGCATACTGTGGCCATTGTCAACGTTGGATTTTGAGGACAGCTCTAGCATGTGACAGTGCAGGTAATGAAGTGTGCCCATACTGTCATAGTCGAGTACGAGTAAAACGACACATTCACGACCTTCCCAAAAAGACAAATCCAACATCCGGTAAGCGACGGAGAATTCAGAGCAAGATCATTGCTGAATCCTAAGGAAATGAACAGTTGTGCTTTTCTAATTTTCGCGCAAAGCGTGCGCGCCCACTAGTTGCCTGCACTAGCGTGCTGCAAAAACGAAGCATGAGAAGGGGCAACTTGCGATAATGAAAAGCACCTTAGAGGTGCAGTTTCGCAGTTTCACACGTTGAGGATTTTGCGAATGTGAAGGAGAAGGAAAAGGACGCCCATTACGCTTAGTGAGCTTGTTGCCGAAACAATCGGCTGGAAGAACTGCATGTTTCCTTCAGATAATTGTGGCAAGATCATGAGATTTGCAAAAAGTGGAGTTGCTATGAAAATAAGAGTCAAATAGAAATATCTTCCACGGATTACGTTGGCATGGTCCATTTGTGAAAGCAATTGAGGTATTCTGTCCTCGCGGAGCACTTTGGCAATCTTGTCAGCTTCATCCGCAACGTCCGCGAGGGTTTTCGAGACTTCACTATGGATAGCATGCGCGTTCTTGGTTTCGTGTTTGGCGGTGGCGGGTCCGCTGGGATTTGAACCCAGGACCTGCGGCTCTCCCTGATGCCCATCTTAGAAGGCCGCCGCGCTTTCTGGGACTAGTCTATCCATGCTGCGCTACGGACCCCGAACCAAACTGATACGGACCGCCGAAATATAGTTTTATCTGAATCCGCCAGAAAAACACGCCCAGCCATCAC
>CAYYXF010000091.1:0-3496 GCA_964475545.1 uncultured Candidatus Bathyarchaeia archaeon | reverse complement strand
AACCCTCAAACGAGAAAACACGCAGAAAACGACATCAGCGCGCGCTACCATACAAACTGGACGATTACTCCTTAATCTTTTTAAGCTCCCTAATTCCCTATCATATTAAGGAGAGGAGAACGTGCCAGCTGCAACAGAAATCCCTGTTCCACTGGTAAACTACGTAGAACTAATAAGAAAACGCAGATCACCCTATTACGAAATTGTAGAATTTCTCATGAAAGACATGGAAATGCATTTCAACAGAACCGGACAAGGAGCCGGAGCTGTCTACACAATCAACCCCAGAATGCTACACGAAGAAATCGAAAAAAAAGTCAGCGACGAAAAACTCACGTCCGTGAACGTCTGCCGCACTATCCTAGCCATGCTCGTCGGAGCCAAACTAGACCAAGAAGAAGACTACTACATTACCACAACAAGCAGCGGACGCAGAAACTACCACGTCAAAGTCAATACGCGTACCCTAAACCTCATGTCCACGCTCCTGTAGCCCACCCTTCTACTCAATGTAAATCGCAGGTCGACAAGGCATAGACCCAGCAGCCCTCAGTCTAGGATCATAGCGGTCTTTGTCTTCTTCATCGAAAACCGTAACCTTAGCACTAAATCTCTCGCTCAAGAAGTCCACAGCATCAGCGATCACATCCTTCTCCCGAAGCACACCAGTCCCTAGCAAGCTCAGTTTTTTTTCCTCAGACACTTCACTCACGTCCTTGACCATCTTAGGAACAAACTTCGCAATCTCCTTTAAGCGCACCTTCAAATCCCCATCCGCAGCCAGCTCCCTCATAACCTCATTCAGCTTAACCTCACCATGCCTCGACTTCTCCAAAACCTTCAAGTACACCTTCCACTTCCACGGAGCTGCCACATAATAGCATATCTTCTTCGGCGCTATACTCGTCGCATTAATAATATTCTGAGTATCCTCAAGCACATCCATAATCAAAGCCTCATTCTGCTCAGCGCCAACCGCTATCTTCGACTCCTCAAACTTGGGCCATGAGCTACACGAGACAAAACCATTACCACCCAAGACCTCCCAAATCTCCTCACACACGTGAGGAGCAACCGGAGCCAACATCCGTATCTGAACGTCCAACACTTCCAGAACCACAGACGCAATAACAGCCTTCCTTCCTCGCTTCTCTCTGCGAGCAGCTACACGTTTCTGGTACCACTGAAAATCCTGATCCAACTCATACAAAATCACATGTATAGCCTTACGCACAGCCAGCTTGTCCATGACCTCAGTTGCCCTTCTCACATGCCCCTGCAAACGACTAATCATCCACCTATCTATCGCTGTAAACATTTTCCCTGAAGCCTTCGTCCTAGACGGCGTCCCAGCTGCTTCAACGGCAAATCTGTAAAGCCGCTCCAGCCTATCACGCATAGACTTCGCAATCGACGGACTAAACTCAGCATCCTGCAAAAGCTCAGCAGTAGCCAAAACACTCAACCTCACCGGATCAGCCCCAAACATCGCCAAGCCCTTACGCAACGGAATAATGTTACCGAAAGACTTACTCATCTTCACCCCTTCCATCATAACATGACCATTAGCAACTATTTGGCGAGGCCACAAGTTCTCAGGAAATATCGCTGTGTGATTGAATATCATGAAGGTCAAATGGTTCGGAATCAACTCACGCGCAGAATGACGGCTATCCAACGGGTAAAAGTACAGGAACTCGCCACGCATCTGCTCCACAATCTCCGAATCCAAGCCAGCTTCCTCAGATACCTCGGCAGCATCTCCAACGCCCAGAAACACGTAGTCCAAAACATGATCTGTCAGTTGCTTAGGCTCGATCCCGTGCTCTTTGATATGCCTCACAATAGTGTAATATGCCATGTAAATTGTAGAGTCAGAGAGCGACTCAATTATCCAATCAGGATCCCAAGGCAGCCTCGTACCCATACCTGACTTTCTCGCACATGCCTTTTCATGCAGCCAATCAATCACATAGTTAAACTCTGCACGAAGCTCCTCAGGCAATATCTCCATTTCATCCAAGTTCTTATGAGCCAAGGCTTTCCACTCAGGCTTCCCATAATCGATGAA
This sequence comes from uncultured Candidatus Bathyarchaeia archaeon, assembly GCA_964475545.1. Lineage (GTDB taxonomy): Archaea > Thermoproteota > Bathyarchaeia > Bathyarchaeales > Bathycorpusculaceae > DASPTR01. The sequence goes on along the minus strand of CAYYXF010000091.1, from coordinate 1,425 downwards.
CCACTGGTCTTCAAAGATCTTCACGATGCACTCCGTTCCACATCGACACAGAACCGGCCTATTCAACAGCTCATACATCGTCGTAGCCTTGCCCTCTGAAACCATGTGTTCCTTGACCCTGTCTTTCGCTTCAGCCACAGGCAAACCAGCGTATTTGCCAGTGTTGCTTTTCATTTTGCCATTGTGAAACTCATGTCTATAAACTTCCTTAGTTGCATCCTCAAGCTTCTTGTCTGACGGGTCCCGAATGTTCATCTTCTCAACCACGTCACGGGCAGGAATGTCCGAGTAACCAGCAACCTCAATGAGAGAAATCGGCTTAACCGAGTCCATAACTTCAGGTTCCAAACCATACTCTATTAGCTGCTGGGGTCGCTTTCTGATTTTTTCCAAAGCTACATAATCGTAAGGCGCATGGCCCGGCACTGACATGACGACGCCAGTTGCATTTCTCGGATCAACGAAATCTGCAGGCAAAATAGGAACCTTTGCCCTAGTAGCCGGATTCTCAACAAATTTCCCTATACATTCCCTTCCTTCAAAGGTTTCCAAAACCTTGACTTTTCGGCTCAGACAACGCAGTTTCTCCACGCTCTCTTCACTGACCACCCACTTCTCGCCATCTACCTCAGCCTTAACGTATTTCGCCTTAGGATTAAGCCAGATATTCGTCACTCCGAAAACTGTTTCAGGACGCAACGTAGCCGTTGGAAAAACCGACTCATTATACTTGAATTTTAAGAGCGTAAATTCACCTATTTCGGGCTCCACATCACCAACCGTGTCATGCTGACCTACCGGGTTTCCGTCCCTTGGGCACCAGCCCACCGGATGGCTACCACGTGTTATGTATCCCCTTTGCTGGAGCTTGCCGAACTGCCATTCTATGAAGCGGTTGTAATGAGGATCTATAGTTGTAAACTCACGTCTCCAATCAATTGAATAGCCTATCTCTTTCATTCCAGTCCTGATTTCTTCATGGAAATATCGAGCCATAGCAATGGGCTCAGCAAGCTCCTTCAACTTCTCTTTTGGAATCCTATAGACGTTGATGAAGTCTTCTATCAAGTCCTTATCATTATCTGCAAGACGCTTAGCCATCGCCAAAACAGGCGTACCAGTGTAATGGAACGCCATTGGCAGAAGCACGTTATAGCCCCGAAGCCGCATGTAACGAGCGTGCACGTCAGCCAAAGTGTATGTTCTTCCGTGACCAATGTGTTGAGGGGAATTGGGGTAAGGATAGGCTACAGTAATGAAACACTTAGGTTTCGTCCTGTCTGGGTTGGCTTCGAAAATTCTGGACTCTTCCCATTTTCGCTGCCATTTCTCTTCGATTCGTTTCAAAAATTCCATAAAGCCTTTTGAATGGGTTTGAGGGGTATTAAAGATTCTGTTAGTCTTCTTTGAGAACGCGGTCCCTCA
>CAYYXF010000090.1:0-4848 GCA_964475545.1 uncultured Candidatus Bathyarchaeia archaeon | reverse complement strand
GAAGGGCTTAACGCAAGAATTCTACGTCATTTCCAGATGATAGACGTTTATCACGTTGGGCTTCCTGATGGCTTGACGGTGACAGCTGCTTTGGATCTTTTTAGAGAAAATGTTCAAGTCGAATATGCAGAGCCGAATTATGTCCGCAAGGTTTGCTCAACGTTCCCGAATGATCCGTACTTCAGCAGTCAGTGGGCTCTTTACAACACTGGTCAATGGGGCGGTACTCCTGGTGCTGACATAAATGCTACCGGAGCGTGGGTTGCGGCGACTGGCAGTAACGCGACTGTTGTTGCTGTGATTGATACGGGTATAGACTATAACCATCCAGACTTGGCGGGCAACATGTGGAGGAACCCGGGTGAAATACCTGGAAACGGGTTGGATGATGATGGCAACGGATATGTAGACGATGTCTATGGGATAGATGCCTATAACTATGACAGCAACCCGTTAGACGATTATGGTCATGGAACGCATTGTGCGGGAATTATAGGGGCTCGTGGAAACAACAGTGTTGGAGTTGCGGGTGTTAACTGGAACGTGAGCATCATGGCCTTGAAGTTCCTTGATGAGTCAGGTTATGGGTACGATTCAGGCGCCATCGAATGCATAGACTATGCAATCATGATGAAGACGCTGCATGGCGTAAACGTGAGAGTCTTGAGTAACAGCTGGGGAGGCGCGGGCTATGATCAGGCATTGTACGATGCGATAGAGGCTGCGGGGGCAAACAACATACTTTTCGTCGCTGCAGCTGGCAACCAATATGGCAACGACAACGATCGATATCCATTTTACCCTGCCAGCTATGACCTGAACAACATAGTTGCCGTAGCAGCCACAGATCTTAATGACAACTTGGCGTCTTTCTCAAATGTGGGACCTACAAGCGTTGATGTTGGAGCCCCTGGGGATTACATACTTTCAACGATGCCGACGTATCATGTTACCTTGAACGATTTAGGGTTCAATATGAACTACGATTTCTTGGGCGGCACTTCCATGGCTTGTCCGCATGTGGCCAGCCTCGCGGCGTTGCTTCTGGCTTTGCATCCAAGCTACTCTTACACTCAGTTGAAGACGCGGATTCTCTCCACAGTCGACGTTCTGCCGAGCCTGACTGGCAAGGTTCTCAGTGACGGAAGAATAAACGCTTGGCGCGCCATGACGACAACCGATACATCGATGCACGTTGATATAATCGAGCCAACCGTGGGCTTCATGCTCATCAGAGGCGCTCAGTACAACGTTAGTGCATGGGTGCACACGGTGACCGATCCTGTCTTGGGGGCAAATGTTCAAGCGAATTTCTCAACTAGTGAGTCGAGCATAACGCTTAGGGATGACGGGGTTGCGCCTGACAAGTTCGCCAGTGACGGAGTCTACATTGCTTCTTGGACTCCGAACATCGCGGGAAGCCTTGTAATCGGAGTTAACGCGTCAGCGCTGAGTTTTACGCCAGCATCTGCATCGGTTTCAGGAAACGTCAAAGCTGTGCCGAACTACCTTATCACCGAAACAGCATATCATTGGGTTGAACTGAGCGATGAGACCGTTGGATTATGCGTAGGCGACGACGGCATGCTGACAATAACGTCATCGTTTCCAGTCAGTTTCTATAGCGACCTCTACTCAAACTTGACAATCGGCTCGAATGGAAACATAAACTTTGAGAATAGCTATCTTGGACTTTCGAATGCCCCAATTCCCTCTGAGAATGACTACGGTGTCGATAGGCTTGTTGCGGTTTTCTGGGATGACCTGAACATGAGAACCTCTATTGATCATGGAGCAGTCTTCTCCGGCATAATTGGTGCATCGCCAAATCGGGCGCTTGTCGTAGAATGGAAGGACGTCGCTCACTATTTGGACCAGGGCAACGCCACATTCGAGATTCTTTTCTATGAGAACAGTAGTGACATAGTCCTTCAGTATGAGGATGTCTATTTCGAATATCCAACTTATGATTACGGAGCAAGCGCCACCGTTGGAATTCAATACGACTCAAAATGGGGCACACAATACAGCTATGACACTCCCGCACTTCACGACGACCTGGCGCTGAGACTTTCCAGTATTCAACCGTTATCATTGCAGTTCCTGGTGTTGGAGATAATGCAGGATCCAGCACAATCCGTCTACTACATTAGGACGGGCAACATGTACGATGACTCTGCTCTGGGCTTTGTTTATAGCAAGGCGGCCCACAGTCAAATCATCATCCCACAGTGGAATTCAACATGCCTCAACCAAACTACGGGTAAACCGCTGTTCTCCGGAAACATAGTTGCGTTCGGCGGGAAATACGCAGACATAGTCACGAAGTATTATGAAAACCAGAGCATTGCCAAGGTCTGGTGCGACCAGAATGCGACGCACTATTCGTTCAAGCGTGTTGACAACGGCCAAGTCGTTTACGCAGTAGCGACGTCCACGTATAATCCAAGCGTCAAAGACTACTTTGCAATCCAGGCGTTCAAAGACGGCAGCAGAACGGTGCTTACGCAGTGGGGAATCGGCGCGCAGGGAACGTATGCCAGCGGCCTGTGCTTTGCCGATTTGATTTGGCCACACATCGCTGATTTCGGGGATTCTTTCTACGTTTACTGTTGGGAAGATTTGAATGGCGACGGAATACAGACTGCAAACGAGATATCGCTGAAAGCTTCGGGAAGCTAGCATCTTATAAGACGCCACAACCACCTTTTTCCTTATCTTTTTTTTGGGATGGTTCGAGTTTACGTGTGGCATATGGCAAAGGTGAATTTGGAACGGAGACTTGTTCATTTACGTTTGCATTCGTGACAGGCACAACGCACGCTAAGTCTTCTCCTGCACTATGCAAGTATTATGTTACGAGTGTCTTTACCCACTTTGCGGTGAGTTTTAATCCTGCTTCAAGGGGAACCTTTGGACGGTATCCCAGAACTTTGGTAGCCTTTGATATGTCAAAGCATTCTCTCATGTGTTTTTCTCCCGGTCTATACGGTTTTTCGATTATTGGGACTGTTTTGTTGCATGCTCGAAAACACTGAGACAGTATTTCGCTTACCCTGTATTCCTTTCCGTAACTTATTTGGAAGACTTGTCCAACAACCTTATCCCGTTCTGCTTCTATTCCTAGCATCCATGCATCCAACGTATCACTAATATACGTTGGGTCTCTAGTCTGGTTTCCCCCTTCAAGAATACATGGCTTATCGCTGATTATGTTCCATAACCACTTGAAGATGAAGACCTCTCTCCTCATGTTCTCCCCGTATGAGACACCGTTTCTGTATATGCAAATTGGAACGTTGAAGCTTCTGTACCAGGCCCAGGCCATGAGCTCCTGTGCAGCTTTCGATGCTCCATAAGGATTCGATGGGCTAAGAGGATGCTCTGTGTCAATTGGCAAATATTTCGGAGTCTGAACAGCATTGGCAGATGATGCAAGAATGAACTTCTGGAGCCTCCTGGCCTTCTTGCATGCTTCAAGAACTGAGACAGTCCCCATCACGTTGTTGTAGATCGTCCAAGCTGGCGACGTGAAACTCATCGGCACATCTGCTTGGGCTGCCAAATGCAGAACAACGTCACAATCAGCAATGTCTTCTCGTTTGACGTCAAAATTCGACTTCCATTTGTAATCGATTTGGTCAATCACTTCTCTAAGCAGCACTGCGTGATGGGGCGCGGTGACATCGATCCCCCTAACTAGGAATCCTTTCTCTAGAAGCTTTTTCGCAATACCTGACCCGCCGAAACCACTTATCCCAGTTATGAGGACCCGCAAATCTAACTCTCATTCCCTTTTCAAAGATTCAGCATGAATATCTAGCGTCTATTGCGAGCCTTCAGATATTTGGTTTGCCGTGCATACGTCGTCATTGCAAGAAGATATAAGGCTCTCGGATTTCAATGAGATTCTAGATGCAAATGGTTACTGTTAGTGTGATTATCCCTACGTGCAATAGAGCGCACATTATTAGCAGGGCAATACGGAGTGTTCTTTCGCAGACTTATTTTGACTTTGAACTGATAATAGTTGATGATGCGTCGCAAGACGGAACTGAACAAGTTGTGAAGAGATTCTGTGATCCGCGCATGGCCTATTTTAGGAATGAAGTAAGACTGGGTGCAGGTGCTTCAAGGAACAGGGGAATCAGACTGGCTAAGGGAGAATATGTTGCTTTTTTGGATGACGATGATGAATGGCTTCCAACCAAGCTTTCGAAGCAAACAAGTTTGCTGAGTAAGTTGCCCAAATCTGTGGCTGTCGTTTATGCAGCTTGCAGTGTGCTGGGCGAAAACGGAAAGGCATTCGGGGTCTTTTCTCCGAGATGTGAAGGATACATATTTGATGAACTGAAAGAACGCTATTGCATTGGAGCAACATCTACGGTTATGTTGAGAAAGGAAGTCTTCGATAAGGTTGGAGGATTCGATGAAGAATTACCATACAACGAAGACTGGGATATGTGGTTGCGCATTGCCAGATACTACGAGTTCAGGTGTATATTGCAGCCACTAGTGAACTACTACGTGTCGACAACAAGCATGAGCAAAAATGCAGCAGCAAAAATCCGCGGAATCGAACTGTTCTTCAGCAAGCATGGGCAATACTTTTCATCAAAAAAGACCAGATCCTCCTATTACTTCTTAATGGGCGATGCTTTATGCTTAGGCGGCGATGTGAGTGCTGGAAGAAGATATTTTCTACAAGCCATCTTATGTGATATGAACAACCCAAACTACATGTTGCACATGGCCCTGAGCGTAATGGGCTACACAATTTTCAGCAAATTGCATCAAATTCTTGCAGGCTTAAACGCTCCGGGCGTTGGCACAACACGAAGAATATTG
>CAYYXF010000089.1:0-4867 GCA_964475545.1 uncultured Candidatus Bathyarchaeia archaeon | reverse complement strand
GACATAGCATTGATAGCCAGAAACTTTGGAATATCATACAAATAGAAACGCCTTCATCCTCTCATTTTTCATGCAACTCTCAATTCAGCGCTCGCCGCCGACAAACAAACTCTCAGCGTACCAGCTTCAAAACATGTTTGATCTGCAATCAACGATTTTTCACGAAGGTTCTCGTCAACCGAAACCTTCAAATGGCTTGGAAGCAGCGTCAAGATGGTCACGGCTTGGGAGTAGCATCTGAAAAAAGTGTTATAGCCTTGAACTGGAATAGCCTCTTTCTAAAGAAGGTTGGCTTTCTTTGCTGGTTGCTGGCGTAGACGATGCAGGTCGTGGGTGTGCAATTGGTCCATTGGTCATTGCTGGTGTGCTGATGAATGAGAATGACCTGTCAAAACTGGCTGAACTAGGCGTCAAAGATTCAAAGCTGTTGTCCCCGCACAGGCGAGAGGTTCTTGCTCCAGAGATAAAAAGAGTTGCCAAAGACTACAAGATAGTGAAGCTTTCGCCCCGAGAGATTGATGATGTGGTTCTTAATGGTAGAAAGCTTCGCAGGTTGAACTGGCTTGAAGCTCAGACTATGGCAAAAGTGATTGAGGCTCTGAAGCCTGATAAGGCTTATGTTGACGCGTCGGACGTCTTGGAAGAGAGGTTCGGAAGGGACATTCTTGACTCTTTGTCCTTCAGAATACCAATAGTCTCGGAGCATAAAGCTGATAGAACCTATCCAATAGTGTCGGCAGCTTCGATAATAGCTAAAGTTGAGAGGGACAGAGAGGTTGCCGAGCTGGCAAAAGCACATGGTGATTTCGGTTCAGGTTACCCATCTGACCCGAGAACGATGGACTTTCTTCGGCGCTGTTTGAAGAAGACGGAAGAATGTCCTGATTTTGTGAGAAGGTCCTGGAAACCGGTTAAAAGGGTCAAAAGTGACGAGGAGTCACGTCAGTCTAGGCTAATGTGATGTTGCTAATCAGGTCTTCAGGGCTTTTGATCTTAGACAGATCCTCGCTGCGGATGCAAGATATGTCTTTGTTGGTTAGCTTTCTGCCATCTGTTATGAGTATTGGGTGAGCTTGGATCACTTTGCTCACGCTGAGGATCTCATCAACTCTTGTGTCCAAATGCGGTTCGTTGCTGTCTGCAACGGCGCCTATGATTTTCATCTTGCCTTCGGGAACCGTGATTACGAAGTCGAACGGAGCCTTCTTGAAAGTCGTGATGGCGTAAGGGTCGAATTTCCCAAAGATTTTCATGAGCACTTTGTTCATGGCGAAGACGCGTCTGGCCGTCGTTAGAAGCGCACATTTGTGCTGCTTGACTGGTTTTCCAAAAACGTTTAAGGGCTTAGCAACGGGGATTCCTAACGTGCAAATCATGTTATAAGCCGTCGTGACCGACGCTTTCGCCATACCCCGCTCGTAGCCGTACAATGTTCTTCTTGAAACACCTATCATCTCGGCCACCTTGCCTACCGAGAGACCCAACTCCTGTCTTCTGCGCCTTATGGCGGGACCGTTGATCTCAACGTAGTAACCTCCTGGTCCAGCTTGGATCAGAGGATGCGCCTTGTGGAAGACGATGTTTTCGAAGGTTTTGAAAGTGATAGCTGAGATGTTGTATCTTGAATAGACGGTGTCATCCTCCAACGGTTTTTCACGTGTGTTCTCGCTTATCACCAGTGACGCCGCTGAGACGCTTCTGGAAATGCCCTTGAGTTCAGCTGAATCACTTTGGGAAAGATTGTCAATGTCACGCTGGACTTTTATGAAAATCAGGTTCTCACTTTTTCTAGCTGCAAAGTCAAAACAGCTTGGTCGGGACCAACATATCTGAGAAACAGCAAAACCTGCCTCCCTGAGTAAGGCCCCAGGGGACTTCATTCCCTCCCCTCCCCCGTAAATCATGGAAAGGTCACATAGGAAAGCCAGCACGCAGCAAGATATAAACTATACTTATCTTCTAGAAGAAAGAAACTAGGCTTGCGCCACTATCATCGCGTGTGCTTTATCATATGGTTCCAGATGAACAACCTCTGCAACTTGGAACCCACGCTTTTCCAGAATCCTAGTCTCGCTTTTGTAGATTTCAGCCGGCTCCTTTGTTACGTCTATGCTCTGAGCCTTTACGGCAAGCATTATCCAACCATGCTCTTTCAGGAAATAGTCAGCATTATCCGCTAACACTCTTGCCTGCTCGGGCTGGGCAATGTCACAATAGATGTCTTCAACTTTTCCGCGTACGAACATCGAGTATTTCTCAGGAATGCGTGCATCTTCCAATATGGGCAACATGTTGAGCCTATAGTTGCAAACGTTTTCAACTAGATCTCTTAGGGATCTGGAGGCAAATTCCACACAGTATACGTGGCCTTTTTCTCCGACGATGTCTGAAACATGGCTTGCTGTTGTCCCGGAAGCCGCGCCAAGATAAAGGACTTGGTGGTCAGGCTTTATCGGAACATTCGTAACGCCTTTCAAGATAGCGGCTGCCAGCTTGCTTCTGAAGGCATCCCAAACGCGGTATTCCGCGCCTTCAAAACGTATGAGTCTTTCGCCATAGACGTTTCTGCCTGGCGTCAAGTTTAATGTTCCAAGTCGCTTGGCCCCGTCCTCAAGCACAATTTGGTATATTGCGGGGAATTTCGGATGCGGCTTGACTTTAACGTTCACGCTTGTGCTTTCTCCACTTCTCTCTCTCAGATCCCTCATGCTTAGGCTTTTGGGGTTTGGGTTTTGCAATGGGAATTGGCGGGGGCTCAGCGTATTTTTCTCGGATCTCTCCGATTCTCTGTTCCAAATCTGCTTTGACCCTACCGTTCACTCCTCGACCTCCGAAGGCGTCTATTCTGGCAGCTATGGCCAGTTTTCCAGCTATTGCCCGGGCGATTTTTCCTCTCTGCCACCTCTTTGCCTCATGCAAGAGCGTATGCTGGAATATTATTCCGTGCTTTGGCGGTCTCGTTCCAGTTTTCAACGAGCGGAACAACGCTTTTTCTGCGCCCAAGACTTGAATTGTGCTTGCCGGTCGTCTGGCAAGGTTTGTCAAGCCTCCAGATATGGCGATTAGTCGTGCCCCAAGTAGAGAGCCTGCTAGGGCTTTGATGTTTGGGGCAACTTCCTGCATAGCCTTGTCCATGTAATTTTCCATCTCCTGCCTGAGACCGTACAACCTTAGAATGCTAGTGCACAATGATTGAATTTGCTTCAGATCAGCTTCTTCCAGGTCGGCGCCCATCGATTTCTCGGCGGTTTTAGCGATGCCCTCGGCTTTTGCGGCCGGAATATCCTCTTCCGTGAGCCTTTCAACCGTAAAATCGTCTCTGTTGCCCAAATCAACGATTAGGCGTGCATAGGTTTCATGTTTCTCAACCAAACGGTCTAGTTCAGGAAAGTGCACGCCGTACCATTCCCTAACACGGCTCATCAGTAGATTTATCGTTCTATCCAGATCGTCAAGTGTTTGCACGGCCTGCGCAACTATCAAATCTCTTTTTTCAACTGCGCCTCTGACCCTGAGCTTTGCAATCTCCATGGTCAAGTTATGCATCCACAGGCTAAACTCTTCAGCATCCTTCACAAAGCCTGTCTCGACAGCGAAGCGTTCCATACGTGAACGAAGCATCTCTCCAGCCTCAGAAGGCTTCGAGGCTTCAGTGTTTACGCCCAGTTTCTCTTTGGCTTCCTTGGCCAGAGCAGCGTTTTCGAAAACGAAAAGGTCATAGCCGCTTTTCTCGAGCTGCCTAATCAGCTCGGCAATCTCGTCAGTTACCTTTCCTGCTTGAATGTCAGCAAGAGACTTGGCCGCTTTCTCGGGTCTTCGGGGAAACAGCATTTTTCCCACAAGTTTGTTCTCTTCGTCGAAAGCCAAGGTTCCAAACGAGCATTCAACTATCGTGGCCTTCATCTGCACGCCTCTTCACTAACACTATTCCTAATCCTTATTAAACAATCGCTATGGACGCATCTCCAAGCAATTTGCCGAGTTTCGCGGGTCGAGCAATAGAATATTAAATATAAAGAAAGCTCCAATATCCTGCTTGGACAGGAAAAGAGGGAAACGCAGGAGAGGTCTAGTCTTGCTTGCATTTACTCAAATCTGTTTATGGTGACCGATGCTTGTGCCCTGATCGTTTGAAGATCAACTTAGCAGGTTTGAAGCTTGCCAATCCAACGATGCTGGCCTCAGGCATCTTGGGGTATTCTGCTGAAACACTGGAGAGTATAGTTGAGGGTGGGGCAGGCGCGGTCGTTACGAAGTCAATAGGACTAAAGCAGCGAGAAGGATATGCAAATCCAACAGTTGTGCAGGCAAGTTGCGGGTTGATCAATGCCATGGGGCTTCCAAACCCAGGCATAGACGAGTTTGCGAAGGAGATCCGTCAAGCCAAAGCTGTTGTGAAAGTTCCATTGATCGTCAGCGTTTTCGGGTATTCAGAAGAAGAATATGCAAAAGTAGCCAAGAAGGCTGTGGACGCAGGGGCTGATGCAGTAGAGCTTAACGTTTCGTGTCCACACGTCAAGGAGACAGGCTCGGAAATTGGACAGAACCCCACTATTCTGAAGGACGTTGTCAGGAAGGTTAAAGCCGTTGTCAGCGCGCCTGTCATCGTCAAGTTGTCGCCCAACGTCACAAGCATAACGGAGCTTGCAGAGACTGCAGAAAAAGCTGGAGCAGACGCCTTGACGGCGATAAACACGGTTAGGGCTATGGCCATAGACGCTGAGACGACCATGCCGATACTCAGCAACAGGACAGGAGGGCTTTCAGGCCCAGCCGTGAAGCCCATAGCGGTCAGATGTGTCTACGACATTTTCGAACATGTCAAGATCCCAATAGTGGGGTGCGGCGGCATAGCAAGCTGGCGCGA
>CAYYXF010000088.1:0-5140 GCA_964475545.1 uncultured Candidatus Bathyarchaeia archaeon | reverse complement strand
GACAGGTCGGACTTTATCTGCTGGGAGTGCGGGCTGCCTGAGGGGAAAGGGTCCCCAGTACGAGAGGAACGGGACGCTGTGGCCTCTAGTTTACCGGTTGTCCGACAGGGCAAACGCCGGGCAGCCACGCCGCTGAGGATAAGGGCTGAAAGCATCTAAGCCCGAAGCCTCTCCCGAAAATAGGCAGCCAATCCCCTAAATGGGGACGAGGGCTCCCATAGAAGATGGGTTTGATGGAGCTGGGGTGTACGCTGGAAGGTTTCGACCGACCAGCTCAGCCTGCAGCCTCCAACCGCCCAAGGTATTGGGCCTGAAAACAGTGTCTGAACGATATATTCGGCGAACTTTCATGGTGGCGCGAGAAAATGACCTGTGCATGGACTACGATTCGCAGTTTTTATAAGAGCCGTTGAAGCAAAAAGAGCGAACTGCTTTTGTAACTTGCTGAATAAAATAGTATGAGTGACGGTCGTGAGCCTGATTTCAAAATTCGATCCATGGCGTTCAGCGCTTTGCACTTGCCCGTCTAAGCTGACTCTTAACCCTTATACTGGATGTGAACATGCGTGCATTTACTGTTACGCTTCAACCTACATTCAGGAATTTTTCAACTGTAGACCAAAGAAGAACCTTATTGCAAGGCTCAAAAGGGAAGCTGCAAAACTGAGAGGTGAGACAATATCCATAGCCAACTCCTCAGATCCATATCCAAGCTTAGAGGCAAAAACATGCTTGACCCGAAGCTGCCTAGAAATACTGTCTAGGCACAACTGCAAAATCCAAATAGTCACGAAGTCCAGCCTAGTTGCTCGAGATGCTGATCTATTGAGCAAGATCCCATCCATGGTCTCTCTGACAATCACAACAGACGATGACGCCATTACAAAGTTCATTGAACCTAATGCGCCCTCATCCTCAGAGCGATTGAAAGCCGCCGAAACCCTGATCGCAAAAGGCGTACCCACTTCTGTGCGAATAGACCCGATAATCCCATTTGTAGATGATGAGCCAGAAAGTCTAGTCAGGATGCTTGCTTCCATAGGCGTCAAACACGTCACAAGCTCAACCCTAAAGATCCGACATGGAAATTGGGGAAGATTGAGTGCTGTTATGCCTAGAATTGCAGACAAGCTCAGCCCACTTTACTTTGAAAAAGGCGAGAAAATGGGCAGTTACATCTACTTGCCGAGAGATCTCCGGTTCAAACTGTTGAGAAATGTCGGTTACTTGGCTGAAAAATACGGCATGAAATTCGGAACATGCAGAGAAGGACTAAGCGATTTGAACACTGCAACATGTGATGGTTCGTGGTTGCTGAACACACGACGCTAGCACGGTGCAGCTAACTACTGGCTTGGCCCAGATTCGTGAGTCCACCGCATAATGTTTGCTGCTCTGCCGTACCACGGAAAGCATCGGTCACTGGGTCTTGAGCTCCTTGATTTTTTGGTCAAAGACCTTTCTAAGCATGGAAAAAGGCAGGTATCCATTAGCTGTTATGGTGTCATGAAAGAGCTTCTCGCTGAACCTGTTGCCCATTTTCTGCTTCACTTCTTCTTTCAGCTTCAAGATGAGATGCTTTCCCAGGAGATAAGAGAGTGCATAGCCAGGTGTCTGAGTGTAACGTTTAACTTCGGCTTCAGCAGACTCCCTTGACATTCTAGTCTCCCGCATCAGCATCTTGGCGGCCTCTTCGAAGTTCATTTCACCCCTCGAAAGCTTGACATCCACGATTATTCTGACAGCCCGCCAGATCATTTGATTAACCTGTATGAAACGCGTCTCCAAATCCTTGATGAAACCCTTTTCGGCCATCATCTGCTCGCAGTAGTGAGCCCAGCCCTCCACAGTTTCAGTTCCCTGAGCCAGCATTTGAACTATGCTTCCGCGGTTTGAAACAGTAGCTTGCAGAAAATGTCCCGGGAAGGCTTCATGGACTGCCACATTTCGAATTGAAGGAAAATTCAACTGCTTGCCCAAGTTTGCTATGTCCTTGGGTCGCGTCACAATGTATATGCCTATCTGCGGCTTGTCGAATTTAGCAGGCATAATCATTCCCGCAAAAGGGAACGTTGCTGCAAGGTATGCGGGCGTTTCTTCAACGAGCAATACGTCTTCGAGATAAACGGTTGCAATACCCTCTTCTCGCACAAAATCCCTGGCTTCTTTCATAGTTCTACGTGTGAACTCCAGAGCGTCTTCGAAGGTTCTTGGGGCTTTCGCTTCTATGGATTTTAAAGCGTCTTCCGGCTTGTCTGAACCTATTTCTCGGGCCAAACGCTTTCTTTCAGTCTTCAATTCCTTCAGGTATTTTGTGCCGAGTCGATAGATTTCATCTGAATTCATGCTTAAATCTCGCAGCTGAAGGAGCTTCTCGAATTTTTCTTTGCCCAAAGCCCAGGAGTCACTCGTCTTCGATAGCAATCCTCGGAGCCATTCCATGTGTTTGCTTAGTGCCGGTTGGAGATTCTCCCAAGCCTTGTTCAGTCTTTCATAGGTCCTGTCTGGCACATTGCCTTTTGCAGCATGAAGCACAAGCTGGAACAAACCCTCAATGCTCTGAGCAGCTTCTATGGCCATTTCGGTCCAGAGTTTTACAGGCCTCTGGTTTTCGAATCTTTCGCGGAATTCCTTCAGGTATTTCGGAATCTTTTCAATGCGAGCTGCAATGGCGTCCATTCGCTTCCCGAGAGGCGCATAGTTTCGGGTGACCATTATGAAAATTAGTCCGCCTAGCTCTGCGAAGGCATCTGGGTTCAGCTCCTGTATTCGCTGCTCATTAAAAGCGAATTTCCATAGTTCATAGGCTTTCTCAATCACTTCCCAATCGATCTCATGTTGATGGCTTAGCTCTCCGCGCCTCAACGTGTTCTTCAGGTCCTGCAATGTTGCTTGCAGGGTCTGAAGATTTTCGGCATATCGATCGGCTGAGCCTTCTGGAAGCAAGTAGTCATAAGGCTCGTGCAATCCAAGTTCAGTGGCAAGATCTGGGTTCTTTTCCATGAGCTTGCTGAACATTTCCTGGCTCATTCTTGCGAATGCTTCATCTGGGTTCATCATCTTCACTCTTTCGTCAGAACTAAGCGGCAAAGGCCAGTTAAGCTTTGAGGAAAGAAGATTGCGCCTCTTCGAACTTTCAAGTCGATCGGAGTCAAAGCTTATGGTGTTGTGGCAGATCATGTTTGAATTTGTTCTTAGAAGGCCATGATCTGCTAGCCTTTTGAAAGCTTGTACTGCCGATTTTCAGTGTCAATGAGGCCTTTCTCGAAGAGGCTGCGCAGCTCCTTAAAGACCTTCTTTTCAGGTTGTCCGATCTTCTCGGCGATCTCAGCCAGAGTCAAGGACTTGTCCGAATTCCTCAGTGCGGATATGACAACTTCCTCAAGTTTTCCCATGATTACTCCCGTGCCAAATTAGGCATTTTGCGTATGTTCTATATTTCATGATTTAAAAGTTTTTTCGCATTGGAATTCTATTTCTCAGCGAGGGTGAAAGGTCTATCACGCGTTAACTCGACGTGGGCATGGTTTGGTAGACGTTGTTTTTTCTTTTGGCTGGAGCTAAGCTTTAATGTCCATGCTGGACTTATTTGAGGGTTCAGAGCAGTTGAGTCCAAGTGCGATGATAGCATGCTATACTATGTCTATGTTATCCTATGTGAAGATGGCAGTTTTTACACTGGATATACCAAAAACGTGAATTCGCGCATGAGGCTTCACATGAATGGAAAAGGGGCTAGGTACACGAGAATTCACAGGCCGAAGAGACTTGTCTATACTGAGGGATTTGTCTCTAGAGCAGAGGCCATGAGAAGAGAGCGAAGAGTAAAGACCATGAAGCATGCTGAGAAATCTAGGCTGATAAGGTCTCAGGCTAAAGCGATGCAAAAGGCGGATCGCCGGAATAGGAAATGATGACGGGTTGTAGTTGCTAGGCGCTAGGGTCTGAAATGGCTTTGTCGCATGTTGTGCAATGTTGATTTGTATTACCAGACGGTAAGCTTATATATTACCTCAAAGTAATTACGTTATGGTAATACGAGGACGTGGCTCATGAAACTGAAACTGCAGTTCGTTCAAGACGGAAAAATAGTCTTTGAAATGCCGCTTTCTCCAATGGATTGGCCGAGGCAGGAGTTAGAAGACGCTTTCAAAGCTGCTGAGGGAGACTTTCAAAGGTTTTCGAAGGTTTTTGACGCTTTGTCCCATGAAACTCGGCTGAGAATGATGAGACGACTTGTGGAAGAAGAAGATTGCACAGTGAGCTTCGCAGATTTCATGAGAGACCTAGGTCTTAACCCTAAGATCGTATGGGAGAACTCGAGAAAACTCGAGGAGGGCGGTCTCCTTGAGAAGACAGGCAGAGGAAAATACAGCTGTTCAGAGTTTGGACAAACAACCTTCATGATGATGAGCCTCGCCCTGCGCCGTTTAATGGAATCTTTGGGAGAATTGGAGAGCATTTAGGGAGGTGAAAACATTGCCACTTGACAAAGATTTTGACGAATTTCTCGGTATATCTGATTTTTTCGACAGCAAATTCCTTCGAAGACTACAGTTGCAGCTAGATGAGATGGTGGAGGAGGTCAGGAGCGGAAAGATTAAAGGCACATGGGAGATCAAGCAACTCAATGAGCCAGGAATGAAAGGCTACTATATTCAAGGACGTTTCGGGACAGACGAATCGCTTGAGCCCTTAGAGCCGCTCAAGCCTATAAGGCGACGGCCGCTGCCGGAAAACCCATTCGAAATTCCCAAAAGCTCTGAGGAGGAAACCCGCGAACCGCTCACAGATGTTTTCGAAGAAGGCGATGCTACAAAGATCTACGTTGAACTACCTGGCGAAGAAGAAGACAACATACACTTAAACGTCAATGAAGATAGCGTAGAAATCAAAGCCGAAAACTTCTACAAAATCGTACGCCTACCAAAGAGGCGTATCGAAGCCGAAAACATATCGTCAGAATACAAGAACGGAGTACTCAAGATAACACTTCCGAAGAAAAAAGAACTTCGCTGGAAAGACAAGGGAAAAACAAAGATGGTATAAACTCTGCAAGCAACATGGAACATATAATAGCGCGCGCGGGCGATCTCATCCAGCTTCTCACGCAACACACGGTTCCAATCATAATAGGAGA
>CAYYXF010000087.1:0-5302 GCA_964475545.1 uncultured Candidatus Bathyarchaeia archaeon | reverse complement strand
TCTACGCCTTTCAGTTTGATAACGTTAGGCGAGGTTTTGACGATTGCGTCTGCCTGAAGATTACAAACGAAAAGGTAGAAGTTTGACTGGAACTCTTCTGCAAGAGCCTTCGACACAGACGGGTCTATTGTGATGAAAAAGGTAACTTCATCTTTCTTTGCCCCCGTTTCAAGAAAACTCCTGACCAACACGTCCCTCTCATCGCATGAGGGCGCAGTTAACACTACTGCGTAATTCGGAGGTATTCCGCCGTACAGCAGCTTGTCAAGATCAGCGTAACCAGTGGCAACATGGCCCACAGGCTTAGGCATTGAGGCTGCTTGACCTGTTTCTATGTAAATCAGTTGTGCTTCTGCTTTTTCGACGTCTTTCTTGGCGCCTATTTTCTGGAATATTTCAAGTGCCTGGTCAAGGAGGCTGTGGGCTTTTTTCCTGTCGCCTTCTTGGTCCCTTTCTAGGTGCACACGAGCGTATTCAGAGAGAACCATTCTAGCGAACCAATAGACGTTCCAGCGCCTTGCACTTAGGGCCTCAAATTCCTGAAGGCCCTTTTCGAAATACTCGATGGATTCTTCCCATTTTCTCCGGCTACGGAGCATCATTGCCGTCAGCACGTCCGCATAAGCAACGCGATCTCTATTCTTCGTTTCGAGAGCATACTCGCGCAAGTTGCCAAGCAGGTTCTCGGCTTTCTCGATTTCCCCAAGCTCCAGATATGCCCAAATAACAAGATGAATGCTTCCCATTTGCGATGATTTTGCCCCATGTCTTTCGGCCGCTTCATTCATCTTTTCATAGTATTCTTTTGCTCTTGCGTACTCTCCTTTGTCAAAATGGAACAATCCGAGGAAACCCTGACCGCCCATAATAGCTTGGAAATCGTCCAGCTTCTGGGAAATACTCAACGCTTCCCGGTAGTATTGTTCGCTTTTGTCCCACTCTCCCAGTATCTGATAGGCACAACCAAGAAAGTCTAAGGATATTGATAGATGGGTGACGTTTCCAGCTCTTCTATCCAACGCAACTGATTCTTCCAACAAGAGAACCGCTTTGCTCATGTTCCCCATGCCCATGTACGTCCACGCCAGGTTCGTGCCAATCCAGGTTTGCCAGGAGATGTCGCCAACTTTTTTGGCCAGTTCAAATCCTTTCTCAAGATGCTCCAAAACTTCCTCGTTTTCTCCTGCTTTAAAGGCTCCAGCGTCATTGTACACCCACAAAGCCGTATCTGTAGCTCCATTGTCAAGGGCTATCTTCAAAGCTTTCTCCATGCATTCAACGGCTTTCTTCGTGTCTCCAAGCCAATTGCTGATCTCTCCCAGACAAGCGTAGGAGCGTGCGATAACTTCATAGGCATTCAATCTCTTGGCAATGTCAACCGCCTTCTCAGCCCAAGAAAGAGCTTCCTTCATGTCTCCAGTAGCCCCCATAGAAATCATCTCTGCCTTGTCCTCGTAGAGTCTCGCCAATTCAACGCTTTCAGCTTCTGTTTCCAAGATTTCCGAGGCTTTTTGGTGGTGCTCTCCGGCTTTTTCTCTGTTTCCCAAGTTGTTCCAGAAAACATTTGCCATTTTGCGGTGCAACGTTGCAGTTGTTTCTCTCTCACCTAGCTGTTTCCACGACAGCAGCGCATCGTTCCAATACTTTATGCTTGCTTCATAGTCCCCGATGAGCTTCTTGACGTCGCCGAGCTTCTCTAGCAAGCATGCTTTTTTCCGTGGTTCATCCTCCTTATCTTCGAGGAGGCCGAGTGCCGATTGAATGTAGGAAACTGCCTCTCCGTTGGCGTAGATCTTCGCCGCCCTTTCTCCTGCCTTCAAGAAGTAGTCTAAGGCTTTTTCCTTGTCTCCGCCTTCTAGAAAATGGTAGGCAAGCTCTCCGAGATGTTCGTCGGGGTCTTTGGCGTAGACTTTCTCCAGAGCGCATCCTACAGTGTTATGGAGCTTCTTGTGCCTCAAGAGGCTGACTTCTTCATGCACGACATCTCTCACTATTACGTCAGCGAAGGAAAATATGCCTTCTCCGCGGATCAGCTTCTCTTTGACAAGTCCGGTCTTGAGCATTTTCTCCAGCAACTCAAGAAGCTTGTCCTCTTCGATGCCAGTGGCACCGCTGAGGGCCTCAAAAGTGAAATCGTTTCCAACAAAAGAAGCGGCAGTCAACACGTTTTGGCATTCGTCGTCCAGACGCGATATTCTTGCCTTTATTACGCTCTTGACGGTTTTTGGGAATTCGATTCTTGAAATCTCCTTGATTTTCCATTTGTTTTCTTCACGGTAGATTGCTTCTTCTTCCTTTAGGGATCTTATGACTTCTTCAGCGAAGAAAGGGTTGCCCCTCGTCTTCTCATAGACCAGTTTGCAGAACTCCGTTGGTACGTCCTCTTGCTCCAAGATCTGTTTGATCATCTCAGAAGTCTCATCCAGGGACATACGCTTCAGTTGGACTGATTGAGACAAGCGTTCCCTGTTTAATTCGGTCAAGACCGGAGACAAGGGATGCCGCTCATCAACGTCAGTGTCACGATAATCACCCAGGAGCAGCAGAGATTCTCTTTGGATGCCCCGAGTCAGATAGTGCAGCAGCAGAAGCGAAGACTGATCAGTCCACTGCAAATCATCAAGAACAATCAACAATGGTGCTTCTCTGGAAATGTTAGTGATGAACTGCGAGACAGCTTCAAACAGCCTGTCACGCTCATGTTCTGGGTTTATCGGCAGAGATTGCGGAATCGTACCGAGCTTCTGCCTGACTTCAGGAACCAGCTTACAAACTTCACCTGGGTAGTAGCCAATAACCTTGTACAATTGCCCAGGAGTGCAAACTTGGAGATAATCCCTGATAACTTCGTTCCAAAGAACATAAGGAGGCACGCCGTCCATCCTAAACAAGGCCGGGCATCTTCCATACAGAACCTGCATTCCGCGCAGACGAGCATAAGCCCCCAATTCCCTGGCCAGCCGTGTCTTACCGATCCCAGCTTCTCCATACAGAAACACGAGACCTCCCTCACCTTGAATTGCCCTGTCAACAGCTTCTTTGAGAAGTGTCATTTCCTCAAGCCTGTCGATAAGCGGAATCTCTCTTGCAGGAATAGTACGGGGACTTGGAACACGGTCGCGCTCAAGGGATGTCAAGCAAATCTCTCACGTCAACCTATCAACAAATATTATTGGATTCTGCGTTCTTATTGCTTGTGGAAGAACATCTGATTCAATCACTAGCTACAGCTGCTAAGAATGAGCAAGCCTCGTGCTATCAGGCGTGGTTTTGCAGCGCGCTCTTGTCTGGAATTTCGGGTCCGTATTTAAAGTGTGAATTTGCCTTTCTTATAGATTAATTCATTGTCAGCATAGATTTCTCCAGTTCGCATGTCTTTTAGAAGGTCCCAGTGAATAGACGACTGATTTTTTCCACCAGTCTTTTCAGGAACGGGAGCAAATCCCAGGGCAAGATGTATGCAATGTCCCATTTTTTCATCGAAGAGCATATTCTTTGTGAACTTGTCTATCCCAGTGTTTGTGCCAACCGCTATTTCGCCGATTCTTTTTGCTCCGCTATCTGTTTTGATGATTTCCTTGAGAAAATCCTCACCTTTTTCAGCCTTGGCCTTTACGACTTCCCCGTTTTTGAATGTGAGTGTAATGTCGTCTACTTCTCTGCTCATTTGCTGATAGATGCCGGGATACGAGAATCTGATCTGTCCTTGGGCAGAATCTTCGACCGGGCAAGTGAAAACCTCACCGTCTGGCATATTTACGTGGCCATCGCAGTTGAACCATTTTCGACGTTCCACCTTCAGTTTAAGGTCGGTATCTTCGCCGACGAAACGCAGATTCTTAGCTGTGTTCAATTTCTTGACTATGTTTTCCTGAGTTTTTGAGAGATTTTTCCATTCTCTAGCCGGATCTTTCTTGTCTAGAAAGCATGATTTGGATATGAAATCTTGATATTCAAACAGTGACATCTCGGCTTCTTGCGCGAGAGCACTTGTCGGAAAGGGTATGAGAGCCAAGCTGCCTGGCTTCAGCAATCTCTTTGCTCGAATCTCAACTATTTCTCGCTGCGAAGCAGCATTTTGCTTCAGCTTAGTCGGAGGCACGTTGGACAGCCTCCTAACATTGGTTTCCGCAACAATCTGTACGATCGCGTCGATTTCACTGTAGAAAAATCTGGCAAACGGAGACACGAATGTTATCTGCTTCTCGCTGCCACAAGTGAATAACAACTCTTCTAAGCCTTCGAAGTCTCTGGGTCGAACATACTGCACTGGATACCCGCCTTTGAGAAGAATATGCTTGTAAAGCTGCTGAATCAGAGGAGCGGCCACGATGTTTCCAACAATTCCTATCTTTTTCCCTTCGGAAACGTCGACACAATAATCCGTAGCAAGAATTGCTAGTTTTTCAACGTTAAACCATGTCAAGGAGCATCAGTTCCTGTGCATTCTTGTATGGGTCTTTTTTGCATATAAGATTGTTGAGAACGACAAGCTATGCGTTTTTCAAATGCTTATGATGAAAGTCAAGACACGATACACTCTAGTTCGCCGAGATGTCGCACGTTTGGAAGGGCCAAAGTGTTGGGGAGAGAACTAGAAGGTTTGAAAGAGGTCGGTTCATTTGCTCAGAGGCTCAAGAGAAAACGTCAGGCTTGAGAGATGTGCGCGCGCTGTGACGAGAGCAAAGATTGCATATCCGTACTAAACCTTAGTATTAAATCTGTATTCGTTTCATGTTTCATCTGGTGACAATGTGGGATTCAACAAAAGAGCAGTCATAGGTACAATCGCGTTGATCGCCATTTCGATGTATCTTGCAATATACACTTTTGAAGCGCATACCATAGCTGCAAGGTACATATCCACCGACTCTCATAATGCGGTCTTCTGGATCAATGGACCTAGTGGCTCTTTGTTTCCTTGGCCAAGAGGGCCAGGAATGCTGGAAATACTCTCTGGAATCAACGATGTTGATCTGTTCATTTACACGTACTTGATAAGAACTTGGATACTCGTAGGATTGTCGGCATTTGCTTGGGCCCTTACAGCTTTGTTTGTTTACAAAACCACGAGACAAGACAGTTCTTCAGAGTTGGAAAGAACTAAGAGATTAGAAAGAGGTAGGCCCCGCTGAGCTCGAGGAGCTCGTCGAGAATAGAAATGGCACGATGATTTGAACTACTTCTTCAACTGTTTCTCCTTGTGCTTTCTTCTTTTCTCTTCTCTTTCCTTTTTAGTCATCGGTTTCTTCTTGGCACTTCCCATGCTCATTACAATCACCACTCTTGAATAGTCAGAATG
>CAYYXF010000086.1:0-5501 GCA_964475545.1 uncultured Candidatus Bathyarchaeia archaeon | reverse complement strand
TGTTTGCGTTCTCTCCTGTGGCAAGCGCGCTCTGTTGCTGAGGCAGGAAGCTTGGTTAGTCTTTTTAACACATCGAACCATACTGATAGCTGGGAAACCCTATGGCGAAGGCTCCGCATGAATTTGACTTGGCTGTCCTCGAGTCTGAATTGAAGGGCAAAACGCTTCTTGTTTATTGGTATCTTCTTCAGCAGCCTACACACATCGTAGGTATCCGCGAGGTGCAACGTGCTCTCGGCTTTTCAAGCCCAAGCATTGCAGTCCACCATCTGGAGAAATTGCAGGATTTGATGCTTGTCAGCAAGAAGGGGACTGGCGAGTATGAGCTTGAAGAGGAAGTCAAGGTTGGGATTCTGAGGCTTTTCACGCATATGGGCAGGTTTATCGTTCCTCGATATCTCTTCTATTCTATCCTATTCACTACGATGCTGGCAACCTATCTCGCTGTCTGTGCTATAGGACAGATATTTCCCAGCTTCTACGCTGTGGTTTTCGGGGTAATTGCCGTGATTGTTTTTTGGTTTGAGACACTTAGGCTGTGGGAGGCTAAGCCCTTTTGATAGTTCATCATTGTGTTCTAAAATGTAGACTTAAGAGTGGCAGCTCATACTACTGCAGATGGAGGCGTCTGCCCTGAGAAGAATCTGGGCTTATTCAGCAGTCGCTGTTCTGCTAGGGCTTTTGCTAGTGCTAGTTCCACTGGTAACACTTCTAAGCATAGGGGCAGAAGATCACAATGCAACGAGCCGGTCATTCTTCCAGAGTATCAAGAAGCTGGAGGGTTCACGTTCGGATAATGAGTCCTCCACAGCTGATGCTGAGAGTCTCGCGTTGAGCTTCATAATTGCAGTAGTCGCGTTCATGTTCCTGAGACGCCGAAGACCTCAGGTTGGACGTCGAGTGATTGGACAGTTGCCGTACTAGTTTTAGTACAATGACGTTCTAAACCATAGCATTAAGCCTCTCATTCTCCATCGCTATTAGTGTTGGGCTTTGGAGTGTGTTAGAAGTGAGAGTTGATTTAATTGTCGTTTCAATCATAATTGTGATGACATGTGCGATCCCACTCATGTGCTCTGATGTCGAATATCGACCTGAGACCCTGAGCAAATTCGGATCATACGAAGAACTGAAGACATTCATAAGTTGGGGTGGATACTACTCAGGCTCATACTTCTCCTTGCTTCCACGCTCTTCAAGTGCGCAGTTGAAGTCGATGAATGGCTTGGAGTACTCTGCAACGAACGTTCAAGTGCAGGGCGTAGACGAAGCTGACGTCGTGAAAACAGATGGGGAATATGCCTACTTGGTCTCCGGGCAAAACGTGATAGTTGCCAAGGCGTATCCTGCGGAAGAAGCCAAAGTACTCTCAAAAATAGCTTTCAATGGTACACCGAATCAAATATTCGTCAATAATGATAGACTTGTCGTTTTCTGCCAAGATTATTCGCAGAGTGGACTCCGGACGCACATTATGGTTTATGACCTGTCAGATAGGCAGGATCCTGTGATCGTAAGATCGATAGATGCTGATGGCTATTATTTCAGTTCAAGAATGGCAGGCGAATACATATACGCCATCATTCAAAAACCTGCTTGGGTCATAGATGATCAACTAACTCTTCCGGCGATTTCCTCTAACGGCGAATGCTATGTGATGTCAGCAAGCGAAGTCTACCATACAAGTGTTGACGATTATAGCTACTCTTTCTCAACAATTGTGAGCTTCAATGTTCAGACAGACGAGCAAGAACCGGTTCATGAGACGATCCTGACCGGGGGAAGCACAGAGCTGTATGTTTCAATGCAGAACATCTACCTGGCTGTAATCCACGGAGACGAAACGATTCTTCATAGGATACAGATCAACGACGGCGTGATTCAGCACGCAAATGATGGACTAGTTCCTGGAAACGTCTTAAATCAGTTCTCTATGGACGAAAATAAGGACTACTTCAGAATAGCAACAACGTCACGTGCCAACTCGTTATTGAACAACCTGTATGTCTTGAACATGAAGCTTGAAGTTGTTGGCAAAATAGAGGGCATCGCGCCAGGAGAGAGCATTCATTCGGCACGATTCATGGGTGATACCTGCTACCTTGTGACTTTCAAGAAGACCGATCCCTTCTTCGTGATCGACATCTCGAATCCGTATGAGCCCAAGATTTTGGGCGAACTGAAAGTACCAGGGTATTCTGATTACCTGCACCCATATGACGAAAACCACGTCATAGGCGTTGGCAAAGAGACGGTCGAAGCTGAAGGGGGAAACTTCGCTTGGTATCAAGGATTGAAAATCGCGCTCTTCGATGTGTCAACTGTCTCCAGACCTGAGCAGCTAGGAAAATACGAGATAGGAGACAGGGGAACAGACTCTCCAATTCTTCAAGACCACAAAGCATTCCTATTCGACAAACAGAAGAATCTACTGGTAATTCCGGCATCGATTGCAGAGATAAACGAAAGCAGAGATCTCAGAGGAATCCTGCCGAACACTTACGGAGAGCTAGTGTGGCAGGGTGCATGCGTTTTTGCCATATCATTGGACTCTGAAGAGAAGATCATGCTTAGGGGAACAATAAGCCATATCGAGGATGGAAATCTGTACAACAACTCTAACTACATTGTGCGAGCATTCTACATAGAGGATGTTCTTTACACGATTTCGGAAAGTTCGATGAAGATGAACTCCCTTGTCGACTTGACTGAAATAAAAGAGTTGAGCCTCAACGGATGAAGGAGGGAACATGATTGACCTTGAGTGAACTTATCAAGATGTTCGGAGACTTGGCGGAAATTGCTGTGACCCTTCTGCTTGCCTACGTTGTATACAAGATAGCCATCTTCGTGGACGCACTCAGCCACAAGATCAAGTCAGACTCGACACAGTAGGGCAAGGTGAAACGAGATGTCAGTGAGACAACTGCAATCTTGCGCGCAGGAAGAGAAGCCGAACAGCGACTGCAAAATGCTAACTGAAGTTGCTTCCTCCACGCCGGATCGAAGACTGATTGCAACAGTTCAAACATGTTGCCGCTGCGGCGCAACCTTCGCTTGCAAGAGGAATCGCCAACGTTGTCCTCGGTGCCGAGGGCTTCTCAGAATCAGGACAACAATACTGAAGGTTCCATGATCCTAACTCGTATTGGTTTAGGCTTTGTTCGAATTTCCTATTGCCTTGCGGCCGAATATCATGTAGCCCGTGTGTGCTGTCATCAGCGTTTGAGGGCGTGTCTTCCCCCTTTCGATCTGCATTCCGCGCATTAAGCATTCAATAGTTTCAACGTCCACGAACCCACACTCGTTCAAGGCTTCAGCTGTGTTGACAATCTGGTCTATTGTCGGGCTGAAGGAAACTATTGTTCCTGAGGGCTTGAGCGTAGCGTAAGCATGAGGAATTACAAGCCAAGGAGTTGCCAGGTCCAGAATGACGGCATCAACATCAGTCTCATCTATGCCCGCGGTGATATCTTTGTTCTTCAGCTCGGCATAGTCATCTAATCCGGCGCGTTTCAAGTTCTTTCTGGCGGTTTCCAGAAATTCTGGGCGGATTTCGTAGCTGTATACTTTGCCTTTGGGTTTCACATAGAAGGCCAGCGCCGTCGTCAATGCTCCAGTTCCGGTCCCAGCTTCCACTACATGGCTTCCTGGGCCGACTCCGCTGAACATGACTATTAAGGCTATGTCTTTCGGGTAGGTTATCTGCGTTTGCCGCGAGGACTTCATGATGTAGTCGCGCAGCAGAGGCTTGAGAGCCACTATCTCGAATCCCAAGCTGCTAAGAATTGTTGTGCCGTATTCCTTTCCGATCAATTCCTCGAATTTTATGTAACCCTTGTGTGTGTGGAAGCTCTTGCCGGACTCTGCCTTAACCATGTACGTTTTCCGTGGCTTGAGGTGGAGAAGAACGTAGTCTCCTTCGCTTATTCTATGGTGTACCAAGGTTTTTCACTATGGAGTGTATTTGAAGGGATGTTTTGATCTGTCCTTGTTTTCTATCAGCTCGTCTAGGCTTGGTCTTCCTTCTATCGTTTTGCGGATTGCGTGGCGCATGGCCTTGTAATTGTTTATGTAGACACGTTGTCTATCCACTGCTGTAGGATGAACGAAGACGTTAGCAATAATGATCAAATCATCTGCAGCCTCCTTTGGAACCGTCCCATCTGCCACGCTGTCGACAACAGCCTTTGCGACTGCAGTTTGAGCTGGTCCGTAGACCATACTTGCCTGTCGCATGCTAGTGATTGTGACCGTGGGAACAATTAGTGTCACAGGCTTAACAGCCAGGTTTGGTTCCAAGAGAGCCAATAACGGCTCGTGGCCTGCTGTTGGCGTTGCTTTGGCTTTGGCAAAGGCTTCACCTAGAGGGCCGCCTTTTCTTCCAATCATAAGATCTATATGCGCCACCTCCGCACCTTGTCCAGCTAGGGCTTCGCCGACCTTGAGGCCAAAATCTTTAATGATTTCTGGACTTATGTCGATTGCCTTGAAGCGTTCCTCTATTCGCTTTTCCTCTATTTCGAACGTTATGGGCTTCGCTTCTATTTTCCCAATTTTCTCCAGGTCCAAACGCAGTTCCTCTCTTGATTCGTAAGTCAGTTCACCGCCGATGCTAAGTGGCATTCGGACAGGTCCAACTTTGATCTTCATCATGTTTAGGGCGGCCTTTGTTCCGACAGCTCCGCTTCCTGCAATGATTCTGGCTATTTTTTGCACCTTGTATTGCAGTTCTCGGGCTTTTTGCAGCTCACCTTTCTTAATGTGATCGTAAACTTGAATCCAGATGTCAGGAATCACGTTGGCACTTGCAAGGATCGCCCCCGAGCACCCGGCTGCTAACGCTGCGACAACAACCTCGTCATGCCCGCACAGGACGTTGATTTTGTCCCTAACTTTCTCGAGCACGGCAAGAATGAAGCTTAATTGCCCGCTGCTGTCTTTTACGCCGACGACGTTTGGGATTTGAGCCAAATCTTCAACCATCTGCCACGGCAATGGCAGACCAGTGCACTGCGGGATGTTATAAAGAATTATGGGCAGATCAACTTGGCTCGCAATAGTATCATAGTGCTCATAGATTCCGCGGTCCGCAGGTTTCAAGTAGTATGGCGTGACGATCAAAGCAGCCGAGGCACCTATATCCTTTGCATACCTCGTCATTTCCAGCGCTTCGTTTGTTCCGCTTGCACCCGTGCCTGCAACTACAGGCACTTTGCCATTGACCTCGTCAACAACAATCTTTATGACTTGTTTCTTCTCATCAGTCGTCAAGTTCACGAACTCGCCTGTGGTGCCACATGGAACAACTCCGTGGACGCCAAGCTCAAGACAGCGACTAACTAGGGCTCGCAACCTTTCCTCATCGATGCTTTTGCCGTCATCCGTAAAAGGAGTAACCAGAGCTGGCAAAATTCCTTCAGGCTTGTACATGCTGCGCATTCACCTTGGTATCTAAGCATACAATTCAAATCATTTAAGCTTTGAATCTGAAAATGACC
>CAYYXF010000085.1:0-5591 GCA_964475545.1 uncultured Candidatus Bathyarchaeia archaeon | reverse complement strand
GTCTGCAAGATCCTCTCTGGAAGGGGAAGTTCCTCTCTCAACATCTCACATCCTGTACCTAGCATCAACTATTCTCATGCTGTTTCCTATAAAAGCATACGCACGAGGCGTACGCGGTTCAGCTGCTATTCCAGCAGTGATGCTGGGAAGAATTTTGGGTATCCACATTGGTTTCGAACGGTGACGCCAAGTTTGATCAGAAATATTTGGTTGCTGCCCTCGTTTGGGCACACAATTCGTCAAACCTTTCTCCAACGATGTCGGCTAATGTTTTCGCGAGTTCCTCTCCCTTCAACTTCGAAAGTCCTACTTTTTTCAGTCTTTTTGCTAGCATTTGATCTCCTAGCGATTTCTCCGCCCATTTTTCAAAGTCCCCTCGGCTGTTGTGGAACTCCACTGACTTCGTGCTGACTTTTCGCAAGGCATCTGCAAGTCCTTTCAGGCTCCACACCATCGTGCCTGTGAAGTGTTTGTCTCCCTCGCCCGTATAGAATAGGAAGGGCTCATTTGCCATGATGGCAGCAAGTCTTACGCGGTTCTCAAAGTCTAGGATGGCTGCCTGTGCAGTTACAAAAGCGTCTATTGGCGTGTTGAAGGAGCTGAAGTACGAGTGAACTTCGCCAGGTGCTCCGCCTGCGGTAAACATGTAGTAAAGGTGGTCGCTGGTCTGCAAGTACCTCCAGAGTTTCAGGAACTCTTTGTCGTTTGTCTCCTTGACGAATGGTTCGAGCTTTCTCAGGCTCGTGTAATAAGCCCATTGCATGGTGTTTCCAAGCCAGCAGCTTGCGTCTCTTTCTAAATCTGCCCAAGAGACTGTTCCGCCGAGTTCTGGCACGTCGATCTCTCCTGCGGAAGCGTACTTTTCAACAACTTGAGAAGGAGTGGCCATGTGTAGATGCCACCACTTCAGAATCTCTCCTGGCAAATGCTTAAGGAAGTCGTGGATGCCTGTTTCTGGCCAGTGGTGTTCGCCGAAGGTTTCGTAGTCTGGGAAGATGTTGATCAGGTTGCCAGGTGTCCCGGCCAGCCAGTTTGCATACTTGTCTGCTGTTAGGGGCCATTCGTTCCACCATCTGGCGGAAAATCTGAATCCAATGTCGTCGGTTAACTTGTAGTTCCGCAGCAGGATTTTGATTCTTTTGCTGTCTTTTGGCGAGTAAAGATAGTTGGGCGATTTTCCATGCAGTATTCTTTCTATTCCTTCGGTGAAGATTCCCTTGTATCCCATTTTCTCAACGGCTCTTGCCACAGCGTTGTTGTAGAGCAATTCTGTGTTCTCGAAAACCATGGGTGCGTATCCTAGCAGGTCTCTCATTATCTGACGGTGCATTTCCACTTGCTCAATGAATTCTTCTCTTTCCGGGTAGAGGCTTGCCAAGGAATGGTAGTAGGTTTGACTTAGGAATTCGACGCAGCCTGTTTCTGCGAGCTGCTTGAAAGTTTCCAGCAGATCCTTGTTGAACTTCTCGCATTGTTCCAGGAAAACTCCGGAGATGCTGAATGAAACCCTTGCCTGTTTCTTTTCCTTCTTGCGTTTGTCAATTTGTTCGAGCAGTATGCTGTTGGATGGGAAGTAGCATTTCCGAGCTGATCTTTCGAAGATCTCCTTGTTCACTGCATGGTCAAAGTAGTAATCGAAAAGCTCATCTTTTTTCAGCCGCCTGAAGATTCTGTTTTCCCAGAAAAAGTCTCGTCTCAACCTGTACGGCTGATGGACCTCGAAAACAATTACGATGTCGGTCAACGCTTTATCCTCAACCATCACTATTCGACTTACTGTTTATTTCAGATTTGCTGTTGGAGAGCAAGTAGTGAGAATTTGATGGGTTCGCGTTCATGAGGGTTCTATTTGCAGATCCTCTTTGCTATTCGCAGGGCTAGAAACGTGATCCACCTTGAAGGTTTCTCTTTTTGTCCAAAATCGAAATTGGACCATACTTCAACGATTGATTCTGGTGTAAACCTTCCCTTCTCGTCTCCTTTTGAGAAAAGCAGGCTGGCCATTTCTGATTCTTGAAGCCTGTGCTTGGCGTATTCAAACTGAGAGAGGACGTCGAGAAATTTCAGGATTTTGTAGTCGACGAATGGATACTTGAGTTTCTCCCAGTCAGTTCCAACCTGGCTGTCATGGCCTGCGTATCTTACCTTTCCCCTGTTTTCCCAGCACATGAAAAGGAAATCGATTGCCCTTCTGGCGGTTTCAGTTTTTCTGAGTTGGGGGTTTTGAGCTAATGCGCCAAGCACGAACATTGTAGCCATGGCGCAGCTCGGTTCCTTCTCTCTCGGTCCGCCAATCTGCCCGGTATCCTTGCACCAGAATCCTCCGTCAAGGCGCCGTCTTCTAACTAGCCACTCATAGGCTTTCTTGAGCCTAGTGTCTTGCAATAGTCCCAGTTTTGCAAGTGACTCAATTATTATGGCGCTGTGGCAATCGCTGGGTTTTGTAGGTGGATCCCATCCAAACCCGCCAGATTCTAGTTGAGTGGCAAAAATGTATTCACAGGCTTTGGTAACTCTCTTGTCTTCCGTTGTAAAACCGAAATCTGCCAACATGGGAAGTATCCAGAAAGTCGTATTTTTCCTTGGCCACCACGTGTGAATGTCTTTGGGTGTTCCCCAGTAGCCGTCCTCATTTAGGCTTTGGAAGATCTTTTTTACGAGTTGGTGTTTGGAGATTGCCCTTCTGGCTGCTATGACGGTGCTGTCTTTTTCTTCCTTGCCCAGAAGATCGGTCAATGTTCGATAAACTACCCAGGGTTCGCCATTCAAAAGCCATTCTGCAAGCCCTTCTTTCAGCAACGTTTCCATTTTCAATTTCGGAGACCTTTCGTCATGATTGTGTGTGACTTTAAGGTATTTTACTTTCTGAAGCTTTTCTGTTCTGGACGCGAGATCCTGTCGTTTGGTTGGCTAAGCCGAGAATCAGAAAGCACGTGCGCTCGTGCGCAGTGTGCGGGGATAAGAAGCGGTGAAATCAGGTTTTTCTAGTTGCTGCTTTTTCCAGTGCTGTGACGCCTGGCAGCTTTTTGCCCATTAGGAATTCTATGAGTGCTCCACCAGCAGTGCTCACGTAGGAGATCTTGTTCGAGAGCTTAAACTCCTGCAGGGCGCCTATTGTGTGTCCTCCTCCAGCCAATGAGTATGCTTTTGAATTGGCGATTTCTTCAAGGATTCTCTTGGTTCCGAAGCTGAACTCGCTGTTCTCATAAACTCCCATCGGACCACTAACCACTATCGTTTTTGCATTTCGTATTGTCCTGCCATAGTCTTCGACTGTTTTTGCCCCAATATCAAACACTGAGCAGTCCGTCGGCAGTTTTTCGGTCAGAATTTCTTTCCGTTTTCCGTTGGCTTCTACGGCTACATCTTTCGGAACTTTGACCTTCTCTGGGTACCTTTTTTCAAGCTCTTTTATGCCTGGAAGCAAGTTCAGAAGCTTCTGTTGCTTCAGGAATTCCATGGTTGGTTTGCCAAGGTCTGTGCCTTTCGCTGCTAGGAAAACTTGACCTACGACGCCGCCTGTGAGCACGTAGTCCGCTATCTTGTTGTCCAAGACATATTTGGATATTTCAAGCGAGTCGTCTGCTTTGGCGCCTCCGAGAATGAATATGCATGGTTTTTCCGGTTTCTCTAGGACCTTGCCGAGCGATTTTAGCTCTCTTTCCATTATGCGGCCTGCCGCACTTGGAAGTACGGCTGTGAAGC
The DNA here is from genome assembly GCA_964475545.1 of uncultured Candidatus Bathyarchaeia archaeon. Classification (GTDB taxonomy): domain Archaea; phylum Thermoproteota; class Bathyarchaeia; order Bathyarchaeales; family Bathycorpusculaceae; genus DASPTR01. The sequence goes on along the minus strand of CAYYXF010000085.1, from coordinate 1,886 downwards.
CTATTATCGAAACGTGTGCTCTATGCGCTGCTGCAAAGGCGTCGTTGACGAAAAAGTCTGCCAGTGGGGCAAGGCTCTTGACGAGATCAGTCTTTGCGTGGTCTTCAGGTGTTCCTTCCTTGGTTTCGGTGGCGAATGTTCTGACATTGTCTAAGACGAGTATCTCTCCGCTTTTCAGCTTCTTGATTTCGTTCTTGGCTTTCTCGCCGAAGACATCGTCAACATATTTCACTGGCTTGCCCAAGATTTTGCCTAGGCTTTCGGCATGCTGCTTTGTTGGTATGAAGTCTGCGTCGCCTTTTCTTCCCTGATGTGCTAGGACTACTATTTTGGCGCCTTTGGAGGCGAGTTCCTTTATCGTTGTTTCGCCATGTGCTCGGATTCTTGCGTCATCCAAGATTTTCTTGGTTTCTGGATCAACGGGTGAATTGAAGTCAACTCTTACAAGAACGACTTTGTCTTTCACTTTTATGTCGTCTAGAGTTAGAAACTTGACCATTCTGTTCACCTTTCTGGTTGAAAGAAAGAATAAGGGGGGTTTGGTTTTAAGCCTAAGCGTTTAGGGTGACTAAAGACCTGCTTTCTTGCCTACGAGTTCGATCAGTTCGACCATGCGGCATGAGAAGCCCCATTCATTGTCGTACCAAGCGAACACTTTGACGAAGTTGCCCTTTCCGCCTTCTCCTAGAACCATGGTTGACTGTGCGTCTAAGGCGGCTGACCATGTGCTGTGGTTGAAGTCTGATGAGACAACGGGGTCTTCGGTGTATGTCAATATGCCTTTGAGTGGGCCTTCTGCGGCTTTCTTGAATGCTGCGTTGATCTCCTCTTTGGTTGTGTTCTTCTCTAAGATGCAGGTCAGATCCACGATCGAGACGTTTGGAACTGGAACACGCAGGGCGATTCCGTTCATTCTTCCCGCAAGCTCCGGAAGCACGAGAGTTGCTGCTACGGCTGCGCCTGTTGTGGTAGGTATGATGTTTATTGCTCCTGCTCTTGCGCGGCGCAGGTCTGAGTGAACCAAGTCTTGGATTCTCTGGTCATTAGTGTACGCGTGTGCTGTGGTCATGAGTGCCTGCTTCAGGCCGAAGTTTTCATGCAGGACTTTCGCTACAGGGGCGACGCAGTTGGTAGTGCACGAGGCGTTTGAGAGTATGTTGTGCTTTTCGGGATCGTATTTGTCATGATTTACGCCCATGACTATGGTTAGGTCTGGGTTTTTGGCTGGTGCCGAGATCAGGACTTTTTTCGCTCCTGCTTGAAGGTGTGCCTGTGCCTTTTCTCGATCAGTGAAAAGTCCGGTGGATTCTACGGCTAGGTATACACCCATGTTCTTCCATGGTAGCTGTGCTGGGTCTCGCTGCATGAGGGTAAGCACCTTTTTCCCTTTGACAACTATGCCGTCTTTTTCTACTTCAACGGGGAAGGGAGCTCGACCGTGAATTGAATCGTACTTGAGGAGGTGCGCCATTGTCTTGGCATCAGTGATGTCGTTTACGGCGGCGAAATCAATTTTCGCGTTTCTTTCAATGGCTGCTCTGAAGAGAAGACGTCCGATTCTGCCGAATCCGTTTATACCTACTTTGATTGTCATGACTTTCACCATCATTTAATTGTTGTGCAGCTACCTAATGAAAGAGTTCTTCTAATTAATTTTCCGATAGAAATTAGAAAGAAATATGGTGGAGTGTTTAGCGAAGCTTCATGAGAACCATTTCTGCTGCTAGTATCAAAGGCTCCCAAGTTTCGCATACTGGCGGTGCATAAGCAGTGTCTGCCTTGGCCAATTCTCGTGCTGTCATTTGTTTCTGGATAGCGAAGGATATGGCGTTTATGCGTTGAGTTACCTCTTCTCCGCCTATGATTTGAGCGCCGATTATTCGCTG
>CAYYXF010000084.1:0-5609 GCA_964475545.1 uncultured Candidatus Bathyarchaeia archaeon | reverse complement strand
AAAGTGTCAGAACAACAGGACTCTCGTCCAACATCTCGAAGAAGAGTACAGAAATTCGGTTTCATGTTCTGTCTGCTCCTAGTCATCGTTGGCATTCTATTCAACGTCGTAATGATGTATAGCCAGCGCTGGTATGACATTGCAGCTCCAATGTACATTTCAACGTTGGTTCTTTGCCTCGCAGTCATAATAGGAATCCTTGCACTTATGGCAGAAGACTAGCATGTAAAGGCTGAACTGAAACTGCTAGACGAGAATGAGTCTTGGTTCCGTCGTTGCGTTGACAATAACAAGCTCTTAAGACTGCGAACACGAGCATGATAGCATTGAATCATGCAGATTCAGCATGAGCGTGATTCTTGTGCCTAGTTCCTTCCACTTGAGGGGAAGATGGCACGAAGTATCAGAAGGGGTGATTAGAAAGGAATCTGAGTAGCACACGCCACCGTAATTTTGTGTGTGTGGGGGTAAAGTTTTATAGTTTTGAATAGGCTTCACAGTCTTTCAGCGGTGGGTCTTAGGCGGGGGGGTAGGGGTCCCCTGTACCGTAAACCCTCTATAGGACGGGCTGAAAGCGGAGGGTGAGACGTTTAAGGTCGTCGAGACCTCTATTTCCGAAGCATTGACTATCCGTCCTTTGGGGCTGGCGATCATTGAGCAGCTTCCGTAGGGAAGTTGTCTTCAGTGTTTACCAGGCGAACCCGGCCAGGCCCGGGAGGGAGCAACCTAAGTCTGGGCGTTCAGCGCTCAAGGGGGCACGGGTACGAGTGTAGGGCTTTGAGGGCTCGGCGGAGTCTGGACGTCGAACCTCTGTGGCCCACCGCTTTCGCGATGATGCATATTCTCCGTTGCGTCAGTCAGGGCAGTCAGGCGTCGCGCCTGATCCACACAGCGTGCCATCGCCAAGAAAACGCTAAATGCTACGGAAAACAAGTCTAGTGGCATCGGATGTTTGAACATGCCCTTTAACGAAGTTCGCAAGGACTATTTGCTTGACCGCTGGGTTGTCATAGCAACTGAACGCGGTCGCAGGCCGACAGATTTCGCAAAAAAAGAGAGGGTGCAGACTAAGACTGACGTTTGCCCCATGTGCCCGGGCAACGAGCACATGACGCCGCCCGCCATTCTAGTCTATCTCAAATCAAGCAGTGGCATCAGAAAAGCAAAAGACAGTGACGGGTCTAGGCACAAGAACTGGCTTGTTCGCTGTATCCCAAACCTCTACCCAGCCTTCGCTCCGCCAAAAGAAAAGTTCACGCGAAAACAAATCCTGCTGAAGAGCGATTTCACCGTCGCTGTCGGGCATCACGAAGTCCTAGTGGAGTCACCGACTCATGACGAGCACCCAGCAAATGCCGGAATCCCCCAGCTGGCCCATGTTGTTAACGCCTACATCGACAGACTCCGCGAACTGTCACGAAAACCCTATGTACGATACGTTTCCATTTTTCGCAACCATGGTCTAGAAGCTGGGGCATCACTTTCTCACGCGCACAGCCAGATAATCGCAACACCCATCGTTCCGAAGATTGTACGCGAGGAAATGAAGGCAAGCAAGAAATTCTGGACCGAGAAACACACATGCATCTTCTGTAGCATCAGCCAAAAAGAACGAAAAGGACCAAGGCTCGTTCTAGAAAACGCAAAATTCACTGTTTTCGCACCCTACGCAAGCGTTCATCCCATGGAATTCTGGATAGTTCCGAAGAAACATGAGACCACGCCGCTTCACCTGTCTCCGAATGAAGTAAAAGCGCTTGCCGAAACAATGAAAACATGCCTTCAGGGATTGAAGACGCTGGTTAATGATCCGCCCTACAACTATGGTTTTCACTTGACGCTGGACAAAAATGCACGCGAATATTATCATTGGCACCTTGAGGTCTATCCCAAGCTTGCGATTTGGGCAGGATTTGAATTGAGCACAGGCATGTACATAAACACGGTTACACCTGAAGCTGCAGCCGAAGGCTTGAGAAAAACAATATCAGGTTAGAACCTGCAAGACTTCCTTTTCGTATCTTGGCCTCACGTACACCACATCTTCCACGTAGGCCCTTAATGGTTCTGCAACACTCCATGCCTGCAGAATACACCCCTTCGGCGCGTAAGGCGAATCACCATCACATATCTCACTCGGCGTCCCAAGTTTCACATCTAAAACATGTTTGGTGAAGAATGGTTCAAGAATGTTTTTCATCACATAATCACGCCTAAGACTGCTGTAGCCTTTGACTTTCAGAAAGGCTGTTATGAATGGGCCTAGAAGCCAGGGCCAAACAGTCCCGCTGTGGTAGGCTCTGTCCCTGTTTCTTCTATCGCCTGCATAGACTCCAATGTATCTTGGGTCTTCTTTTGGAAGGGTTCTTAAGCCAAAAGGCGTCAGCAGTTCTTGATGCATGGAATCGACAATCTTTTCGTTCCTAGTATGGTCAAGCATGGTAAAGTCCAAGGCAACTGCAAAGATCTGATTAGGCCTGAAAGAGCCATCAATCTCATTCTCTCCTATTACGTCGAAGAGGCAGTTCTTTTCTGCGTTCCAGAACTTTCCGGCAAAACTCATCCTTGCTCTTTCAGCCATTATGGCATATTTTTCAGCTTCGCTTTGCTCCTCAAACCTCTTTGCAAGCAGTTCCATAATCCTCAAGGCGTTGTACCACAACGCTTGAATTTCAACGGCTTTTCCGGCCCTCGGGGTCACAGGCATGTCTTCCACAGAGGCGTCCATCCACGTTGACTGCGGACCGTGCGAAAGCAAGCCATCGCTGTCAAGATGTATGTTGGAAACTGATCCCTTAGCGTGGCTTTCAAAAATCGCGCGCAGCGTTTCCAGCAGTTGTGTCTTGACGAACCCGAAGTCGCCTGTGTACTTCAGGTACTGTAACACTGCATTTACATACCACAATGTCGAGTCAGCAGCGTTGTAGGCTGCCTGCCCACCCTTATCGGGAATGAAGTTGGGAATTAAGCCATCCTTGAAGTGCTTCTGGAAGGTTAAGAAAATTCTTCTTGCATCTTCAAATCTACCCGTCGTTAGAGTCAGTCCTGCTAGCGAGACAAATGTGTCTCTCCCCCAATCTTCAAACCAGTGATATCCTGCGATGACGGACCTGTGGTCTGCATCTGTCCCTCTGACAACGCAGGCGTCTGCATCAAGAATCACAAAGTTCAGCCAATCATTTGCCTGAACATTCGGGTGAGTCCCATAGAATTTTGCCAGCTGATTTTCAGGCCGCCCTTTTTCCTTCTCAAACAGAGTTCCCATATCAAGAAGCGTGGCAGGCATCTCCGCGAAAACCCTTCTGGCAACATCTGCATCTTCATCTGCAACTGCAGTTACTGCAAAACTCTCGTTCTTATCAGCTTCTGCTTCATACTCAAAAAATCCGCTCTGATAACAATCGTCTAAACAGCTCTCGCCACGCTTAGCCTCCTCACGGTAATATAGCCTCTCAATCCACTTATCCTTGGCAACGTATTTTCCGCCTATTGTTCCCATTACAAGCGTGGATTTCGGAGAGCCAAAGCCGATGCATGTCCCGTTGCTTTCATACTTTTGATCAGGTCCCACTGTGAGTTTCTGCCTATCAGTTACAGAGTGAAAATGACGGCAACTTGAGAGTGGAAAAACTCGGATCTTGACGTCAGAGCCGCTTCTATTCAGAACCTTATATAGGGCAATTGCCACGTTCTTTCCGTAAGGCATGAAAACTGTCTTTTCGACTTCAACATTCTGCAGAGCATAAACATATTTTGGGAAAAGCGAAATCCTGAACTGACTTAGAAAGCTGTGTCCTAACGGGTATATCTGATTTTGAAACTCGTTTGCCCCGAGTTGATAAGTATCATTTCCTATGCTGACCTCTTCGTCCAGTTTTGCCAAGCAGACTCTTCTGTCTCTTGGTGGGTGAAACGCTGCGACAAGCAGTCCATGGTATTTTCTTGTGTTTATGCCTAAGACCGTTGAAGATGAGTAGCCGCCTAGGCCATTGGTCACTATCCACTCTTTTTCGATCACTCTGTCAAAATTGGAAAGCTTTTCCCGGTCTAAGCTTATTGTCGGCGTTTGCATTTAGGGCATCAGCTTCGCAATGTTTCTTTCTCTCGGTGCGCCGAAGTAGTTTGCTACCGGATTGCATTTGGTTCTGAAAAGCAAGGCGTGAGGTTTCTTCAGCTTATACTCCGTCAGGGTCTCAGCGTATCCCATGCCCTTTGCGAAGACTAAATCAACAGAATTGTAGACCTCAAGAAAGTCTTTAGAAACCTCTTTGGCTGCCAAGCCGACAGCATCTGTTCCGGTTACTATCACTTTGTCAGCAATTTTGGTCATTCCAGAGACTTCCGCATCCTCTAAGGTGGCGTCATTAATCACTGCCCCACTCTTGACTGCCACGATCACCGTTAGCCCCATGATCTTCAGTTGCTCGACAAGCAAAGTGTCAAAGACAATTTCTCCAGCGTTGTCCGCCAAATAGAGAACGGCGTGGGCCTTCTTTGCCAGTTCGTAAATCGTGCTAATGTCGTCTACGGCTAGCTCTTGTGCTGCTTCTCGAAGGCTTTTCTTCAGGCTGCCGAAAGTAAACCTGTGACCTGGAATATCAAACTCCACCACGTTGCCAACGATCGCGCATAAGCAGGCCCTCTTAAACCTGTCCTGCTGTGCATAACCTTCCTCAACGAATTTTCTTGCATGCGGCAGAAGCTTCAGAGCCTTCTCATTACTTGTCTTCTTACTTCTCTTGTAAGGATCATTGTTGCCAGTTACTCGTTTTATTATTCTGTCTCTCTTCGTGCCCAGATCTGCCGGTACCGATGTGGGTTTGAATTCTCTGTTCAGCAAACGTAGGATTTCGTTGATGGCCCTAAAACGCAAGGCTGGGTTTGACGTGGCTTCTGCAGTCTCTGCCACTCCACGGCTGAGTACGCATGATGCGCATTCTGCTTCGACTTTCAAGGTTTTCAGAACTCACCTAGCCTTTTGAAGCGTCTGCAAACTCACGCATGATGGCATATTGGTCTTTCGCCTTTACGATGCCGCTTGCGACTAGCACACCCTGAGTGCCTAACTTCAACGCCGCAGCAACATCCTCTCCGCGGCTTATCCCTGCTCCGCACAAAATCGTAACCTTAGGGTTGACTTCTCTCACAAGCCTGACAGTCTCTGTAATTACCTCAGGCTTTGCCTTCGAAACCGGAATTCCCGTGCCTATGAGTTCAGGCGGCTCAACAGCTATAATGTCAGGCCTCAGCGTAGCAACTGCCGTGCTTACGCTTGGGTTGTTGGCACAAACGCATGAAAGAAGATTCTCTTCTCTTGCCAACTTGATTATCTCGTCAATATCTGAAAGCTTAAGCTGCCTCTCAGAATGGTTGATCAACGTGCCAACCGCCCCAGCTTCTTTCACGGATTTGGCAAGAACATGCCCAGTAAACCCTCCGGGTCTTATCGGATCCACATGCTGAGCAAGAACCGGGATATCCACAGCTTCTGTGACAGTTGCTATGTCAGCAAACTGAGGCGCCACACCAACTGATACCCCTGTTTCAGAATTTACCTTTTCCGCTTTCCTTGCTAGCTCAACTGCCCTCGACCCTGTGGCTTCAGAATA
>CAYYXF010000083.1:0-5616 GCA_964475545.1 uncultured Candidatus Bathyarchaeia archaeon | reverse complement strand
CGTCGCCAAACAAGCCCTTCCATCAAAAGAACAATCGTTGCCACCACTGCGAGCAGGAAGACAAGTACAACAGTATTTCCATATTCGTAACCTGCCTTGTCCAATAACGAGCCGATCCCGGGAATTGAAGCCGGTTGACCTGCCGGGCCTGTTGATGGGATGTACTCAGCAAATATTATGGTATTCCAGCCTGTACCCCATGAAAGAATGCTTCCAGTAACTATTGCAGGCAATATTGATGGAATGACTATGTGCGTTATCCTTTTCACTCCTTTAAACCCTAGGAGTTGCCCCACTTCATTTATCTCTGTTGGAATGTTCTTCACTGCACTCACGATATTGAGAAACATGTACCATATCATGTCGAGAACCAGCATTATTATGCATGTGAGTTCAAGGGCGATTCTTTGGTCTCCTATGATGTGGTTCAATCCAACGGAAAGGACTGGGAATAGAGCAAGGATTGGTACGCCTTGGCCTATGTCGTAGAGTGGATAAAAGATTGCGGCAAATTTCTTGTGCTCTGCGGCGAGAACCCCCATACCAATTGCTGCTACAAGCGAAATCCCATATGCCATAGAAAGCCGCCCCATTGTGAGAGCAGTCAACAGTGGCAACATGTTCAGCTCTCCTGCGGGCGGTTGACTGAAGCCAGCTCGGATTGTATCAAAAGTAGGAAATTGACCGGACACCGTGTATAGGACAAACGCAACGGTTGAAAGGGCCAGGACCACAGCAATGATTTTCTCGACATGAGTGTATTTTCGCAAACGCTGAGAGACTATGGAGAAAGACTTTGGCCAATGAAGTCTTCCGAAATGCAACCAGTTGCTTGCCCCTGCAATTCCAAGTTTTCCAACTCCTGAAAGATCCAGCCTAAAGACAGGCTTGAAAGTGCCTGTGCTGGCCCGCTCCATTAGCCTGTGCCAAGTCAAAGTGTTGAAGTACACCACGATGAAGGTTATGAATATCAGAAGGACCACTGCAAGGTTCATGTCATTGTACTGATAGGCAGCCTTCGCGAGGAGATAACCTAGTCCCCCAGAAGGGGGCGTTACAACTGCATTCTTGTATTGAATGTATTCTGCGGCTATCATGAAAAACCAGCCGTCGCACCATGCGAGGTTCGCGCCAGAAACTACTGATGGGGTGATCGCTGGCAATATGACGTGCCTGACGTATTTCCAGCCTGTGAGACCAAAGCTTCGCGAAGACTCAGCAACGTTTGTGGGAATACCACGGATAGCTCCCAGTACCCCAAAGAAGATGGCCCAAGCCATTGAAGTGAAAAGCAGCACCATAACCGATAACTCGATGCCCAAAGGACCGAGGGCGAATAGAAAACCTATGACCATTGGAAAATATCCGAGTATCGGGATAGACTGCAAAAGATCTATGAAGGGCGTGAGAATCAGTGATGCCCACTTGTTCGTTGCTGCCAGTATGCCAAATGAGACTCCCCAGACAACTGATACCAGCAGTGTAATCGCAATTCGCGAAACTGTGCTGAAAGTATACAGCGGAAGATTCCTAATCTCCGGATATGGCATGAACGTTGCAATTAGCCAAGTCATAACGATGAGAACGAGCAGCCCCACGATGAAACTTATTAGATACCTTCGCAAGCATCATTCGCCAGCTTAACCTCAATACGCAACATGAACACTCCTTTTGGCAATTTAAGAATATCGCACGTTAAGAAGGGTCAGAAGTTGCCGCTCACCGTGAGCCAGACTAGGTCAACCGGAAATATTCGAAAATAGACCTGCGCGCGCGCTCGTTGAACTTGATTGCTGAATGCACATCTTATCTTATAATCATTATTGATGCAAGTTGGCTACAAGCAAAGAAGCTATCACTAACTCTGTCTCTGGGCTTCTGGCAGATCGGCACGATCGCATATTTCTTTTGGTCCGCATTGAAAACAGCAACTAGCCCCCGGGAGAACCGTGGAAAGGAACGCCTTTCCAAAGCACATCCCACCAATCATCTTCAGTGATCGTTTCTCCGCGGACGATGATCTCCAGCACCGCCTTCAGAAGCTCATGATGCCTTTTCTCATCGGACAATATTGCTTCCAAAAGCAGCCTGACTTTGCTGCTTTCTATGGTAGGCACAACCTTGCTCAGTTTTTCGATAAGTTCAGCCTCCAATGCGATGTGCTTCTCAACAAGCTTCCTCTGCTCGTCCAAATGCTCTTGTTTCAGGGCTTGTGACGTACTTGTTAACAGCTTGACTGCAGAAGCGTAAAGTTCTGCGTGCTTCACAGAATCCAGTGATATGCCCTTCAAAACTCCTCTAACAGAGGGATTCTGAACGTTAACCAACGCGCTGTTCAATGAATTGACAATCTCATTTTCAATCCCGATTTGCTTCTTCATAAAAGTGACCAATTTATCGTTCGAACTCAAGATGCCTGTCCTCCATGATTTAGAGCATGTTAGGTTAAGTGCATAAGCCTTTCGGCAATTCTCTTGCCTAGTTCCCGACACTTTTCTAGTCCTCCTGCATCGGGCGCATACTTAACCAGAAGTGGAGGTTCAATCACGCTCATTTCGAACTTGTTCTTCATTATCTCAAGAACCAGCTTGGGCGCTTCCCCGCTCCAACCATACGAGCCGAAGGCCACGCCTAGTTTTCCTTTCAAGCTGACATTTTTCTCTGCTGCTTCTTCGAAGAGTTTCTTAATGTCAAGAGACATGTCATGATGGTATGTTGGTGTTCCAATCACTACAGCATCAAATGAGCTTAACAGCTCAGGAGCCACATAATAGCTCAGTTCTACTTCTAATCCCTGCACAGTCTGGGCACCTTCTACTACAGCCTTAGTCATCTTTTCAGTGTTTCCTGTTCGAGTGTAGTATAGGACAAGGATTTTTGGCAAAAACAGCGTCTCCCCTCTGTCTGCGACTCATGCTTTTGCGATCGGAGCCTAATCTAGCTTGCCCTAAGCCGTCTTCGATCCCAAGAACACAGACTGTGTCCCTAAGGATGCCTCATAAACTCGACAAATTCCTTGAGCGTTCGCTTCTCCAGAACATAATTAGTCTTTCTCTCCCTACCGATTGTCGAGTGAGGGTCTGGCCCGTAGTCGTGTCCCGGGTAAACCTCGACATCATCATCAAGCTTCATCAGCTTTCCAAAGAGGCTATTGTACAGGCTTTCGGGGTTTCCGCCTGGAAGGTCAGTTCTACCGCACTCTCCTACAAACAAAGTATCACCAGTCAGCAGCTTGCCATCAACCAGCAGGCATATGCTATCTGGCGAGTGTCCTGGCGTGTGAATGACCTTGACGACGGTTTTTCCGAGCTTTATGACATCGCCATCTACCACGCTCACGTCTTTGCGAATGCCGGACAGCTGGTGTGCAACTATCTTTGCGCCGAAAGCTGATCTGATCTCTTCGTTGCCTAAGGTATGATCTGGATGATCGTGCGTGTTGATTATGTATTTCGCCTTGAGGTCTTGATCTCTGACTATTTTCATTATGGCGTCTGCGTTGAAGCTTGGGTCGACTACAGCAGCTTCTTTCGTGGCTTCGTCTGCAAGGACGTAAGAGAAGTTGTCTCCCATGTGCTTGACTTGCTTGAAGAACATTGAAGTCGCCTATGAAACCTTGAACTCCGCTTTTAAAAGCATTCTGTTAGCAAGAGCCAAGAAATCTTCGAACAATCAAGTGTTCTATGGAAGTCTTATTTGCGAATGTACTGTTCAGTGGGCAGATGTTCCATTTTCATTCCGAAGACTGCCAAGTCTTTCAGATTGGCAACGGAGCCTATGCTAGCGTCTATGTTATGGTGCACTGGGTGTCCCCACATAAACTTGGGGTCAAGGTTAAACTGCAACGGAACTTTCGTGGCTATCCCGTATTTCTCGCTCAGGCCCCTGATCAGCAGATCTTTGGCGCACGCCAGCCGAGTGGTTGTGTAGCTCTTCAGCAACTCTGAAGCTCCGAACGCGCCTATGCCATGCCACAGAACCGCATCTTCAGGCGATGCTAGGGAATAAAGAAAGAACTGCGGCGAAGATGGTGTCTCGTCAAAACTGTATGCTGAAAGCTTCTCTCCTTCAACTGTGAAGCTGTCGTCAGCCTTTGCGATGCTAACGTCGCCTGGATCCATCGCGTTTGGGTAGAGCAATGCTGTCCGGTAGTCGACCTTGACACTTTTCAGTTTCGCCCCGTCGAAGTAGATTCTGCCTCGGGCTGCACGTTTCGAGCCGTAGCCTTTCTTCGAATGTGGCACCGTCAGAAGCGTTGTCAGATTCTTCATGCTTCTACCCATGCATTTGTAGACGCACTCGATAGACGCGTAGTCCGCGTGAGTCTCCCTTATGACATAGTGCAAGAGGCCATCAGTCTTCTCCTGCTTCAACGTGGTCAGCGGCAGTCGCAGTGAATAGAGGTTTAGATCGATTCCGAAAGATTCTGAGAGACTCTTGAGACTCTCGTATTTCACTGCGTCAACCAAGTCCATGTAGCTGTTGCCGCAGGATTCAAGGTGACGAGCTATCTGTTCCGCTTCACCTCTAGAGATGAGTGACCCATCATATTTCTGCACAAACTTCTGGTCAATCCCCAAATTCTCTGTTTTCACGTTTGCAGCTGGCAATGCGCTTTGCTCGCTGTTCACTATGGACTCTTTCATGGGATTCATGGAATACCTGTCTGGTTCAATGTCATCAGTGTTCAGGAGAAAAGAGACTACACTGCCCTGCGAAGGCTTCTTTGCGATTTCACATAGTGTGTCGACGTCTTTTTCGTCAGGTTGGTGCAAACCGTATTGATAGAAGTAGTTACTGCAGACTTCCAGGATTCGGGCAGCTATTATTCCTTGAACCTCTTCAACGGTCAACTGAGGATTAGAATACTCAACAGAAGAGCGGAGGAAAAAGTGAGCGCCATCCAGGTTCACATCGATCTTTCGCCCATCTTCAAATTTGAAAAAAGGAACGCTCTTCCGTCTCTCTTCTTTGAACAGTGCCAGCTCTTTCACGATGGCTTCGATACAAGGCCACGAACTTTTCAGGAAGTCACCAACTATAGTTTTCGACATATCCAGAGACAACTCAGTCAACCTCTCTCCAACGATTCAGCCACATAAACACAGTCGCTGAGAGACTTCGGATAAAAAAACATTCTCGCTACGGGAAAACTTTCAGCAAACCCGTGAGCTACCAGCATGCCCACAATCGATTTCTCTTTTGCTGGTAGGCATAATGAGACTTCGGAACCCTTCAGTCGGTTGAGAGCAGCCTTTAGCAGACTGATGGCAATGTCGTTGCATTCTTTCGGACAGACTAGAGGTCCAAGGTCAGCCATACCATCATACACCTTTGCCAACACAAAGCCCACGGTCCTATCCTCTTTCATATACCTGTAGCCGAGATTGTGTCGGCCGCAAAGAATAGGTTCTAGAACTTTTCTTCGAGACGCACCGAAACAAGAGCTGTCGCGATCGATGATCTGTTGCAAGTCTTTCTTTCCAGCTTCTACGATGCCGGGGCCCGTTGTTGAAGAAAAACCTTTGCCCGTAAGGACTATGAAGTCTGAGTCATATTCGAAACCAAGCTTTCTGTAGAAAGGAACCTTGTCGATGTATGCGTAGAGACCTACGG
>CAYYXF010000082.1:0-5638 GCA_964475545.1 uncultured Candidatus Bathyarchaeia archaeon | reverse complement strand
TCTTGAACAAGATTAGAACCGCGTATGGAAAAGACGGCGTCCAGAAGATGATAAGGGCCAGAGCGAGACCCCTGCTTGAGAGGTCTACTCGGGATCTGTTTGAAAGGTTCAATCTAGCCTATTCCGACATCAAAATCGACGATAATTACAACATTGCCGTAATAGGTCCTAGCGGTGAGCAACAGATTGAGCAGATAAGCGGTGGAGAACGCGTCGCTCTGGCCATCGCGCTTAGACTAGCCATTGCACAAGTGCTGTCAGGAAGAGTTGAGACCATCATAATGGACGAACCCACGACTCACCTAGACGAAGAAAGGAGAAAAGAGTTAGTGAATATTCTGAGCTCCTTCTTCAGGGAAGGCGGAAGGATCATACCTCAAATGCTGATAATTACTCATCATCCCGAAATCGTAGATGTGGCAGACGTGATCTACACGATAAAAAAGGAAAACGGCTATTCAGTGGCCGAATCAGGATCACCTAAGTCGACCCTATGAAAATCATGACAAAGGTTGGAGGTAAAGCGCCCGCTATCGAATTACACAACGTAGAATAGTGTGTTGGGGTGCCGGTTGCTGCCGAGAAAAGACGTAGTAAGGGGTGTCTTGAGCAAACTGCAGCAGGAGATTCTAAGACAGATAGCTGATAAGCTTGGGCAATCCGAAAGCGAGACAATGCGTACAGTTTTCATGGACTATGCCCAAAGCATAAGCCTCATAACAGAGAAAGTGTACAGCAAGTCAACTCTGTAACAATTGTAACAAAAATAACAAACTCGAGTACATAACCGAACCGCGCGAGCACGCATTAGGACGAGCGAAAATGGCTTATTTGGGAAATTAGAAAAGCAAGCAATAGAATCTGTGGGAGGTGAAACAATGGGAAATAGGAAGTTGAAACTTGTATTCGTCGATGAGGATGGGAAAGTGTATCCATTAGATGAGGTTGCCCGTGATGAATTAGCAAAGGGTCTTGAAAAAATATCTAAGGAAACTGCAAAAAGACTGTTGTTATTAAAAGAACAGAGATAGAACCTATCCTATCCGTTTTTTCCTGTTTCGTGGAAAACAAAGCCAATCTATCAACAAAGCTACTATTCCGATTGTACTTGTCTGTGATCTTCCCATGATGTCCTAACCTGTTTACAGCAGGTTTATTTTGGAAAGGGCACTATAGACAATTGAAGGGTGAGGCGACAGAACATGAGTAGAGAACAGAATCCCCGCAGAAAAACTATCAACAGCTCCAGCCGTGACAAAGCAAAGGGTCATCAAACGAGAAGAGCTCGCGGGGGAAAGAAACAGAAGAGAAGGTGAACCCAATTTTGCCTTTTCACCTTCAAAATGACTGGCAGATGAGATAGATGACTCGAAAAGAACGATGTTCCCAATGTGGAAGCAAAAAAATAGTAGTCCAAGCAGGTTCCAAAAAGTGTGAAGTATGTGGATACCAGTGGAGTGGAAAAATAGGAAGGAAAACCTCCAGAAAAGAGAAAACAAGATACTAAAAAGATCAGATGCTTCGGCTCTAAACTTCTAAAAAAGAAGTGCCACAAGTCATAAGAATACTAGAGCGTATTAGTCTGCTCTGAGGGCTCTTAATGAAATCACAGTCCAGCAGAATACTTGATTGGTGGTGGGTAGTCCTTCTTGTCATAGTAGTAGCCGGACTAGTAACTTCAAACGCATACGTGATTATCATAGGTTTGGCTGTAGTCTTAGTAGCTGCACTATTGACTTACACAGTTCGACGCAGGTGGACAGTCATGTCATCCCAGAAAGTCTGAATATCCATATTTCATGCATCAGAGAAAACAACACCAAGTCATCTGGAACACCGACTCCGCGCGCGGAAGAAACACGGTGCGAACAAAGTACCTAGCTGATTCGGATCGGCCGAATTCTTTCTACGGCCTTGGAACCATTGTGAAATCCCATGAATGGATCAAAGGTTAAACGTCAATCAAGATTGCCTTTTTCTGCCGTAAAGCTCCTTTTTTAGATCTATTTGACCCTTGTCTGCTCTTTCAAGCATTGACTCTTTTTCTCTTTTCGGCAGGTAACTCTTGACACATTCGTGTGCCAGGAAGAACAAAGCATACAATGCATTTTCGTCCTTTTCCAACTCCCCTATCGGAAAATTCTCTTCAAGACATATCCTCTTCAAGAGGTATTCTTTCACTTCTTTTTGAAATCCCTTATCAGTAAGTATCTTCTCATCCAGCATTGACACAGCAGCCGCTTCTCTAGCATTCAGTTTTTCCCTATCATTCAGCGTATAACCCTTATCAATAACCTTCCGCAAAGGCAGAAAAGCTATAACCCCAAACAATTTCTGTCTCAGCTCCTCCGAGACAAAAACCTCCTTTCCATTCTTGTACACTTTCGCATCATAACATATCCTTTCAGGTTCAGCAGCCGCTTCTTGTTCTTTCTCTTTTTTGCCCCAACCAAAAGGCATCCAATCACCCACCCAAGAGACGTCTAACCAAGGAAATACGAACATCAAATAACTTCTTAAGCTTTTTCTTTCTTCCTCCAGAAAAAAATACACTGTTATACCTAGAACATTGTTTAGAGTTATGATCAATTCTACTAAGAAAACTCAAAGAACCCTAGTTCCAAAAACAGACAGAAATTCCTTTCGAAAGTATTCACAGTTTTCCTTCCAGAGATTCTCCAGGCGGAAAAGACCCCAAAAGTGAAAAATGCCACAAGCGCGCGTTGAAATTCGGAATAATCCGAATAGTCCTTGTGAATTGCGCGCGCATAGAAAGAACAGACGGCAACATGTGGATGCTGAACTATCTGGACCGCATGAGGATTCCGAAGACTGATTCCTCATTTTTCTATTTTAGTTCTTTGGAAGTATTTTGGGTTCTTTCCATTCTTCTTTGAGAATACTGTAAAGCATGAGATCTCTCCATTCTCCGTGTATGAACATTGACTTACGGATGACTCCTTCTTTTTTGAAGCCGACTTTCTCAAGCACTCTTTGAGAAGCGACGTTCCTCAGGTCAGTGGTTGCTTGGATACGAACTAAGCTTCTTGACAGAAACAGATAGTCAATCAAAATCGCTGCGGCTTCAGTGCAATATCCTTTTCCTCTTTCACTCAGGATCAGTGAAAAGCCTATCTCCAAGAAGTCTCCAACTGGAAAAGCGCCCACAACTCCGATCTTCGTTCCATCTTTCTTCTCTACGAAAAACCTTCTCTTTTCTTGAGGCGCATTGTCATAGTTCTTCTCCAGTTCTGTCTTCGTTGTTTGTTCAAGAGGATTGTATTCTCCAAAGAAGGCTGGATCATTAAGCCATTTCGCATACAATGGCAGATCTTCCTTCTCGATTATTCTAAGGTTCACATTCTTTCCTTCAAGCAATCTGCATCACCTCAGAAGATTCTGGATCACTTTTTTCTAAGGAGTACCATGTTAATATTGCTCAGAGTTTCAGCTTTCTCTAAGGGTTTGTCTAGGAACCACGTGCTTTCAGTTCCTTCCCACCAGCCTAGAAAGTCAAATTTCCCATTTAGCCTTACGAGTGCCTTGAATTCCTGGGGAAAAATGAACTTTAAGTCCTCTTCGCTGACCAGCCTATTCGTTTGCCCGTTGTCATCTACTTCAAGCTCGCCTTTTTCTGTGTAGATCTGATTCAATATGTCCTTCCAGTAAGTCCATGAGTAGGTCGTTTTGACCGAGATTCCTTCTCTTTCCGTAATCCAGCTCTGCTCTGCACTTCCAGTCCAATTGACGATCCTGTTCTGAATGAGGTATAAGCCTCCTCTTTTCAGAGAATATGCTACCGAATCCAGATGATTCATGAACTTCTCATTCGACTCAACAACCAAAGAACCCATCATAATAAACGCAAAGTCCACTCTCTTCCTCAGTCTGAAGTTTGACATATCAGCCCGTACAGTCTCGATTCTAAGACCTTCTTCCTTTGCCTTCCCAGAAAGATATCTCAACATTTCAGGAGCCAAGTCTAACCCAACTGCCTCATACCCTCTCCTGGCAATCTCTCTCAACTGCAAGCTTGGTCCACAAGCAATGTCAAGAAAACGTCTGACTTTTATCTTGCTGAACTTTTTGATGATTGCTTCAAAGGTGTCGACTTGCTTCTTCACGTCAAAGAAGCTGAATGCAATCTCATAATACAGAGGATGCTTGTAGATATCCATGCCTTCAAGATTGTCTCTGGTCTCAGATAAAGTTCTTTCCTGTTCCCCCATAGAAGGTGGCTGATCCAAAGCGCATGCTAGTAGTAGAAGGGTCGGCATTCAGCCAACATGCCAGCCCTTCTATGAAGACGCTTGCATTTGTCTTTGGTGTTCGTTTTCTTGCTGGTCTTTTTCCTGTCTGCGCCTGACGAGTTCAGCGACTTTTTTTTGGAGTTCTTCTATTTGGACGTCTATTTTGATTTCCTCGTAGGTTTTGCCGATGCCGTTGATGACTTGGCTGATGTACGCTGCTAGGCGAGCCCAGTCTTGTTTGGTCTCCCTTTTAGCAGGGTGCGTGTCCACTGCTTTCTGTTGAGCCATCTCGGCTAGGGTCTTCAACTCGAGGATGAGTTCGAACCTGACCTTCTGCATATCAAGGCTGAACTTGTCAGAAGCGAAAGTGAGCTTTCTCTGGAAGACGTTGACGGAGGTTCTGCCTCTGCCACCCCTCCTAGGATTGCATGTACTATGGATATTTGGATCCAAATATGTCCGCCTCAAAGGCACTCACGCAGTCAAGCACATGTTCTATCAACACATATTGGGTCTTTCGGTGCCTCCAAAAGCCACGAAACACTCTACTCACAGTCCAGCCACGCTTCTTTGAAGGTTTAGTGTTGTATGCCATAAGATGGGTAACTGCATTGAGAACGTGATAAATGGCGGTCGCGAAAACTGAGACGTGCGTGGCGCTTCTTGTATTGATCTGATGTGTCGTCAGGTCTCAGAGAAAGGTTTAAGTGTTTTGTAAACAGTATTGTTTACGGTGGTTTCTTGGCTCAGGTCCAGCTTAGGTTGTCTCGGGAAACGCTTGTCGAGATAGACCGATGGGTATCGGAGGGCAAGTTTAAGAGCCGAAGTGATGCCATAAAAACCATCATAAGCTTCTATGAGGAACGAGAAAGAACACGCGAGTTTCTCAGGATGCTGATGAAACGCAGCGAAGAAGCAAGAAAACATCCTGAATCTCTGGTTTCTCTCGGGGAATTGTAGTGGCTTTTGCCATACTTTTGCATCCGAAGGCTGCTAAGGAACTGGAGAAACTTGAAGAATCTCTCAGAACCAGGATGAAAGCAAGACTCAAGGACTTGGAGGATAATCCGGAATCAGTTGGAAAAGTCCTAAAGCCTTCTGACTTCTGGAGCCTGAGAATAGGCGACTATCGCGCTATCTTCGAAATAGACCGCGCCAAGAGACAGGTCATAGTGCTGTTTATTGGACACAGAAAGAAAGTCTACGATGACTTCTCAAAAATGCTCTAGGCTACAAGCGCCACGAAAGAACAGCAACTTTGATCCTGGCCATATACGTTAAAACTCCCCGGTTCTCTTGCTCGCAAGCTACCCATGAATAGGTCGCGATTAGAGCAGCAGGTCCCTTGCAAGAAGACTAAAGCTCGCGGCAAGTTAAACTACAAAAAA
>CAYYXF010000081.1:0-6080 GCA_964475545.1 uncultured Candidatus Bathyarchaeia archaeon | reverse complement strand
CTGTTTTTGACTTGGCAGGTTCTTTATTTTGTCACTTTGATTCTTCCTGCTCTGAACGAATATTGGCTACTTGCCTATCTTGCAGTCCTTGCAGTTGCAGTTTGTTTCTTCATTCTCGACAAGCAGAAAGCGAGAGATTTAGGATTAAGGAATCCTGAAGCTTGGAAGAACTACATTGCCATGGGGTTCGTTCTTGCAGTCGTATACAACATCTATTGGGCCGCTGTAGGTGCCCCCATATTCTCAATTGGGCAAATACAGGTTATTCAGCATGGAATCTTTAGCGTGCCTTACAATCTCTTGTTCGCATCGACAGTCGGTCTCGTGGAGGAGACATCGTTTAGGGGATATATTTTGAGAAACCTGAACACGGCTTTTTCCAGCACAAAAGCCATAATCTGTTCTTCCATTCTTTTTGGGTTGTATCACCTCTCACTGGTTGGGGTTTTCTGGTCAACGATGCCCGCGTTCGATACATTCGCTTACTGGACTCTTGTCGTGCTCGCCGCCGCTCTAATCGGGCTTTTCCTCGGCTACTTCTGCGTGAACACAGAGAAAACGACAATTGGAACCATAACCTATCATTCATCGTCTATCTTCCTCGAAAGTCTAGTGCCCTTCAGCCTTGCAACTTCATGGTTAAACGGACATCTGCTCAGCACAACCGTCTACATCATATTCATTCCCATGCTGATTCTACTCAAGAGAAAAGGACGGATGGGCATTCTTCAGAAAACACAAAAACGAAGGGTCTATCGCGAAGACTAAGGGGTTATGGCTATTTTGATTTCCGTCTTGGATGTCGACAATATTTCAAAAGCTTCCTTGATTTCTCCAAGCTTCATTCTCTTCGTTACAAGAGGTCGCACGTCGATTGTTCTGGATGCTATCATGTCCAGGGATCTTCTGAAATGCAATGGAGTCGTGTGAAAAGCACCTAGAACAGTCTGCTCTCCATAGTGAAGCATTTCAGCATCAACCCTAATCTCCGTTCCAGGTGGGCAACCGCCAAACTCCAAGATTGTGCCACCCTTCCTAGCTAATCTGAGCGCTTGCTCCCAAGTGGCAGGCAACCCGATTGCTTCGATTGCCACGTCCGCACCATATCCGCCCGTTAGCTGCCGAACCTTTTCAACAACGTCTTTCGTCTTCCCATTGATGGTCTCGTCTGCACCAAGCTTTTCCGCAAAATCCAGCCTTTCCTCCACAAGGTCTATCATTATTGCCTTTCTTGCACCCATCTTCTTGACGGTCAACAAATGAAGCAGCCCTATTGGGCCGGCACCTATTATGGCGACCGTGTCGCCGAGCTTCACTCTTGCCTCTTCAACGCCATGCAGCACACAAGCGAGGGGTTCGGTGATAGCCGCTTCCTCATAAGCAACTTGCTTTGGGATTTCCTGCATGTTCACGAACACCATGCGAGCTGGAACCTTAATGTATTCGGCATATGCGCCCCAAAGCCAAATCATGTTTTCGCACAGATTGTACTTGCCTTTCTGGCACATCGTACAATGTAGGCATGGTGCACTGTTTCCAGCGCGAACACGCATTCCCTTCTTTGGCCAATCGAGACCCTTGCTGACCTCGACTACGTCTCCTGCCCATTCATGCCCAAAGATTGTTGGAAGCTTAATCACTCTTTCAACGTAGCCTCTCTGGAGAATCTTCAAGTCTGTTCCGCATGTTGTTGCCGCCCTAACCTTTACCAGAGCCTCGCCAGCTTCGAGTTTTGGCACTTCAACGTCTTCAATTCTCAAGTCTTTTACGCCGTAAAGCAATGCTGCCTTCATTTTTACATCACCCATTCAACACTATAACCTTCAAACTCTCCTTGCTCTCTGAAGCTGTTTTGAACGCTTTCGCCGTGTCAACTAGTCTAAAACGATGAGTTATCAGATCCCTCACGCTTAATCTCCCAGACCTCATAAGTTCCAGCGCCTCCCTCGTTTCCAAGTGAGAAGTCGAGTAGGATGGGATTATTTTGAGCTCCGTGAAGAACAGTTCTTTCGGACTGACTCTCAGGTTTCTACCGGGCACAGTAGGCGCAAAAACGCAGAGCCTGCCACCTTTACGGCAGACGCTCATGGCCGTCGCGTAGGCCTGCAAACTTGGCGCAGTAACAACAGCCACATCAACACCTCTGCCATCAGTCTCAGCCTTAACAATCTTCACGAAGTCTTGGTTTTCAGGATTGACTGCCACGTCCGCACCAAATTTCCTAGCCGCATCTAGCCGATATTCAAACAGGTCGCTAACAATAGTCTTCGAAACTCCGAAAAGCTTCGACAAGACCAAATGAATCAGACCAGTAGCCCCAGCGCCGATCACAGCCACCGAATCGCCTTCCTCTACGCCACATTTTTTCATGGCTCGCAAGCAGCACCCAACTGGCTCAATAAGCGTAGCCTCGTCGAAGGGCATAGCATCTGGAAGCTTCAAAGTGTCCAGCTGAAGATTCGGCGCTGGAACTCTGAAGTATTCTGAAAACCCGCCTGGCTTGATGTTTGTCTCATGAAATCGCTCGCAAAGAGTATAATCCCCACGCAAGCAATAGTGGCATTTCAGGCAAGCCACGTGATGGTGCACAAAAACCCGATCACCAACTTCAAAACCCCTGACTTTGCTTCCCTTCTTGGCGATCACTCCTGCAGGTTCATGCCCAAGAACCAGCGGAACCCTACTACTAAGGTACCAATCCATCAAGTCCGAACCACAAACGCCGCAGGCCTTCATCTCTACTAGAGCTTCATCTTCACCTATTTTCGGTGTTGGAGTCTCCTCAATTCGTATGTCCTGCAGCCCGTAATACTTTGCAACCTTCATTGCGACCAAATCGTTCTTCTGTCGTCAAACACATAAGACTTTCCGAAATCGAGAAGAAGCAGTAGGCTCAACGGATTGTGCTGCAAAATCCTAAGCTTCAGACTCTTCAAGCTTGCTACGGATTTTCCGCAAAAACTCGGCTGCTGGTGCTCCATCTAAGACTCTATGGTCATACGTCAGACTCAACGTCATCATAGGCCTGATTTCAATCTTCCTGTTGATCACAACCGGTTTTTCTTTCACAGCTCCCACGGCAAGAATAGCTGCTTCAGGCGGGTTGATTATCGGAATGAAAGAATCGACCTCGTACATGCCCAAGTTTGTGATCGTAAAAGTGCCGTTTGACACTTCCTCCCTAGTCAGCTTTCCTTGTTTAGCTTTTGCAGTCAATTCCACGATCGCCTTTTCCAGCTCCTGAAGAGATTTCTGGTCAGCACCGTGTATTACTGGAACGACCAACCCGTTTTCTGTGGCCACCGCAACGCCTACATTAACTTCCTCAAAGATTCTAATCTCATTTCCTTCCAACGAGGAATTCATCACAGGATGTTCAACCAGCGCGCGGGCCACAGCCTCCACCAGAACGGCAGTATAGGACACTTCGAGTTTCGCATGCAAAGCCATCATCTTCGACGCGTCGACCTCCATCATTACCGTGCTGTGCGGAGCCGTTCTAAAACTCGTAGAAAGCCGCTCGGCAGTAATCTTCCTTAGCCCAACCAGAGTGATAGTCGTCTTGATTCTCGGAAACGCTCCGCGGGTTTGCTGAGCAAACCGTTCAACATCTGCCTCAACGATTCTCCCTTCAGGACCGCTTCCCTTAACTAGCGCCAAATCGACTCCACGCTCTCTTGCTAGCCGTCTGGCAGCAGGCGAAGCCAAAACGCTTCTTTCCTCTTCTGGCTCCCCTTCAACCTTCTTCACACCTATTTCCGCCACTGAAAACGGCTCATCCGGACCCGTTATGACAGCTAGAACCTGATCCACAGGCACATCGACCCCTTCTTCCACCAGAATCTTTCGCAGGATGCCCGAGGCTGGCGCTTCAAGGTCATAAGTGGCCTTTTCTGAAACAACCTCCACTATCGGCTCATTCTTCTCTACAGGCTCGCCTTCCTTCTTGTACCATTTGCCAACAGTGCCCTCCTTCATCGTAAGGCTAAGCCTAGGCATGACAACCTTCGTCACCATTCTAGATCACTTCCTTGACTGCTTTGACTATGGCCTTCTCGTTCGGAATCACATATTGCTCCAGAGAAGGACTAAACGGAATAGGAGTATCCGGTTCGGCTAACCGCTTGATCGGGGCGTCCAAATAATCCAAGGCTTCTTCAGCAACCACAGCTGCAATCTCCGCACTAACTCCCGCAGTCTTGCAGTCTTCACTCACAACGATTAGTCTCCCCGTTTTTCTAACCGACTTGACTATCGCCTGCTTGTCCAAAGGCGTCAGAGTCCTTGGATCAACGACCTCAACGCTTATGCCCTCTTTCTCAAGTGCCTTGGATGCCTCAAGAGCCTTGTGAACCATGTATGAAGTGGCCACTATCGTAGCATCTGATCCTTCCATCTTGACTTCTGCCACTCCGAACGGGACAGTATATTCTTCTTTCGGAACCTCACCCTCGACGGGATACAGCAGCTTATGCTCGCAAAAGAAGACAGGATTGTTCCCGCGTATGGCTGATTTCAAAAGCCCTTTTGCATCATAAGGTGTTGACGGCGCCGCAACGAATAATCCCGGCACGTGCATAAACCAGGCCTCCAAGCTTTGCGAATGATGAGAAGCAATATTGACACCCGCTCCAAAAGGCGTTCTTATCACAAGCGGACACTTCGCCTGTCCTCCAAACATATAACGTATCTTCGCCGCCTGATTGGCAATTTGGTCCATAGCTAAGGCGGTCAAGTCTCCAAACATTATCTCCGCTACTGGCCGCATGCCCGTGATTGCCGCGCCAACCGCTGTGCCAACTATAGCCGACTCGGATATTGGAGTGTCCCTTACTCGTTCGTCTCCAAACTCCTCAGCCAGACCGTCGGTGACCTTGAAGGCTCCTCCCCAATATCTGCCGATGTCTTCTCCAAGCAGAAAAACCGAGGGATCCCTGCGCATTTCCTCCCTCAACGCTTCACGCAACGCGTCCCGATATGTCATCTTCGCCATGTTCAATTTTCTCCCTGCGAGTAGACATCTTCTAAAGCCTCCTCCGGCTTCGGGTAAGGGCTTTCCAACGCAAACTTGACGGCCTCATCAATTCTAGTTGCTGCTTCCTTTTCAATCGACTGAAGCTCATCGTCAGTCAAAGAGTATTCACGAGCAAGGTATTCCTTTAAATTCTTAATAGGATCCCTCCGGAGCCAATCTTGAACCTCCTCTTTGGGCCTGTATTTCGCTGGGTCAACCCGCGAATGTCCCTTGTGCCTGTACGTCTTGCATTCAATAAGAGTTGGCCCTTCTCCTCTTCTTGCTTTTTCAACAGCCTCACTCGTTGCCTTGTAAACCGCTAACACATCGTTCCCATCCGTGGCTACGCCCTGAATACCGTATGCTGCAGCCCGGTCCGCAACGTTCTCTATGTTCATCACTCTCGACTGTCGAGTCCCCATCGCATAGAGGTTGTTTTCACATACGAAAATCACTGGCAACTTCCACGTGGAAGCCATGTTCAGGCTCTCGTGGAATGTTCCCTGATTTGAAGCTCCTTCGCCAAAGAAGCAGACCGTAACCTGATCAGTTTTCCTAAGCTTAGCTGACAAGCCTGCGCCCACGGCTATCGGCAGACCCGCGCCCACAACGGCTGTTGCACCAAGCATCCCAATGCTGAAGTCTGCTATGTGCATCGAGCCGCCCTTGCCCTTGCAGTAACCAGTCTCCTTCCCCAAAATCTCAGCCATAGTTCGATTCAAGTCAGCACCTTTCGCTATGCAGTGACCATGCCCCCTATGCGTACTTATGATGTAATCATCCATTCTCAGTGCACTGCAAACTCCGGCTGCCACGGCTTCCTCCCCAGCATACAAGTGAATCGTGCCCGGAACAAGGTTTTGACCATAGAGTTCGAAAACCTTTTCCTCAAACAAGCGGATTTCAAGCATTTTCCTGTACATTTCAACTAGCTTTTCTCTTGTTAGATCCGCTGTCAACTGCTTTCACAACCATAGATGCCTAATTCACGTCTTATAGACTTGAACACTTTTATATTAGTTTATGATGATCTTCGCTTCCGCGAGCACGTGATTGTCTAGTCTAA
>CAYYXF010000080.1:0-6166 GCA_964475545.1 uncultured Candidatus Bathyarchaeia archaeon | reverse complement strand
GAAAAGCCCCACCCATATCCTACCATCAGAACAACATCACCTTTCAACAGCTCGCTGCCTGATACTATTCTTTCCAGGATGAATGGCAGGCTTGCTCCTGCCAAGTTGCCATATTCTCTAAGCACAGCGCGGGACTCATGGAGCTTTGCTTCTTCGATGCCGTGATGTTCAGCGAGAAGGTTGAGAATTTTCTCGCTGCCAGTATGCACAGCCCATTTCTTAGCTGTTTTGATGACCTCTACATCTTCTTTGAGCAGTTCTTCGAGAACAATGCCTGTATATTGGGCACCTAATTTCGGAATATCCTTGTCCAGATACGAGTGAAAACCGAATTTGAACGGTTCGTTCAGTGCCGCAAGCCTTGCGTAGCCAGCCAAATAGTCCTTCTTTCCAACGTTTGTGACTTCCGCAATTCTCCTGACTGACAATCCATGGTCGTCGTTTGCAACTATTGCTGAAGCCGTCCCATCGCCAAAAAGGAAAAACTGCATGGTTGCAACCCATTTCCTTAACTCGAATTGTCTCTTGTCCTCGTCCTTTATCTTGCTGATTTGGCTGATTTCCATGACGTCTCTGATGCCGCGTACCTGGTTTTGAAACCAGTATGAGCTGACTCCGGAAGTACAGATCATAACGAAATCATCAGGGTGCACAGAGAGGTAGTTCTGTGCAAGCTCCAGGGCTTTCGGAAAAGCTGTGCTGGCTATTCCCTGAGCGTTAACATGCTTAATATGATGATCGAAACCAAGCTTCGGAACTAGGAGCTGGCTCAGACCTGGACTCAAGAATGGGTTCACGTCGTACGCTGCGATGAAGTAACCTATGTCTTTGATGGACAATCCTGCCTTTTCGGCGGCCCTGCTGCAAGCATCTGAGCAGAGGTCAACAATTCCCTTTTCATTCATGACTGTCTCGCCCTTCAAAGCTGGATCTGCTTGCTCTATGAGGTACCGTGTTGAAACCCCAAGGTTGAGCACGTTCTGTCTAACGCCCTCTGGAAGAGTGCACGGGAAGTCCTCCAGCAGTTTCCTAGTGGAATAGCCCTTCTCGGGCAGAGCGGTGGATAACTGTAGGATTTGCATGCCAGTAAGAGTGATCAGAAAATTATAAAAAGATTCGTGATGCTGCAAGCTGCCATCAGCGCACTAATTTGAATGTCAAACGATTCACCTCTTTGCCCGTCTCTAGGAGTACGTCTCGATGTGAAGCCTCAATTGCTATGCCCGCTGCATGTAGTTCCACTAGAAAGACATGGGAGCACCGCGAAAAGCTTATAGTTGCTGGAATTCACTAACTACATCTTTCAAAATTGAGGTGGAAGATTGAAAAAAGTCGGAATAGTCGCAGGCAGCATATCGCGATTCGATAACCCACGACACACGTTGCAAGAGGAAATGTGTGCAGAAGCGATGAAAATGATATTAGACGACGTTCCTGAACTCGAGCTTAGCGACTTTGTGAAAAAAGGCTATGCGTGCTGCTACTCTTACTTCAGCGACATTCTTGAACAACAGCAATGCATGCACTGGATAATCAACGACTACCTGGGATTAAGCGGCGTTCCCTCTTACAGGGTAGAATCGGGCGGAGCAACACCAATCGACGCCGTAGTCAACGCAGCATTGTGGATTCGCTCCGGCATGTTTCCTATGGTCCTGGTTGTTGGATGGGAGAAAATGAACGAGCTTCCAATCCAGAAAGTCAACGAGGCCATAGCCATCGCAGGCGACACAGACTGGGACTTCGTTTCAGGTTTCACCTACAACGCATTCTATGCAACGATGGAGGCCAGACGAATGCACGTTTACGGAGACACTGAAGAGGACTTGGCTGAGGTTGCAGCAATGTGCCACAACAACTCTCTCGACAATCCGTACGCTCAATGGCCAGCTCAGCACGGCTCTAGCAAAATCACAGTAGAAGACGTTTACAAGTCTCGGTTAATATCTTGGCCATACAGGCTGCACGAGTGTGCGATGACAAGCGAAGGCGCATCTGCCCTGCTTTTGGCAAATGAAGAACTGACCAAGAAGCTGACTGATAACCCTGTCTGGATAAGCGGCGTAGGCTTCGGCTCAGACACCATGAGAGCTGGAGACCGACCAGACAATCCCGCGTGGAAGGGATTATACCCAGAGGACGAGAAGATCTGGCCGAAAAACGTTCCCAAACCCTTGTCACCGTACCCAGACCTGCTTAACTTTGGCTCCCTTCGAGTATCTGCAAGAATGGCTTACAAAGACGCTGGGATAAAGAATCCGCGAAAAGAAATAAGCCTCGTCGAAATCTTCGACCCCTATGCTGGTGTTGTCTTGGCGGGGTTGGAGGACTTTGACTTCTGCAAACGTGGCGAAGGAAAGAAAATGGTCAGAGACGGCGTAATACAGCGCGATGGCGAACTTCCGTGCCAACTCAGCGGAGCTTTGACAGCGCAGGGACATGCAGTCGGGTCTACATCAATTGCTCAAGTTGCTGATGTATACTGGCAGTTGAGCAACCAGATCGCCAAGAAGTGGGGTGCTCCTGGCAGACAGGTGAGCAAGCCTAAGAAAGGGTTCATACACGGACACGGTGGGACAGGATGTCAAGCAGGAGCCATAGTGTTGGAGGTGTAAAACAATGAAGCAGCCTGGAACTGAGAAAACATTGAAGGAAAAAACTATTGATGAAAAATGGTGGAATGATTGGGAGCGCAAAGGCGGCTGGAGACCTGAAGGATGGAAAATAGTCGAAATGAACGACGGACCTACGCTTAACACCTTGAAACCTGAAAAATTCCTGATCGTGCACAGGCCGCATGGTAGCATGTTCCACCACAGTTACGGCAAAGTCTCAAAATTCTTCATGGGCCTCTTCGAAGGAAAACTCTATGGCACAAAATGCCCAAGATGTGGACTTGTCTACTGCCCTCCTAGAGCACACTGCTTCAACCCAAAATGTAAACTGGAAGAAACGAGATGGGTTGAGCTTCCAAAGAAGGGAGAGGTTCACTCATACACGATCATGGTCATTGCTTGGCCTTCTATGGCACATCTTCAACCGTTAGTGGGGGCAATGGTCAGAATTGACGGAACAAACACTTGCCTGCCCATGACAATGAGAGACATTGACCCTGAAAAAGTCAACATTGGCTTGAAGGTCAACGTTCACATCGAAAAACAACCGAAAGGCGATCTCCTAGACGTCTACGCAACGCCTGGAGAAGAGCCCGTGGCGCCGAAAAGAACGCCAGAAGAGCTGAAACGCTTCAGAGAGGACATGGACCGCACACGAGCTTGGGTCAAGAAAGCATTTGGCACGAAGTAGCATCAGCAAAACACCACAACTACATCTCTTTTTTCAGATTTCACATGTTCAAACGGTTTTTGCAAGCCAATTTAGCAAATTGCTATATAGTTGTTTAGGCAGAATGTCCCTTCTCGCGCCAATCTCCAAGGGAGATTTCCAGCTTGAAGGGTAAACCGCTTGTCTCGATAGTTTCTGCAGGATTGTCTAAATTCGGAAAGCTTGAAGGCTTGTACGCTAGGGAAATCTTCGCTGAGGCCGCCAAGGAAGCGTTTGACCGTTGTCCGAACTTGAACCCTAAGAAAGACATTAAAGCCCTTTTCGTCGGGCACATGGGAGAGTCCTATGAACATCAAGGACACACCGGCGCAACGATGGCCGATTGGTCGGGTCTTCTTCACGTGCCCGCTACACGAACAGAAGCGGCATGCGCCTCTTCCGGAGTGGCCCTCAGAGCAGCCATCCAAGCCGTGCTTTCAGGCTTAGCAGATGTCGTCATGGTTGGGGGCGTCGAAAAGATGACGCATAGAAGCACGGCAGAAGTCACCGAATACCTAGCCATGGCTTCGGATTTTCCGTTTGAACAGTGGCAGGGCATAACCTTTCCAGGCTTATACGCGCTGATGGCTACCGCTCACATGAATGAGTATGGTACGACTGAAAAGGACTTAGCCCTTGTTGCAGTAAAGAACCACTACCATGGCAGCATGAACCCGAAGGCTCAAATGCAAAAGGAAATCACGCTTGAAACAGCCATGTCCTCACGCGTCGTAGCCTGGCCCTTGAAACTCTACGATTGCTCATTGATAACTGATGGCGCCAGCTGCTTGATCATAACAAAACCAGAACTGGCGAAGAAGTACACGGACATGCCCGTTCAAATCATTGGGAGTGGCCAAGCAAGCGACACCATAGGCCTGTACGAAAGAGACAGCTTCACATCGCTGGCCGCAGCAAGAATCGCGGCTAAACAGGCTTATGACATGGCCAACGTGAGGCCTGAAGACACAGATCTTGCTGAAGTTCACGACTGCTTCACAATTGCTGAGATGATTGCTTACGAGGACTTGGGATTCTGCAAACCCGGCGACAGTGCCCGCTTGGTCGAGACGGGAGAAACAAAGCTCGGCGGAAGAATCCCCGTTAACACTAGTGGTGGACTGAAGTCGAAGGGACACCCTGTCGGCGCAACTGGAACCGGCCAAGCCTACGAGATATATCTACAGCTAACTGGGCAGGCAGATAAGAGGCAGGTCAAAGATGCAGAGATCGGTTTAACCCACAACGTTGGAGGTTCAGGGGCGACAGCCACAGTGCACATTTACAGGAGGGCTTAGATGAGCGCACAGCAGCCATTCACGATAGAACAACTCTACAAGCTTATGGGTGAAGGAAAACTGATGGGCGGAAAATGCAAGAAGTGCGGGAAAACCCACTTTCCACCTAGACCACTGTGCGACGAGTGCCTCTCAAAGGAATTCGAATGGACACCGATTCCAACTAAGGGAAAGCTGTTGACCTACACGATTATTCACATTGCGCCAGCACAGTTTCAGGCGATGGCGCCATACGCAATAGGCATCATTAGATTCAACAATGGTCTGAAGATTCCAGGAATGATCAAAGACGTAGCGCTTGACGAGATAAAGATAGGAATGCCACTATCCATAGTCTTTGAAGCATGCAATACGACTAACCAATGGCCGCAATGGCCAAGATATCACTTCAAGCCCACGTAGCAAGAGACGGATTCTCTTTCTATAGACCTAGGCAGGGCGTGTACAATGCTTGACGTGAAGACAATTGTGCTGGGCTTGGTTCTGCTCTTGGTCTTACGCTGCGCATTTGTGTCGGCGCCAATAGTCGAAATAGACTTCGCCGATGCTCACTGTCAGACTCAAAACCCTTCAAGCCAACACTGCCGCCTCTGGGCAATGGTTGCAGCTTCAGTAGCGGAAGAAGTCGTTCTGGATCACCTAGTGAACTTGCCATACTCCCTGAAGAATCTTGGAGCCTCTAACGATGACGGCTGGGGCCTTGCTTACTACAATAATAGTGAACCCAAAGTTTTCAGAAGTAAACTCGCCGCAAACGCTGACTCTAATTTCAACTTAGCTGCACAAGAGCTAGCCCACAGCGGTGCACGTGTTGCAGTGGGTCACGTTCGGATCGCAACATCAGGCGCCTCAGATATTCCAGACCCTCACCCATTCATGCGTTACAAGCATGGAAAGTGGTGGGCATTCGGGCACAATGGTGGTCTGTCCAAAATCACGCTAACTGATCTTATCGGGCCACTATACTTGGAGCAGAACCCGCCTACAGTCGGAGACAACTGGAACGATACGAAAGTGGTTGACTCTGAACTCTATATGCTTTACATTTTGAAATGTGCGGAAGAAAATGACTGGAACGCGACGTTGGGTATAGCCAAAGCCGCGCGTGATATTGTCGAACATGATTCAGGGGCTATGAATTTCTTCCTCACTGACGGAGAAACGCTTTGGGGGTTCTGCCGAGGTAACACTCTCTACTATTACATCAACGAAACTCCTCCCAGGTACTGTGCATTGGCATCTCAACCGCCGGCTAGCAATGAAAGTGGTTGGGTGAGTCTGAGTGAGCTCAGCTTGGTTATCTTGACGATGGACGATCCACCAGTCATAATTGCTGATGTTACGACAATACCTGAATTTTCACTGGTTGTTACGTTGCCATTTCTTGTTGCAGTAGCGCTGTTTGCAGTTTTTGCCTATGTGAGAAAACGCGGCGACCGCGTTGAAATGGACTCTGAGGAAAATATGTGAAATTGGGGCAGGGGCTCAGTCGCCAGGAACGTTGTTGATGTGCGATATGAGTGTTGGCAGGTCAGCAACAGACG
>CAYYXF010000079.1:0-6373 GCA_964475545.1 uncultured Candidatus Bathyarchaeia archaeon | reverse complement strand
GGCGAAAATCCATTCCAGGAGTCTTCACCTATCGGAAATTAGCCCCAGTTTCCCGGGGGTGCCCCCGTCCCAAGGGTAGGTTAGCCACGTGCTACTGAGCTGTGCGCCGCGCTTCCAGCATGGCTAGGAAGCGCACGACTAACATGTCTTAGCCCCATCCCGATAGCAGTAGGGTCCGGCAGGATCAACCGGAGTTACACTCCTTTATGACCACAGCCAGACCTGTGATTTTGGCTGTACGTCCGCAAATTCGACTGGATTTGGAGGGAAACAACCACTTACGCCAAAGCCCAATTCAGACCTAACGCGTAAGCATGTCAGGTCCACATACCTGTCCCCGCAACTGGAGGCCAACAATCTTCATTCTAGGGCGACTTGCGCCCTTGTAGTCAGTGTTGAGCCGCCGCCGTAAAATTGCGGGGTATGGCTATCATCTGCCAAAACGAATCAGAAGGCATTCTAGCCCATATAAATGTTTCTTTCGATTCTAATATAGGTTGTTGTTTATGGGTTAGCAGCTTTCCAGAATGGCTGGAAGCTCGGCTAAATTCTTTATAACCTCATCTGGCTTAACGCTGACGTCTTTTTCCATTGGTCTTCTCTCGATTAGAATAGCTCTGATCCCAACACTTTTCGGACCTTTCACATCCAACTCAATCATGTCGCCTACAAAAACAGCTTTGGAAGCAGGCACCCTCAAGGCCCGCAACGCCTTCTCAAAGATTTCAGGACTAGGTTTGCGCCGGTTGACCTCACCGCTAATCACAACGACATCAAGATATTCTTTTAAGCCAAACTTCTCCAGCAGTTTTTTGCCACATTCTGGGATGCCAAAATTGGACACCAATCCAAGCTTGTATCTTCCACGAAGCTTCTGAAGGACGCCAATTGCGTCATTGTCCAAGCGAACATAGCGCGTGAATTCTTCAGCAAAAGCCAAGGTAGCACCTACAACAACCGGATCAAAAACATCAAAGCAGTAACCCAGTTTATGCAGCGTCTGGGAAACACGGACGTTAAAATGGGGCTCCTCCAAGCTTTCGCGGGACTCAGAGTAGAACTTGTCACGAACCGCAAAATAAGTGTGATTGAAAATATCGAATGGAACATCAACACCATTCTTGGCGAGAAACGTGTGCATCTTCCTCAAGCATGGCTCATAATACACGTCGTCGCTCTCAAGCAGCAGCAACGTGTCAAACAGATCAAAGATCACAGCCTCAACAGGCATATCCAAACCTCAAATTCAGTGTTCAATCCTTGAATAAAACGATTCTTTAAGCAAATGTCCATAGTCCTCATTCTCACAAGGTTGTTGATCATCTCGCTTATAATTGCAGATTTGCCAGAAAACAGAACTGAATCGGCATGGTTTCCGTGTCTAAAAGTCTCTAGAGGATACGTTTGCGTTTGCAGAAAAAGCCTTATATTGTGTATTGCTATTCAATATTCATCGCTGAGAGAACCGTGAAAATGGATAAGAAGAATGAGAAAATCCGAGAGCAGATCATCGTAGCAATGCTGGAGGAATTTCCGACGCTAAAAAGCAGAATCAAAGTCTACTTGGAAGAAGACTTGAGAAAGCGAGTTCTCACTTAACTTGCGCACTGGTCTTCTGCAGAGACAAATTTCAATGCAACAGCTACGTCTTCTGCAAGACAGAGGCTAATTTCTCTTCAGCAAATGAGGCGGTGGAACCTTAACATCATTCTTGTAGCCGTTATCCTCTCTTCTAAGCAATTCAGTTATTTCACGGTAACGTTGAAGAAATTCCATTCCCTTATCGGTTGCCCTATACACTTCTCTATCGTTGCTTTCAACTTTTTCCAGCAAGCTGATCTTCAGCATGAAATCGAGATACTCATTGAGTTGCGTGAAGCTCAAGTTCGCCCTGTACATAACCTGCGTCTTCAAAGTTCCTTCTTTCGCTATTTCAAGAATTTCCGCCATAATGAATAATTTGTCTCTTCGTTTGGCCGATGGATTCGAACCCCATGGATTCATTCTCTATATTCCTCTTTTAGAACTGTTTTCTATAACTGAAAGATATCATGGAGCGTTTTAAGCCGTGTTTCGCTGGTCTGAGTATTCCCGAGAATGAAATATTCTCTAGAACAAGCCTCTAGATTTGAGCAAAAGCCCAAAGAAGACTTTATTTGCCTTTGAAAGGAATAGTCTGCAGTCGGTGACAGAATTGTTGATAGGTTTGATCTCTGACACGCATGATCACCTGCCTATGGTGGACAAGGCCGTAAAGATGCTGAATGATGAAAATGTCGAACTCGTTCTTCACGCTGGTGACTATGTTTCGCCGTTTGTAGTTCCAAGATTCAAAGGATTGAAGGCAAGGCTTGTTGGTGTTTTTGGCAACAATGACGGTGATCATGAACTGCTTAGGAGAAGATTCAGTGAGAACAAAAGGCTAGAGATACGCGGTGACTTTGCGAAGCTGGATGTGGACGGCGTCAAAATTGTCTTGCTGCATGGTGGTGACGAAGAGCTTTTGAGCGCCTTGATTGATAGTGGAGCGTTCGATGTTGTGGTCCATGGGCATGCCCATGAGGCAAAGTTTTACCGAAAAGGCAAAACCTTAGTAATCAACCCTGGCGAAGTATGTGGATATCTAACAGGTAAGTCAACGATAGCCTTGCTTGATACTAAGAGACTTGAAGTCAGGATGTTGGAACTGCGCTAGCACGCGCTCTCAGGTTTGATTC
Organism: uncultured Candidatus Bathyarchaeia archaeon; assembly: GCA_964475545.1. Classification (GTDB taxonomy): domain Archaea; phylum Thermoproteota; class Bathyarchaeia; order Bathyarchaeales; family Bathycorpusculaceae; genus DASPTR01. Next base: position 3,656 of record CAYYXF010000079.1, on the reverse strand, counting down.
TGTTACCTTCAAGCATAGAATATCGAAAATTGAATTGCCATAATGATTATTTAACGTTGTTATATGGTCGCCTTTTCTGATTTGCCAGCATAAGCAGTTGTGCTATTTCTCCGTCGCTTGCTCCATTTCTCATGGGTGTGAGAATATCTACAAGATTGTCATTTCTCATCAAGCATGGCTTGAGCTGTCCATCACTTGTCACCCGCAGCCGTGTGCAATTCTCGCAGAACTCGGTGTTTTCAGTCGGGTGAATGACCTCAACCCTCACGTCTGGCAAATGGTAGATGCGTCGGTTCTGCATAAACTGCCTAGTCTCGACTTTCACGGCTTTTTGCCGTAACAGGCTTTCATATTCATCTAATGCCTTGTGATTAGCAGCATAATATGTGTCATCAATGTTTATCGGCTCAAGCTCTATCAACTGCAGAATCGCTCCGGTTTCGGCGGCAAAACGGATCATTTCTGGAAAATCGTAATCATTGACGCACTTTAATACGAGCATGTTGAGTTTAACTGGACAGAATCCGGCGTCAACAGCTGCTTCAACGCCTTTGAGAACGTCTTCCACTCTTCCACCAGTTAGCTTGTTGTAGACTACAGAATTCAACGTTGGAAGACTGATGTTCACACGTCTCAAACCACGCGCACGCAGTTCTTCAGCCATGGGAGCAAGCAATGCGCCATTTGTCGTCATGGAAAGATCCGATAGACCATGCGTCGCCGAAATCCTTCCGACAATTTCCAAGATGTCCTTGCGAACGAGGGGTTCGCCCCCAGTCAGTTTGACTTTGGACACTCCTAATTCGACGGCAATCTTCACAATGCGGCCGATCTCATCAACGGTCATTTCTCTTGTGGGGAAACTGCTTGGTCTTTCTTCGCCTTCCATGTGGCAAAAACTGCAACGCAAATCACAATGGCTGGTCACGGCCACCCGTAAATTGAGAAGTGGGCGTCCGAAGTTGTCTTCAAGCACCATCGTTATTCCCGAGCATGCTTAACGACGTGAGCCGCTTCGGCCAATATAAGCTTTTCAAGACAAAGCTTCACGGCGTCAGGCGAACCGGGAATGCAGAAAAAGGCTTTGCCGTTAGCTACCCCTGCAATAGCACGGGATAAAATTGCTGCAGATCCGATTTGATCGAAACTCAGTCGCCTGAAGATTTCGCCGAAGCCGGGGAGAGTCTTCTCTAGCAATGGTGATATAGCTTCGATTGTGATGTCGGATGGAGTTATGCCAGTTCCGCCGCAAAAGATGACAGCGTCCACCACTGGAGAACCCAGACAGTATCGCAGACCTTCTTCAATCATGTTTTTGTTGTCTGAAATCGTTTCTCGAAACACTATTGCATGTCCAGCCTTCTCGACTAGAGACTCAATGAGATGTCCAGACACGTCTTTTACAGCCTCACCTCTCTTTAACTGCTGATACCGTGATGTGCTTACAGTGAAAATGGCAAAGCTGAGCTTCTTTGGTGCTTCAGCCTTGTGCCTTCCTACACTTTCGCTCATTCAGACACGCCTTCCTTCATTTTTCTTGTAACATGAATGTTGTTGATGACTGTAGATGAATATTGCCCTTCAGCATCCTTTTCGTATTGTTTTACCATGTCCCAAATTGTCAAAAGGCTTACAGCAGTGGCTGTCAGCGCCTCCATCTCGACACCTGTTTGAGCCCTAGTTTTCACGGTTGAAGTAACCTGAATGGTTGAAGCGTCCACGATTTCGGCTTCAATTTCCACCTTTGTTAATGGTAGGGGGTGGCAAAGTGGGATCAGATCACTTGTCTTTTTGGCAGCTGTGATCCCGGCAATGCGTGCCGTGTACAGGGGATCGCCTTTCGAGATTTTCCTTTTTTCGATTAGCTGTATGGTTTCGGTTTTCAGCTTTATTATGCCTTTTGCAGTTGCCTCGCGAAAAACTTCTGGTTTGTTTGAAATGTCAACCATGGTCATATGTTGTTACCTCGGTTTTCATCATGCTCAGAAGCTTGAGATAGTATGCTGTCTCTTTTCTCTTTTGCTTTACCTGATTATTGAATCATTGAGCTGCCTACATCAAATAGTTTCAGATTGCTTCCAGACATCCAAGAGTGTTCGAATTGCCCTGGTCTTGGGCGAATTCTCATCAAGCCTGTACAAGCGTATTCTCCCGAATCTCTTGTGTTGTAAAATGCCTTCAGCCTCCAGTATTTCCAAGTGTTTGGCCGTCGTTTCGTAGTTTATGCTAAGCCTGCGCGTGATTTCGGAAACGTTGAGCTCACCTAATTGCGCCAGAACTTTCAGAATCTTCATGCGAACCTTCGAGCAGAAAACGTCTTCAATGTTCATTGCTTTTCATTCTTCCCCCTTTTGCAGGAGAGCCCCTAGCTCCTTCTCTAAATCATTTGCAGGAATTCTGGGCAGATAAACAAGTGTAGATCTCCCTCGCGGACCCGCGGCCGAGACTTCTGTTTTCACTATGCCTATGGATGAGAGATTTTGCAGATATTTCCACAGTTGTGTGTGACTGTGCGGTTTTGTGTTGAACTCCTCGCATGCAACCATGTATGCCTGTTCGGCTTCTGCAAGAGAGACTTGGGCTTTGTGGCTTTCCTTGAAGAGCCTGGCTACACCGACCAGAAGGAGTTTTTCGTGCAAGCTGAGATATGCTAAGTCGCTTCTCTTCGTGGCTGGAATTATGCTCGAAACAGCCTTCCTGGCACATTCCGGATTGACGGTGTCCAAGTTTTCCGCATTAGCGTACTTTCCAGCCCGCCAAAGCAGTTCAATGCCGAAACGCGCGTTTCCATTTTCAGAGAAGGCAAGTTCAGCGATTGCGTTCATTGTCTCTTCGGGCACGGCTAGAGGTTTGAAAGCGATGGAAACACGTTCGTTGAGGATATCTGTGAGTTGCTGTTTGGAGTATTTTGCAAGATTGATTATATTGGATTGCAAGGTGCTTCTTGTGCTGGCGTCCAGTTTATCAATTAGACTTATGTCTCGTAGAATGAATATTAGCGACAGTCTTTGAGGCTTGTTCTGCCGGACCTCCTGCAACCTGGTTAGCTGGTAGACGGCCTCAGATCCCTCTCTCAGAATTAGGCTGTCAAATTCGTCTAGGGTTAGGATCGCGTAGGCATTCTCTTCTTCGAGGATTTGCGCGAGAATGCGGAGAAGCTCCTCCGCTGAATAGCCTCGTTTGGGGAAGTTCGGGTGGAAAACTGAAACCGCATGTTGCAAGATGAGGAAGAAGCTTCCATGGTATTCTCGGCAGTTTATATGAATGTAGCGCAGATGGGTACCATGGTTGCCAGCTTCCCTAGTCATGTCGGCTCCAAAACGTTGCGAAAGCACAGTTTTGCCTGTTCCAACTTCACCAGTTACCAGGACTCTTTGCGACATTTTTCCAGGAAACTGCAGCATAGAATTGAAGAATTCCATCAGCAGCCGCAGTTCGCTGTCTCTGTGGGGAAGCCTGTGAGGAACATAATTAATGTCAAGTTTTGTTTCGTCTTTGAACACGCTTTGATATCTTGACGTCAGGCTAGCCTCAAACAGAGTACGTTGAAAGCATTGTTATCCTTTTCCCTGCATTCAGTCAAGCTCTGAAAATCCTTATTGTCGTTTGAACAACACTTGACGTACTACGTGAGATCAATGCGATAGCAGGTTCTC
>CAYYXF010000078.1:0-6569 GCA_964475545.1 uncultured Candidatus Bathyarchaeia archaeon | reverse complement strand
CGCGCGCTTTCTAAGGGTAAAATCTTCTTGTTGTTCTCGGAAAGGGAATAGAGTCAATTATGTTTTCTAAGTCAAGCATCCAAGTTAACACTCTCTCCAAACCCATGCCAAATCCGACATGTGGGACGGTACCGTACCGGCGCAAGTCCAGATACCAGTCATAGTCTTGTTCTTTCATACCCATCTCCTTGATTCGTCTGATCAATGTGTCCTTGTCATCTTCTCTTGCGCCGCCCGTTGATATCTCGCCTATTCTGGGGACTAGCATGTCGGTGGACATTGCAACTTCAGGATTATCCCGATAGGTCTTGCAGTAGAATGCTTTGATCGCTGTTGGATAATCATATACGAAGAAGGGTTTGCCAAACCCATCAGCCAATGCCTTTTCATCATCGTACCCAAGATCCTCTCCCCACCCTATTCTTGAACCCTGATCCTTGAGCTTCTCAAGTGCCTCAGTGTAGGTTATCCTTGGGAATGGTGTCTCCACACATTCCACTTTGGAAATGTCAGCACCGATTTCCGCGAATTCCTTTCTGCATTCCTTGGCAGTCCTTTGGCAAATGTGGGTCAGAAGTTCCTCTTCGAAACGCATCAGATCTTGCATATCAGCAAATGGCCACTCTCCCTCTATGTGCCAATATTCAGTCAAATGTCTGATGGTACGGCTTTTTTCGGCTCTGAAGGATGGGGCGATGCAGTAGACCTTCTCTAATGAGTAGACCAGTATTTCGAGGTAAAGCTGGGAACTCTGGGTTAGGTACAAGTCCTGATCGAAATATTTCAAGCCAAATAGCGTCGAGCCGCCCTCGACGGCGGCTGAGATAAACATGGGCGGAGAAACCTCTGTGAACTCCTGCCTTCTAAAGAATTCACGTGTCGCCTGAAGGACTTCATCGCGCACTTTCATAACCAAGTTCATTTTGCGACTGCGAAGCCACAGGTGGCGCATGTCACGCAAAAATTCCTCACTCTTATCTTTGCTTATTGGGAAAACCTCAGCCAAGCCCATAATCGAGATTTTCTCAACTGCTATCTCGTACCCGCCTGGGGCACGCTTATCCGGCTTAGCGTTGCCTTCTAGCGACAAAGAAGATTCGATCGTGAGTTTTTCAGCGTCAGTCCACGCTTTGCTGTCAGCCTTAACAGTACATTGAATAACTCCTGTTGAATCACGCAACAGAAGGAAAATAGTCTGTTTACTTTCTCTCTTGCGATAGATCCAACCTCGGACGGCAACTTTTTTGTCTTCATGCTCTCCTGCCAAGACTTTCTCTATCGCGACAAACGGCACGAAGCTTCAACCTCTCTTCTGATTCTGATCCCCAAACCTAAATGCGTATCCTCTTCTTAAGCTTTAAACCTGTTTAGTGTCCAGTTCAAACACTTTGAAAAACACAAACAAGGCAAGGGGCACGGCGCCAACAGCCAGCATCAAAAATGGCAGCGGCTTCCAGATGTAAGAATAAAGCAGGCCGATCAGAAGCTGCGTGAACGCTTGGCTCAGATAGATGAAGAATTGACTACATCCGACGACCTTTCCTCTCAGTTCTCTGGGGGTCAAATCGCCTAGAAGAGATTGATAGCTACTTGACTGTAGCATTTGACCTAAGCCGAAAAAGAAGAAGGCTAGCAAGAGCATGTAGAAATTCGCGAAAACGAAAATGAGCATAGCTGGAACGTAGCAAAGATACGCGGCGACTAGGAAACGTTTTCGTCCAACCTTATCCATCCCTAGACCGGCAACAATGCTAGGGATCGCAACGGTCAGCGACATGAAAGCCATAACGATTGCCCATTGAAACTTTGCTATGTTAAGAACCTCAGTAGCGTAAATGACAAAATACGTGTTGCAGCCAACAAGCAAGCTGCTGATAGCAGCATTGGATACGAACAAGTGGAAAATAGCGCGCGGAACCTGGCCCCAAACTTGCATGCTCTCCCTTACAGATCGAGGGTACTCCCTCAGGGCGGCCAGAAAGTTTGGATGTGCGTCTCCGTTGATCGAAGGTAGCGTTTCTTTGATTTTAGCTCTCAACAGGGCAGCGGCGAAGTAGGCAACAGTGACTATTGCATAGGCTATTCGCATCCCAATGTTGAGGTCAAAAATCAGTATCAGATAGCCTGCTATGATTGCTGCAGGCAATCCAACAAGATTTGTTATTGCCTGCTGAAGCGTGAATCCAGCACCGCGATTTTCAGGAGAGACAGAATCGAGCATGATGGCAAACAATGCTGGCTGATAGAGGAGACACAAGTTCTGGATCATCGCGCCTATGACTATGAAGTGCCATGACGGCGCAAAAACAAAGAAGACATAAGACAAAGCGACACCAAAAGTCATCGTGTAGACGAGCCATCGTCTCCCATGCTTGTCCGCAAGGTAACCGCCTGGGAACTGCACAAAAGCAATTGCAATTGATCCTGCAAATCCTATTACACTCAGAAGAAAATCATCTGCTCCCAACACGTCTTTGAAGTATTTGCTGGCATAAGTGTTGGGAATCGGAGATGCAAAGAACATAAGAACCCATGTTATCGTAAGGATTAGGAAATTACCTTGTATAAACGCATAACGACTGCTGAAACGTGAGAACGGATTCATCGACAAGGTGCCACACAAAACGCAGATATAAGTTGTGACTCTTCAAGGAACGAAAAGAGAAGAACGAAGGGCCCATAATTCTTAAATCTGCCCGTTCTGGCAATATAGCCTTGAACGATGATGCAAGGTTCGGCAGAGGGCAGTCATAAGTTAAGGTCGCTCAAGCTTTCAGCCTTTGCAATATCAACGGTGGTTTTTGTCGAAATAATCTTGGGTTTGGTTGTTGGCAGCCTAGCTATCGTAAGCGACGGCATACATGCAACGCTTGATGCCGTAACGACTGTTGGACTTTTTGTTGCCCTGCGGGCTTCGCTCAAGCCGCCAGACGAGGAGCACATGTACGGGCACGAAAAATTCGAAACAATCGGCGGACTAGTAGGCGGAATCGCACTTACAGGCATAGCGTTGCTAATCTTGTATGAAGCCATTCTGAAGGTGCTACGGAATGAGACTATTAGCTTCGGGTTGGAATATGCGGGCTGGATTGCCATTGGCTACACTTTTTGCATAGACTTCTTCAGGGTAGGAACTCTGTTGAAAGCTAGAGAGAGCAAAAGCTCCACAATGAAGGCCGGATTCTACCATGCGCTAGCAGATTTAAGCTCAACGATCATAGCGCTTCTAGGATTCGGACTGGCTACGCTAGGGTTCATGTTTGGAGACGCCTTGGCTTCCATGGTTCTGAGCGTCTTGCTATCTTACCTAAGTGTCAAACTCGTTTGGGAAAGCGGAATGGAGCTCAGCGACACCATATCAAGAGACGTTGCAGAGAAGGTTAGAAAAGAGATACTTGGCACGGAAGGAGTTCGCAAGTGTGAGAATTTGAAGATCAGAAAAGCAGGTGACAAAATCTTTGTCCGAGCCACAGTACAGGTTCCGCACTATTTGGATCTTGAGGAAGCCCATGACCTGACCTCCAAGATAGAAGCAAACATAAGGAACGCCTTAGGAAATGCCGAAGTTACAATTCACACTGAACCATTGCCTGTTGAAATGCCCACGGAAGAATTAGTTGAAAGGTTGGCACTGGGAACCCCGGGTGTGAAGGGGGTTCATGAAATCGACACAGCCTACGCTGAGGGCAGGCTGCACATTACTCTGCACATCTACGTAGACTCGAGACTATCTGTGGAGGAAGCAGACCGCATAGCTGAAAGAATCGAAGACAAAATAGGAACCAGAATAGCTGACGTTGAAAACATCGCGGTTCACATAGAACCCTCCACTCTCAAGGAGCGAAGAGGACTGCTGGTGAACGAAGACGAAATAAGCAAAGCCGTTCACGAGATCACACAGCCACAACGTGGAGTCTTCCGAATCAAGGGAATCGTGACCTACGTGGCAGATGAGAAACGTTACATAAACATAGCATGCTCCTTCACAAAGAAAACTTCGGTAGAGGATGCGCACAAGATTGCTTCTGAGATTGAGGAAAAAGTGAAGACACATTTTGCAGAAACCATCGTGACTGTACACACGGAATCAGAGTGACCTCAAAGGAACGAAACAAACTTAACGTTGTTTGGTTATAAACAAGGTCGCGACTACTACGAGAGGATATGCGAGAGAAGCTCAACATAGAAAAGAGGGAGTTTAGGGAAGATCTATCTCCTTCAGCAGTGCTAGATCATCCAAATCGTTCATCTCTATCTTCTTGTCGGACACTGTGTAGAGCACCGTTTCTGTGTGAAGCGCATCTTCTATGTAGAGAGCTCTCTTGACGTCAAGGCCGCTGTTCCAAGTGAATGCGCCAGTCTGATGAGTAACATTGCCTCTTAAGACAATGCCTTCAGTCAGCGTTATGTTGAAAACGTATGCCCCTTGCCAGATTGCCGTGCCATAGGCCCATTTAGGAACATTGCCGGAGTACTGAGCTGGATCAATCTTTGCATATAGCACAGGTATGACTAGCAGATTCTTTGCCCTGTCAAACAGAAACGCCTTGTGATCTGTCAAGACTGGGGAATCTGATCCTCTGTCGCCAATTGTGACATTGTACATTTGTTTTGGATCACTAACATTGCTGACGTCGAAAAGTGATATTTTTATTCCCTGGTACCAAGCGAAGTATCCTTCCTCAGCCTCGACTGTTTCTTTGCCCACTCCAATTATGTGAGTTTCGTCGTAGGGATGCAGATAATCAGAGTATCCAGGTATCTTTAACTGGCCGAGAACTGTCGGGTTTGTCGGTTCGCTTAGGTTTATCACAAACAGCGGGTCTGTTTTTTGGAATGTGACAAGATAGCATCTGTCTCCCATAAATCGGACTGAATGAAGACGTTCGTGCACTCCAAGGTTTGTGAGATTCCCAGTCATGGTCAAGTTCATGTCTAATACGTAGAGACTGTTTTGTTCGACGCCGTTCACCCATGCTGAGGTTGCTATCCTGAAGTAGCCGTTATACTCGTCCATTGAGAATTGGTTCGGCACTTGTCCAGACACTTTGCCGTTGGCTTCGCAGGTCATGTTGTTGTCCTTTATTCGTACGCGATAGATTGACGTATTATCATTCACATCGGGAAAAGCTATGTAAATATTGTCCAGCGAAACATACGTTTCGCTCGCCCCGCCCATCATGACTGTCAAGTACGTCGGCGCTTCTGTCGGGTCCTGCATGTTCACGGCAACGAACGTCGTATACTGGTAGTATTCGTCAGTGCCGTTGGAATAGTGGATTTCAGATGGAGCCACTTCTTTGGCTTGGCCTTCCGTATAGAACTTGGGAAGTATCACTGAGTCATAGATCACGTAAGCCGGTTGGCCTGTCACGAAATAGACATATTTGCCTATCATTCTTGAATTAAAATAGCTCCCCGTTACAATTAGATTGCGTAGAAGTACAGGGGTCGACCTGTCTTGAATGTCGTAGAGGTTCACGAAGGTTTTGATGTCCATGCTGTAAGGTTGGTAGAAGCCTGTTGGAACGGAATATTTGCTGCCAAGCACCACGAGTCTGTCACTGCTCACAAAGATTCCCATAGGTTGCAGGTCATCAAGATTTATTCTGGAGACTATGTTGGCTCCCAGTGGGGGATAAGCCTCAAGAATCGATATAACATTGCCAGACACTACGTAGATGTATTGTCCATCAGTTTTGACTATATCTGCTTCGTCGACGCCTGCAACTTGAATGTTTGTATTTGAATGCTGATTTGTCTGAGCCGAACCCTCCTGAGCTGAGTAGAATTGGGCAGCTGGCAGTCCTAAGGATTTTGTGAGTGTGTTGACGTCGTACGGGCCATATAGCGAAAAGGCTCCTTGGGTCCTCGAATTTGCTTTCAGGAAGTCCTTAAGGGCTTCAGCAGAAGAGAATGTTGGTAGAAATGCGGAAGCTTGAATTGAAGAAGGTAGTGGAAGCTCAGATTTTGGCTGATAGTTCATGTCGATGGATAACATGCTTATGACAGCTACTAGGAGAACTGCGGCAACACCATAGAGCACTGCCTTTCGTTTTATTTTTCTTTCCACCAGATGTTCACCTACTGACAAGATGATGATGCATTCTATTTTATCCTAAGCCCTAGTACAATATGGACTAAGAGTTAGAACGGTTTCAGAGACCATATCCTGACAGCTTCATACCAGAAGATGACCGTGACTATTGCGCCAAGCGATATGATGAAGAGGTTTTCCCTTGCCGGCCCATGCATGAATGCAAGAAGATAGATGATATATGAAGCGGTTGAGAAGACGGCATAAAAGAAGTATCTTGGAAAGAGCAGCCTTCCCAGCCTGATAAAGTGACGCAACACCCCAATCTTGACCTCGCCGACCAAAAAGTAGTTGCCTCCGACTTCTTGCTTCTGAACTAATCCTAGCTCACGCAATTGTTCAAGATGATGCTGCGCAACGCTTGGGCTGCTGAAGTGTAAGGTTCTCTGAACTTCGCGAACGCTCATCGGGCGACCGCCTTTCAACAGAAGCCAATAGACGTTCCAGTCTTTTCCACGAAGAGCATAATCAA
>CAYYXF010000077.1:4391-6596 GCA_964475545.1 uncultured Candidatus Bathyarchaeia archaeon | reverse complement strand
GGTCGGCTCTTCAAGAATCTTGAGCCTCAAAGCGCTTGTTAGCAGTGGTACGCCGACGATGAGTGAGATGAACACGGCAATAGCATCCTCTACGTAGGAAGTGGCAGCTGCTCCCACAAACACTGCTTGGAGTAAGTCGTAGGTTCCAGGAAAATCGGGAAGGCTATACAAGCCGGCTGGCACGAGCAGAAATATTCTCACGAGGGAATCTGTTGCTATGCAGATGAAGGAAATTAGGGCCAAAGCGATTGACAGGTGTTTGGCGTCCTTTTTGAACAGTTTCTGACTTAGCATTGCAGTTGGATAAATGAGGAACAGCGCGACCAGCACGTCCAATATTGTCCAGATTGGAAGGGCTCGGCCATAAGGGTGAATGAAGTATGCTGAAAGCATCACCGCATATAGTGCTAGAACTGGTTTCCATTTGGCCCTAGCCAGCAACCCTGCAGCCAAGACGCTAAGAGGCTCAGCAACTATTCCGAACATCCAGAAAGGGTCCGGCTTGATAAATCGGGCGATAGAACTGCCAAGAAAAGCTGCCAGAAAGCCTATTCTTGGCCCTAAGATTATGCCTTCAATGGCTTCAAGATAGACTCCCCAGTTTCGCCACAGTCCGAACGAGACAAAATACAGGACTGCGTGCAATGCTGCAAAGACAGCAACAAGGCTCACCTGTAGGCTTTTCCGCATAGCATCACAATCCTAGTAGTGCAGACCTGTGAAGAAAAGCTTTGACCGTATCTTTTCGCAGTAGATTCTGTTTCAGATACTGCAGACTATTCAAGCTGAGCACCACAATCGTTTAATACAGATTTCCCTGATTCTCAATCTCTTCGAGAGGAACAAGCGATGACACTTATCGAAACTCTAGAAACGCTTTCAAACGCTTGCGGAATAACAGGCAGAGAAGAAGAAATCGCGGATCTAATGAAGAAATTCCTGAAGCCTTACGTGGACGAGATCCAAGAGGATAAGCTTGGAAACGTCATCGGAATAAAAACGGGAAAGAAGAACGCGCCTAAAGTGATGCTCGCCGCCCACATGGACGAAATAGGCTTGCTTGTGAAGACAATCACAAGAAAGGGCTTCCTGTACTTCGCAAAAATAGGCGGAATAGATGATCGTATTCTTTTGGCTCAGAAGGTCATAGTTCATACCAAGAAAGGACCTCTCCATGGAATCATAGGCTCTAGGCCCCCGCACATACAGAAACCTGAGGAGCGCCAGAAAGTAATCAGTTACGATGAGCTTTTCATAGACGTTGGAGCAAGAAGCCGTGAAGATGCCGAAAAAATGGGAGTAGGAATCGGGGATACTGTGAGCTTTGATATCAGATTCGCAAAGATTGGCAAAAACATCGTTATTGGTAAAGCTTTAGATGACAGGGTCGGCTGCGCAGTCATGATTGAGGCATTAAAGAGATTGAAGAGAACGGAGTGCACAGTCTATGCAGTCGGGACAGTGCAAGAGGAAGCCGCTTCAAGAGGCGCAGCAACGTCAGCATTCGGCATACACCCGGACTTTGGCATCGCGGTTGACGTGACTATAGCAGGAGACACGCCTGGAGTGAAGGAAGTTGAAGTGCCGATAAAGATGGGCAAAGGGCCAGCGTTGACTGTTGCCGATTCAGGAATGATCGTCCCAACGAAAATCCTTCGACTCCTAATCGACGCAGCAGAACAGAACAGGATTCCATATCAGCTTGAGGCGGGCGTGCCAGGATCGACAGACGCAGCGCGCATACTGCTAACTAGGGAAGGTGTGCCCAGTGGTGCAATCGGCGTTCCAACACGCTACATCCACAGCCCAACGTCTATGCTGGACTTGGAAGACGTTGAGAACATGGTGAAGTTGCTGGTTGCTGTTATCCAGAAGATCACCAAAGGCTTCTGACCAGTTTTCTGCTCGTGGAAGCATGACTGAAAAGAACGTTCTGTGTGAAAAAGCAGTAGAACGTTTCCTTGACGGCTACAATTGCGCCCAGAGTGTCCTGTTAACTATGTTCGAGCATTGGAACGGCAAAAACGCGTTAATCCCCAAAATTGCCACGGGTTTTGGGGCTGGGATAGGGCGATGTGGCTCTGTCTGCGGAGCCTTGACCGGAGGCGTGATGGCGATCGGAACAAGGTATGGCACGAATAAGCCTTCTGCTAATAAGAAACTCCAGTGCTACAAGCTGTCTCAAATGCTTTACAGGGAGTTTGA